>CALLYK010000137.1 GCA_937858365.1 uncultured Isosphaeraceae bacterium | reverse complement strand
GCACCTGGCTGATGTGGGACCCGAATAGCAACACGATGGGCGACGGCATGTTTCTCGTCAATCGATGCGTCCCCCCCTCCGAGATCGCTGACGGGCTCGGCAATACCGTCGCCCTCGCCGAGATCTGGACCTACCAGGCCACGCTCCACGACGGCGGCAGCCCCAATGGCTTCGGCGTCGCGCCGCCCACCAGTCCAAGCCAGGTCGCCGGCTTCGGCGGCACCTTCGACGTCGCGTTCGGCAACTGCCAGTGGGTGAACGGCCTCTACGTGCAGACCGGCATAAGCACGACGTTCCCCCCCAACACGGTCGTACCTTACGTGTCGGGAGGGAAGACCCACAGCATCGGGTTCACCTCCAGCCGCCTCGGCCTCTCGGTCAACAACGTGACTTACGTCGTCTTCACCGCCCGCAGCTACCACCCCGGGGGCGTCAACGCGCTGATGATGGACGGCTCGGCGCGGTTCGTGAAGAGCTCGACCAGCTCACAGGTCTGGCGGAATCTCGGCACCAGGAGCGGAGGGGAGGTGGTCAGTGCGGAAGCCTTCTGACCCCCGTCGTCCCGCGGTAGGCCCTCTCCTGAGGGGTGCCTTGGGACGGGGCCCATCCGCTCCGGCCGGTGTCCTGACCCTGATGATCGCGGGGTGCCTGGGGGGCCCGGGCGTCGGCCCCACGAACTTGAAGGTCGGAGAACTCAAGGTTGGGGGGGAAGCCAAACTCGTCTCCCCGGACGGTTCGGACGTCATCCTCGACCGGATCGTTCGCTCCCCATCGGAGAAGTCGGCTCAACGCGTGTCGAGGTCGAACAAGACGGAGAAGCTCAAGCTACCCGTGGGGACCATCGTCCTCATCCAGGACGTCGTCGGGGACGACGCCCTCGTCGTGATCAACAATCGTTCGAGCTCTGAAGCGCACTGTTGGGTCGAATGCCTCCGGCTCGAGCCCCTCGCACGGTGAGCGCATTCCCCGCAGGTCCGCGGGGATGACGTCAGGTCGGCCGCGGCGCGGGCGAACATCGCCCCGGCGCTGCCGACCTTCACGTGGTCTGTGTTTGTTCGTCAACCTCCAGGAGTCGCCAGAATGAGTGCCGACGTGATCAGCAACCAAGAGAAGATCCTTGCCAACCAGGAGAAGATCGAGAAGAACCAGGCCAAGCTCGACAAGTTGGTCGCCAACCAGGCCGCCATCCTCTCGAACCAGGAGTCGATCCAGGACAACCAGAAGAAGCTCGACAAGATCCTCGCCAACCAGGCGACCCTGGAGGCCAACCAGCAGAGCATCCTGACCAACCAGACCAAGCTCGACAAAGCGGTGGCGAACCAGGCCTCGATCCTGGCGAACCAGGAGCACATCCAGGCCAACCAGGACGAGATCCTCGCCAACCAGCGCGAGATCCTCGCCAACCAGAAGAAGATCCTCCAGCTGAAGGGGTGACCTTGTGAGCGTTGCGACGTGTGTCAGGGCGGCCGCGTGCAAGCCCGTGACCGCCCCGAGCGGGCGGTCCCCGGTGCGGTGGCTCTTCCCGGCCTGGCTCTTGTTGGTTTACTCGGCCTGGGCGGGTGCGGTCGTCTTCGCGGGGCCCTGGCCCGTCGCGCGCGTTCACTGGCCGGTTTCCGTCGCGATGGCGGGGGGGTCGTTCGTCGGCGGGTCGAGCCCGGTGGCCGGCGGGACCGTCGGCTTCCCGCTGCTCGTCTACGGACTCGACCACCCCGCCAAGCTGGGGCGAGACTTCAGCCTCGCCATTCAGTCGGTCGGCATGGTGTCGGCGAGCGTCTACATCCTGACACGGCGGCGGAAGGTGGAGTGGCGGGTCCTCCGGTTCGCCCTCCCGGGCGCCGCGGTCGCGATGCCGCTGGGCATGTCCTGCGTGGCCCCGAACGTCGCCGACGTCACGGTCAAGGTCCTGTTCTCGGTCGTGTACGCCGGCTTCGGGCTGTTGCACGTCGCGCGGCTGCGAGACATCGTGGCCAACGACGGACCTTCAAAGACGCGGTTCCGGTCAGACCCTGCCGTCGGCTTCGCCGTCGGTGTGCTGGGGGGCCTCCTCGCGTCGGTGATCGGGGTCGGGGCCGACATCTTGCTCTATGGCACTCTCGTCCTGCTCTATAACACCGATATAAGGATCGCGATTCCTACATCGGTCATTCTCATGGCTTTTACTTCTCTGGTCGGGCTGGGATGTAACGTCCTGGCGTCTTTCTGGTCGCCGACGGTACGGATTTCGCTCGCCGAGATGTTTCCTTACTGGCTGGCCGCGGTGCCGGTCGTGGCCGTCGGCGGCCCTCTCGGCAACCTCGTGTCGCGGTACGTGCCACGCCGCGTCATCCTGGGCGCCGTGGCCCTCCTGTGCCTCGCCCAGTATGCGTGGACGTGTTACCACGAGCACATCGTCGGCTGGCGGTTCGTCTCGGCCGCCCTCGGAGTGCTCGGGCTGAACGTCGCGTTGCATCTGGTCTTCGAGTTCGGACGGAGATCACTGCCGCTCGAGGACACGTGGGACCGGCCGATACGACCGATCAGACTACCCGATCAGACCGTTCTCGCGGATTGAGGCCCGGGGCCCATCAACGATCAAGTCCAACCAGCCGTTTCATTCCATCCCTCGGTCCCGAACGTCAGGTACCGAGACCGTCCGGACCGTTGTCCGTTGTGACCCCCGCGGGTCGCCGTCACGGCCGAGGAGAGAGAGAATGTCCCATCGACGAAGCGTCATTCTGGGTATGGTCACATGGGTCGCGGCGATCAGCCTGCTGCACGGGTCGATGAACCTCAGGTGGTTCGACCCCCCCGCGAAGTGGGGGCCGAACGGCGCCCCGCCCTTCCGGGTCGGCTTTCTCCCCGTCACCTGACACCTGACCTGCCCCGTCACCCACTTCATCAACGAACAGATGACCGGCGACGGGACAATGGAACCCGTGCGGTTCAACGGCTGGCCCGAGCTGAAAGAGACGTTTCTCGCGAACAACCTGGAGGCGACGTTCATCCTCGCCCCGCTCGCCATCTCGCTCCGTGAACAAGGAGTGCCGATCAAGATTGTCTACCTGGGGCACCGCGATGGGACGACGATGATGGTCCGCAAGGACTCGACGGTCTTTCGGATCGAGGACCTCCGAGGCCGTACGGTGGCCGTGCCCAACCGGTTCTCCAACCAGCGGCTGATCCTGTTCAAGGCCTTCAAGGAGCGAGGCATGAGCATCCAAGACGTGAAACTCGTGGAGATGCCGCCGCCCGATATGCCCGCGGCGCTGTACTCCCGGTCCGTCGACGCGGTCATCTCGGGCGAGCCGTTCATGGCCCAAACCGAGATGGACGGGTACGGGCGTGTCCTGTTCATGACCAAAGACGTCTGGCCCGAATTCATCTCGTGCGTTCTGGCCGTCCCGGAGGACCTGATCCGGACCCGCCGTGCCGACGTCCAGCGCCTCGTAGACGGGATCGCCCGGAGCGGGAAATGGCTGGACCGCGACATGGCCCACCGGATGCAGGCCGCGGACTTCTCGGGGAAGCAGTACTACCACCAGGACCCGAAGCTGTTGCGGTTCGTGCTCAGCAAGCCGCCCGACCGGGTCAAGTACACAAACCTCTCGTTGGTCCGCAAGGACTTCGAGGAGATCGAGGCGCTCGGCCGCGAAGCGGGCATCCTCAACGGGTCGGCCCACTTCAAGGACTACGCCGACACGTCCTTCGTCCGAGACGAAACGGCCGTCCGCCCCTTTGACTGGGAGGGCCCGCCGTGAACGCGGACCGGATGGCACCCAACACGTCCCAGCGCCCGAGGTGGTTCGCACCGGTGCTGACGCTCCCGAGCCTCGTCGCGGTCCTGCTCTTGCTCGCCTGGGAAGGCGCTGTACGTTACTCACGCAACGACCTGTTCCCCGGCCCCTGGCAGGTCGGCCTCGGCGTCGTGGAGCTGCTCCGCAAGGGGCTTCTGCTGAAGTACACCGTGGCCTCGCTCTTCCGCGTGACCTGGGGGTTTCTGCTCGCGGTGCTGGTGGGGGTCCCGTTCGGGCTCTTCCTGGGTTGGTTCAGGACGGCCTATCTGGCGTTCAACCCGCTGATCCAGGTGCTCCGGCCGATCTCGCCGATCGCCTGGATCCCGCTGGCGATCCTCTGGTTCGGCGTCTCCGACGCCGCGCCGGTCTTCTTGATCTTCCTGGCCAGCGTCTTCCCGATCACCGTCTCGGCCACGGCCGCGGTCCGGGACCTCCAGCCGGTCTACGTGCGGGCCGCGCGCAACTTCGGGATCGGGCGCGTGCAACTGTTCCTGAGGGTGATCCTGCCGGCGACGCTGCCCCAGGTCCTCACGGGCCTCCGGATCGCGCTGGGGGTCGCGTGGCTCGTGGTCGTGGCCGCCGAGATGATCGCGGTCAACTCGGGCCTCGGCTATCTGATCATCGACGCCCGCAACGCGGGTAAGCGGTATGACCTGGTGGTCGCGGGCATGGTCATCATCGGGCTCATCGGCCTGGGCCTCGACTTGCTCTTGCGCCGGGCCGAGCGGCTCGAGGGGGTCAGCTGGGGTTACGCACACCGATGACAAACCCGCCACCGCGGTCCCGCGGCCCTGATACGACCCCCAACCACGATTGCCCGGCGTCTCACGAGCACTGCGGCGCCCCGACCGGTGAGCATCCTCCTGTCACAAGTCTCGCGACGGTCTCCATCCGAGGTCTCTGGCTGACGTATCCAGGGACGCGTTGGGGCCCCCCCGTGCACGTCCTGGAGGACGTGAACCTCGAGGTTCGCCGAGGCGAGTTCGTCTGTATCGTCGGCCCCTCGGGCTGCGGCAAGACGACGCTCCTGAACATCATCGGCGGCTTCCTGACGGCGACCCGCGGGGAGGTGCTGGTCGAGGGGGCCCCCGTCCAGGGTCCGGACCGCCGGCGGATCTTCATCTTCCAGGAAGGGGGGGTGTTCCCCTGGCTAACGGTCCGCGAGAACATCGGGTTCGGCCTCGACCGCCGCCCAGGGCGCGATACCGTGATCAACCACTACCTGGAAATGGTCGGGCTCTCGGGCTTCGAGCGGTCGTACCCGCGTGAGCTCTCCGGCGGGATGAGGCAGCGGGTCGAGATTGCCCGCGCCCTGGCCGCGAACCCCGAGATCCTCTACATGGACGAGCCGTTCGGCGCGCTCGACTACATCACGCGATTCAAGATGCGTGCAGACCTCGTTCGGATCTGGCAGGGCGAGCGGAAGACGGTCTTGTTCGTCACCCACGACATCGACGAGGCAATCCAACTGGGTGACCGCGTCCTGGTCATGACCCGCCGCCCCGCGACGATCCGGGAGGTCGTCGAGGTCAATCTGCGGCGGCCACGCGACCTGGATTCACCGAGCTACTTGGAACGTCGAGATCGCATTTTCAAAGCGATGGGCATGTCTCACCTCAGCGGAGGTCCTCTGGGACCATGACCCATGGCGCCGACTGTCCCTCCTGAAATGCCGCCGGATAGCTCCGTTTTTTTTCCCCAAATTGTGAAAATCGCCCCCCACCGCGATCGTCCATCGAAGGAGGACCACGTGTTTTTTCGCGAACCCGAACCTCGTGGGAGCATCCATGAAAAACACCGAAGCCGAACCTCAAAAAAAAGACCGGAACGAGAAGTCGACCCCTTCGCCACCCCAAGCCGGGCAACCGGCCGATCGTCACCAAAGCCGACGCCCTCGCCGAAATCTTCGGCGACACCCTCTTCGACGCCCCGCCCGTCGAGTTCGCCCGACTCGCCAAGGGTGAGACGAGACGAGGCATGTTTCCCCCGCCGTGAACGGCGGGTCTACGACCGCTACGCGGCAAAGCCGGGTAAACCCGGCTAAGAACGTGAGATTCGCGTATTCGCGATGGCCGTTGACTCTTCAGGCCCGTTCACCAAGGATTTTGCAGGGTGAGTTGAATAGACT
>CALLYK010000136.1 GCA_937858365.1 uncultured Isosphaeraceae bacterium | reverse complement strand
CAGCTGAAGCACGCCGAGATCGACCTCGTCGTGCTCGACCTCATGCTGCCCGGCGAGGACGGGCTCAGCCTGTGCCGCCGGCTGCGCGCCGGCAGCGCCACGCCGGTGATCATGCTGACCGCCATGGGCGAGGAGACCGACCGCATCGTCGGGCTGGAGATCGGCGCCGACGACTACCTGGCCAAGCCCTTCGAGCCCGAGGAGTTGGTGCTGCGCATCGAGGCGATCCTGCGCCGGGCGCAGGCGCGCCCGGTCCAGGCCCAGAGCGCGGCGATCAACCTGGGACGCTGCCAGTTCGATCCGGATCGCGGGGAGCTGACCTGTGAAGGCGCGGCCGTGCGCCTGACCGAGGCCGAGATCGCCCTGCTGCGCCGTCTGTCCCGCTGTCCGCACGAGCCCGTGGATCGGCTGGAGCTGGCCAAGGAGACGGTGGATCCCTCCGGCCGGGCCGTGGACGTCCAGGTCACCCGCCTGCGTCGAAAGATCGAGACCGATCCCAAGGCGCCCCGATACCTGCAGACCGTGCGCGGGGTGGGCTACATGCTGGCGCCCGACTGATGCGGCTGCGCATCCCCTCCACGCCTGTCATGCGCCGGCTGATCAAGCGCAGCATGCCGACGACCCTGTTCGGTCGCTCGCTGCTGATCATCATCCTGCCCGTCGCCCTGATGCAGGTGGCGGTCACCTGGGTGTTCTTCGACGCCCACTGGCAGGCGGTGACCAGCCGCCTGTCCGACGGCCTGGCGGGCGACGTCGCCTGGGCGGTCGAGAGCTATATGGACGATCCCTCGCCCCAGGCCCTGGCCAAGCTGACCAACCGGGCCGAGCGCTCCATGAGCCTGTCCATCGCCCTTCAGCCGGGGCGCACCCTGCCGGTGGGCCGCAGGCCGGCCCTCTTCGCCGTGGTCGACCGGTCGATGGAGAAGGCCCTGGCCGCCCGCCTGGACGCCCCCTTCTGGTTCGACACCACCCGCTACCCGGCCTATGTCGACATCCGGGTCCAGACGCCCCAGGGCGTGCTGCGGGTGCTGGCGCCGCGCGAACGGGCCATCGCCACCCAAGGCCATATCTTCGTCCTGTGGATGACCATCGCCACCCTGATCCTGACGGCCATCTCCATCCTGTTCATCCGCAACCAGGTGCGGGCCATTGAGCGCCTGGCCTCGGCGGCGGAGGCCTTCGGCCTGGGGGTGGATGCTCCGGCCTTCAAGCCTCACGGGGCGCGGGAGGTTCGCCAGGCCGCCCACGCCTTCCTGGCCATGAAGTCGCGCATCCAGCGCCATATCGACCAGCGCACCGCGCTCCTGGCCTCGGTCAGCCATGACCTGCGCACCCCCCTCACCCGCCTGAAGCTGGAGCTGGCCCTGGCCGAGCCCACCAGCCGCACGGCGGAGATGAAGCGCGACCTGTCCGAGATGGAGCACATGATCGACGAGTATCTCGCCTTCGCCCGCGGCGAGGGCGGCGAGGCTGTCGAGACCATCAGCCTGAAGGCCCTGATCGACGAGTCCAAGAAGGCGGGCGCCCGCGTCGTGCTCGTCTCACCGATCGCTCACGAGGACATGGGCCGCCCGCTACCCGACCCGACTCCGCACAATCAAGACCTGCTGAGCTATGCCGAAGCCATGAGACAGCTCTCCATCCAAAAAAGAACGACCTTCATCGATCTTTTTGACTTTTCTTATCTGAATGTTTTAAGCCGCCAACGTGGCAAACCGCTCATTAAGCCGCTCATAACGGATGACGGCATTCATCTGAACGCGTTGGGCGCTTTCGCATGCTCTCTGGTGGCGGCGACCTCGCTGGGGGCGGACCCGGTGGGCCGCGGCGGATTCGTGTCGATTAAGTCGGGCGAACTCGTCGAGGCCCGCGCAACCCGTCTCTCGAACTTGGAGACCACGCCGGAAGGTATCCGCTTCGAACTTGTCGACGAAAACTTACCTGTCCCACTCATGCCGCCGGAAATCATTAACACATACTTCAAGCACATTTATTGCTCTGGATTAAGAACAGGTCGATACATGCTCAAGGTGGACGGCCAACCCGTGGCGACCGCCGACGAGAAAGAGTGGAGAGACTCCGTCGTGATCACCAAGGGCCCCGAATACGACCAAGTTGAGGCCCTTCGCAAGGTAATCAACGACAAGAACCAACTCTATTTCCACCGCTGGCGGCCCCAGAACGAAACGTACCTCTTCGGCTTCCGCAAGCACGAGCAAGGCAACAACGCCCGCGAAGTGCCCCTCTTCGACCCGCTCGTCGAGGTGAAAGAAAAAGAAATCGCGCGTTTGAAAGTGCCCGTGAAACACGTTTATGAACTCTCACGCGAGGAAGGGAGGGAGCGATGATCGGCCGATTCGCTAAGGTCTTGGCGGCGCTCGCTGGTCTCTCGACCGCCGCGACCGCCCAGCGCGCACCCTTCGCGATCCCAGACCCCGACCCGGAGGTCGAGCGTCGCTCGTTTCAGGTCGCCGAGGGCTTCGAGGTCAACCTCTTCGCGGCCGACCCACTGCTGGCCAAGCCGATCCAGATGAACTGGGACGCCGCCGGCCGGCTCTGGGTGGTCTCGTCGGAGGTCTATCCTCAGATCGCGCCCGGTCAGGTCGCCAACGATAAGGTGCTCGTACTCGAAGACACCGACGGCGACGGCAGGGCCGACAAGACCACCGTCTTCGCCGAAGGGCTCCTCATCCCAACGGGCATCGAACCGGGCGATGGCGGCGCCTATGTCGCCAACAGCACGGAAGTCGTCCATCTGGCCGACACCGACGGCGACGGCAGGGCCGACAAGCGCCAGGTGCTCCTGTCCGGTTTCGGGACCGAGGACACGCATCATATTATCCACACGTTCCGGTGGGGGCCTGAAGGCCGGCTCTATTTCAACCAGTCGATCTACATCCACAGCCATATCGAGACCCCTTGGGGCGTGCGACGTTTGGGGGGCAGCGGCATCTGGCAGTTCCGGCCCGATTCGCGCCGTTTGGAAGTGACGATGCGCGGCCTCGTGAACCCTTGGGGACACGTCTTCGACCGCTGGGGCCGACGCTTCGCGACCGACGGCGCCGGCGGCGAAGGGATCAACGACGTGGTCTTCGGCGCCTCCTACGCCACTGCCGTGGGCGCATCGCGCATCCTGCCGGGCCTCAATCCGGGAAGCCCCAAGCACTGCGGCCTGGAGGTCTTGAGCGGGCGTCATTTTCCCGAAGAATATCGAGGAAGTCTCGTCACCAACGATTTCCGAGGTAATCGCGTTTGTCGATTCGTCCTGAGTGAAGACGGGTCAAGCTACTCCTCGCGTGAACAACCGGAATTGCTCAAGACATCCTATGTCTCGTTCCGACCGATCGACTTGAAGATGGGGCCCGACGGGGCCCTTTATGTCGCCGATTGGTTCAACCCGATCATTCAGCATGGCGAGGTCGATTTCCGCGACCCAAGGCGCGATCACACGCGCGGACGCATCTGGCGGATCACGGCCAAAGGACGTCCCCTCGTGCCGCGTCCCAAGCTCGTGGACGCGACCGTGCCGGAATTGCTCGAGGCGCTTAAGGCCCCCGAAGACTGGACGCGCCATTTCGCCAAACGTGTGCTTTTCGAGAAACACGGCCCCTCGATCGTCCCGCGACTCGTCGAATGGGTCGCGAAACTCGATCGGTCCGACCAAGATCATGACCATCATCGGCTTGAAGCCCTTTGGGTCCATCAAGGTGTAGATCACATTGATCCCGCTTTGCTGTCGGACCTTCTCAGGTCGTCCGACCCGCGCGTTCGGCAAGCGGTCGCGCCGATTGTCGCGGATTGGGCCGATCGGTTGACCGAACCTAGAGCGTTGCTGACGCCCTTGGTGGATGACGAGCACCCGCGCGTTCGTCTGGAAGCGGTCCGGGCCTTGGGTCGCATTCCGGGGGTCGAGTCCGTCCAACTTGCTCTCCGTGCTTTGGATCGACCGATCGATCGCAATCTTGACTACGGTCTCTGGCTGACCTGCCGCGACCTGGAAATGGATTGGCTTCCCTCCGTTCGCGAAGGGAAGTTGGACTTCGACGGCAAGACCAATCGCTTGCTCTTCGGGCTTCGGGCCGTGGGCTCGCCTTCTGTGGTCCAGCCGATCGTGGACCTGATCCGACAAGGAAAAGTGCCCGCGACGGAAGAGCAGGGGGCCCTCACCCTGCTGGCGAACCTCGGAGGACCTCGGGAACTCTCTTTCGTTTTCGACCTCGCTCAAAGTGGCGAACTCGCCCCGGCGCGTCGCGCAGCGCTGCTGAACGCATTGCTCCAGTCGCAATCGCGCCGCAAGGCGCGACCGGAGGGGGACCTCGCCCGACTTGCGCGGTCGCTCGATGATCGTGACGCGTCCGTCCGCGTTACGGCAGCGCGTTTGGCCGGCGCTTGGGGCCTTCACGACGAGCGCGAACGACTCCTCGGATGGGCCAAAGACGACCAATCGTCGGCCGACTTGGCCGGAGCGGCCCTTGATGGCCTGGCCGCGCTGGGGGATGACGAATCAATGGCCGCGATCGCTCATCTCAGCGAGACGGCCCAGTCGTTCGGCACACGCTCGCGGGCGATCGTCGCCTTGTTAGCGGCTCGACCTGAAGAAGCCGCGACGCGGGCAGTGGCCCTTCTCACCGCGGCAGGGCCCGGTTCACGGCCTGGCGAACTCGTTCAAGCGTTTCGGGAACGGAAGGGGGCCACCGCCTTACTCGCCAAGGCCCTGAAGGGCGCCTCTGTTCCACCCGACTTGGCCAAGCTCGCTCTTCGCGAAGTGGGCGGTGCCGGCCAGGCCGACCCCGCGCTGATCGAGGCCCTCAAAGCGGCCGGCAAACTCGAAGCAGTCCCGCCGCCACCCACCGGGGCCGAGTTGGAAGCGCTCGTCGCCGAGGTACGCGAACGCGGCGAAGCGGCGCGTGGCGAGGCGATCTATCGCCGGCCTTCCGCGACTTGCATGAACTGTCACGCGATCGCCGGTGCCGGGGGTCGCGTCGGTCCCGACCTGGCGAGCGTGGGCGCGAGCGCACCGATCGACTACCTGGTCGATTCACTCTATCAACCCAACAAAGCAGTGAAGGAAGGTTATCATTCGCTCGTCGTGGCCACGACCAGCGGCAAAGTGATCACGGGCGTGAAGCAACGTGAGGCCGATGGCGAACTCGTCCTGCGAGACGCCGACGATCGCGAGGTCGTCGTCCCGTCGAAAGACATCGAAGAATCGAAGCAGGGCGGCTCGCTCATGCCGGCCGGCCTGGTCGATACGCTGACGCGCGAGGAGGTCGTGGACCTCACGCGGTTCCTCGCCGAGTTGGGCAAAGTGGGGCCGTACTCGGTTGGACAGGCCCGGCTGGCGCGTCGCTGGCAAGTCCTGGAAGCGACGCCTGAGAACATCAACAAGCTTAGACGCACGCGCTTCGATACCGCCGCGACCGATCCGGACTTGCGCTGGGTGCCCGCGTACAGTCGCGTGGACGGGACCCTTCCGATGGCGGACATTCCCACGATGAAACCGCGCGAACTGGAAGGGACCTACGGCTTCGCCCGGACCGAGATCGACGTGACGACGGCCGGACAGATCAAACTCAAGGTGGCCGAACGTGACGGACTCACGCTCTGGGTGGACGGTCGCCCCGTGGGACTCAATGCGGAGACAATGCTTGAACTTTCTCAAGGAAAGCATGTTTTGACCTTTTCACACGATGCTTCGAGGCCCGCGTCGGGCCTTCGGTGCGAGTTGGTCGACGTGCCGGACTCACCTGCCCGGGCCGCCTGGGTGCTGGGGAAATGAGACCTTGATTTACGACATTTCGCCGCCAATCTGTGAGGCGTTGGGCGTTTGGCCGGGGGACAACCCGTTTCAACGGGATGTCCTGTTGGACATGAAACGGGGCGACCATCTCACGCTCTCGACGGTGCGCGCCACGCTGCATCTCGGGGCCCACGCCGATGGCCCGAACCACTTTGGCCGCGACGCTCGCGGCATCGATGAGCAAGATATCACCACTTATCTCGGTTTGTGTCAGGTGGTCCATGTCGCGGTGTGCCGAGGAGAACGTGTTGGTCTCCGTCACTTGACCAAGCCGGTCGAAGCCCCTCGCGTCCTCTTTCGGACGGCCACGTATCCCGACCGCTCCACCTTCACGTACGACTTCGCGGCATTCGACCCAGCCTTGGTCCGCTACCTGGCCCTACAGGGGGTTCGATTGATCGGAATCGACACACCAAGCGTTGACCTTTTCGACTCCAAGGACTTGCCCTCGCATCTTGCTTGCCTCGAATGTGACGTGGCCATTTTGGAAGGCTTGGTACTCGATGACGTGATGGAGGGCCATTACGAATTGATCGCGCTACCGCTCCGGATCGTCGGCGGAGATGCGAGCCCGGTTCGGGCCGTCTTGCGAGACCTAGGGGAAGGGGCGCGGACGTGAGCGATCGCTACGATCCGCTTCTGGCCCACCGATCGCGATTCCCAGTCCTCGCCACGACCAATTATCTCATCAGCAACTCGCTCGGCGCGGTCCCATCGGATGCCGCGAAGCACCTTCAAGACTACTACGAGACTTGGGCGACCCGCGGTGTACGCGCCTGGGAAGAAACCTGGTGGGAAATGGCCGCCGGCCTGGGCGACCGTTTGGCCCCTCTGATCGGCGCGAGGCCGGGGGAAGTCGTCTTTCAACCGAACGTCACGCTGGCCCATGCTGTCATATTCAGCGCGTTCGTTTTTCCCGGCGATCGACCGAAAATCGTCTCCGACTCAATGCACTTCCCCTCGGTCCTTTACCTGATCGCGGGCCTCCGTGGGGCCGACGTGGTGGTCGTGCCGACGGACGATGGTGTGACCATTGACACCAATCGCCTTCTCGAAGCGATCGACGAACGCACTGCTTTTGTGAACATCTCTCATGTCTTGTTCAGAAGCTCGTTCATTCATGATGTGGAGGCCGTCACCGTTCGGGCACGCGAGGTCGGCGCCGTTTCGATCATCGACGGCTATCAATCGGTGGGGAACATGCCGGTGGACGTGCGGGCGCTCGGCGTCGACGTTTTCATCGGCGGTTGTCTGAAGTGGCTCTGCGGCGGGCCGGGGGCCGCGTTCATGTGGGTCCGTCCCGACCTGCGACGCGACCTTGACCCTCGCTTGACCGGCTGGATGGCCCACCCTCGACCCTTCGCCTTCGAACCCACGAGGGAACTCCGCGACGATGCCTGGCGCTTCCTGCACGGCACACCGAACATCGCGGCCCTTTACGCGGCCCGTCCCGGGATCGAGATCATTCGCGAGGTCGGCATGGAGGCGATCCGTCGCAAGTCCATCCGCCAGACGACTCGGCTGCTGGATCTGGCCTTGGGACGCGGTTGGACAGTCACGACGCCGAGCGCCCCCGAACGTCGTGGGGGCACCGTGTCCATTGACCTTCCGCACGGGTTGGAGGTCTCCAAGGCGCTGAAGGCCCGCGAAGTGCTCTGCGACTATCGGCCCGGGGCGGGCGTTCGTTTCTCACCGCATTTCTATACGACCGACGAGGAAATCGAAGCGGCGATCGACGCGATGGCCGAAGTCATCGACCGTTCCCTCTGGACTCGCCATGCCGGCGCTCGCGCGACCGTGACATAGGCCCGCCCTCTTTTCAAGGCCGCCTAAGGTCGGTGGTGCTCCAAGACTTGTTGAATGTGTGGCGTGAAGAGACGTGGTTCCACCAGAAACGAATCATGTCCCTTGTCGGAATGCACGGTGATCCACATCACGCGGATTTGCGCCGCCTTCAGCAGTTGCACGAGTTTCGCCTGTTCGGCCGGATGGAACGAAAGGTCCGAATCGATGCTGAAGACCAGGAATTCCTGGTCGCGGCAGCGGCTGAAGACGTCCAGGAAGTCGTCCCCTTCCGCTTCCCTGACGAGGTCGAACCACTGCCAAGCGTCAAGTATACGTAAATACGTGTTGGCGTCGAACCGGCGGACGAACTTCTCTCCCTGATGGAGCATGTACGACTCGACCGGGTGGTTCATCTCATACCAGCCGTAGGGGGGCCTGGAACTCACCACTTCGCCGCGTGCCCGTTCGCGGAGTGTGTCCAACGAGACGAAGGTCTTGTGGGCGATCCGTCGGGCCAGGGCGAGCCCTCGGGCGGGGGGTTCACCGTCGTAATAATCACCGCCCCGGAAGCATGGGTCTTGCTCGATCGCTGTAACTTGTTCAAAATTGATGATGCGTTGATAGATCGTCGTTTCGACGCCCGTCCCGATTGGGATGACGATCCCAACGCGGTCGGGGTAGCGCATCGCGGTGAGCTGGCAGAGATAACCGCCGATCGAGGCACCGATGACCGCGTGGAGCCGTTTCACGCCCAGATGGTCGAGGAGGCGCATCTGGGAATCGACGATGTCACGCATCCTGAGTACGGGGAAGTTCGGGCCCCAGGGCCGACCCGTCTCCGGGTCCACCGAGGCGGGGCCGGTCGACCCGTAGCAGCCGCCGAGATAGTTCACGCAGAGCAGGCAGTAGCGGTCGGTGTCGACCGCCTTGCCCGGACCCACAAAGCCATCCCACCAGCCTTCGTGCAGCTCATCGGTCCATCGGCCGTTGAGGCCCGGCACGCTTGCGTTCCAGCCGGCCGCGTGATGGCTGCCGGTCATCGCGTGGAAGAGCAGGATGACGTTCGAGCGATCGGCGTTCACCCGCCCGTATTGCTCATAGGCCAGCGTGAAGCGCGAAAGGCTCGGCCCAGTGACCAAGCGCAACGGATGCGCTGGGTCATAAAACTCGAAGAAGCGTGTGGATGCGTGCTCGGTGTCCGTTGACATGCGCGATCAAGCGGCCTTGATGGCCTGGTCAAGGTCCGCGAGGATGTCGTCGATGTGCTCGATGCCGATGCTTAGGCGGACCATGCCGGGACGGATGCCCGCTTCGGCTTGTTGGGTCTCGTCGAGCTGCGAGTGTGTCGTGGTCGCGGGGTGGATCGCCAAGCTCTTGGCGTCCCCGACGTTGGCGAGGTGGGAAAAGAGCTGGAGGGCCTCGATGAACTTGCGGCCCGCCTCCTGGCCACCCTTGATCCCGAAGACGACCATGGAGCCTCCCCGGCCGCGGAGATATTTCTGGTTCAGCTTGTACATCGGGTCGTCTTCGAGACCGGGGAAGCGGACCCATTCGACCTTGGGGTTCGCCTTCAGCCAACTCGCGACGACGCGGGCGTTGTCGCAATGCCGCTCCATGCGCAACGGCAGCGTTTCAATCCCTTGCAGGAACATCCAGGCATTATCGGGCGAAAGGCAGGCCCCCAGGTTCCGCAGGGGGACCGTCCGCATCCGCAGGATGAAGGCGAGGGGCCGGAGCACGTCAGGCAGGTCGATGCCCCATCGCAGGCCGTGGTAGCTAGCGTCCGCGGTCGTGAAAAGGGGATGATTTCCGGCCGCCCAGGGGAACTTGCCGTTGTCGACCACGACGCCGCCGATCCCCGTGCCGTGGCCGCCGAACCACTTCGTGAGCGAATGGACGACGATGTCGGCGCCGTGCTCGATGGGGCGAGTCAGATAGGGCGTGGAGAAGGTCGAGTCAACCACGAGGGGCAGGCCGTGATCGTGGGCGACCTTGGCCACCGCTTCCAGGTCGGTCACTTCCAGGGCCGGGTTGGACACGGTCTCGCAGAAGATGGCTCGTGTGTGGCGGTCGATGACCTTGGCGAAGTTGGCCGGGTCGTTGGAATCGACGAAGCGGGTGGTGATGCCGAGACCGGGCAAAATGTCGTGGAATTGCGTGTAAGTGCCGCCGTAGAGGTTGCGGGCCGAGACGATGTTGTCGCCGGCGGATGCGAGGTTGATGATCGCGTAGAAGACGCCGCTGGTCCCCGAGGCGACGCCCAGGCCGCCCATCTCGGGGGCCCCTTCCAAGAGCGCGACGCGCTTTTCCAGCACTTCGGTGGTCGGGTTCATGAGGCGCGTGTAAACGTTCCCCAGTTCCTTGAGGGCGAAGAGGTTCGCGGCGTGCTCGGAACTTTTGAAGACATAAGAACTCGTGCGATAAATGGGGACCGCGCGAGAGAGCGTCGTTGGGTCGGGCTGGGTGCCGCCGTGGAGGCAAAGGGTCTCGAGCTTCATGGCGACCTTGGCTCTATCGTGAGGAATGGGAAAGTCGTGAAGGGAGATTGTACCGGGTGCGCGTCGGGGCGGCACCCTTTTCTTGTCCGCTGATCGTGTCGACTTGATGTCCGGCAGACGGTGGGTCCACGCCTTGCCGAGCGGAGTGTCCACACGCACCCGACCGCATCGCTTACGCCGCTCGATCGCGACTCGGCATGGCTGGGGCGATCCGTCGGTGGGGTCTCGATCGGACTCCCGTGATCGGGCCGCGAAATGCTGGCGGAACCAGAGGGCCAGTACCAGGGAACCGATGCCGAATACTCCGAAAACGAGGTGGAAGTTGTTTTCAAACGTCCAAGGACGCTCCGCGGAAAGACCGCGTCAAGTTCCGCCGCGATCGAAACGGATTTCGTCTCCCGAGCGGCGTCCCCTGCTTTCGCCCGTTCGCGAAGGAGCTTTGCGTCGGCCTTATCGGACGGCAGCATGGACTTGGTCTTCTTCCCTCGGTCGAAGGCGCGACCCGGGCCTTGCCGACGCTCACGGACCTTGGCACACGCGAGGATACCGAGCAGCCCGGAAGCGAGGCGCGGAGTGCATGTCGACAAGCCGAGCGCGGATCGCGCGACTTGCAAGTCCAAGAAATGGCGGTCTCCCTTCTCAATTCGGGTGTGGGGCGAGTTGCCCAGGTTTGTATCGAGTCGTTTTTTTTCGACTGAGGTCATTCCATCGTTTCTCCACCGTTGCGTGACCCCAGGGCCCTCCAGATCGAGGAATGCGTCCCTTCCCGGACGAAGCGCAAGGCCCCGTCTCCCAGGATTGGTCAAGGACAGTTGTTCGTCGGATTTCGACGTAAGTCCTTTGGCGACGGTCTCGCCTCACTTTTCTTCGGTTGTACATGGTGCCACGTCTACTGCGTTTGTAGTGTGTCAGCCCAACTGGCACATCGGGTAGGTTAGGAGCCGGCCTCCTCC
>CALLYK010000135.1 GCA_937858365.1 uncultured Isosphaeraceae bacterium | reverse complement strand
GACCGACCCGACCGCGGCGGCCCGCCCCCGAGACGGCCCGACCGTGATCGCGATCGCGGTCCTCGGCGTCCCTGATCCGGCCCGCCGGGACCCGACCCGGGCGACGGCGCGTTCCCCCTCGTCGTAGAATGTGTCGAAGGTCGTTTGAGCGTCGGGGGGAGACAGGTCCCATGTCCGAATCGGTCCTCGGCATCGCCCCGCCCTCGGTCCCAGCCGAGGACGCGGGGCGGCTCCGTGAACGCTATCAGGAGATCGCGCAGGTCATCGGCGGCCTCGCGCACGAGCTGCGCAACCCACTCTCGACCATGAGCCTCAATCTCGAACTGATGGCCGAGGACCTGGAAGGGGCCGAATCGACCCGCGACAAACGGCTCCTCAAGAAAGTGGAACGTGTCCGCAAGGAAAGCCGCCGCTTGCAGACGATCCTGGAAGAGTTCCTGCGTTTCGCCCGCGTGCCCGAACTACGCGGCCGGACCCGACCTCTCTCCCTCAACGACGTCGTCGAGGACCTCCGTGACTTCTACGAACCCCAGGCGATCGCCCACGGCGTCATCCTCCGGACCCTCTTGGCCGAGGACCTACCCCTCGCATCCGTGGATGAAGACCTTTTCAAGCAGGCCCTGTTGAACCTGGTCCTGAACGCCCAACACGCGATGCCCAGCGGTGGCGAGGTCCTGCTCATTACGCGCGTGGACGGCCCCAACGTGGCCCTGGACGTGGTGGACACCGGTTGTGGCATCCCGCTCGACGAACAAATCCGCATCTTCGAACCCTTCTACTCAACGCGCCCCGGAGGCACCGGCCTGGGGCTCTCCACCACCCGCAAGATCATCGAGGCCCACGGCGGTTCGATCGAACTCGTGAGCGAGCCCGGAAGGGGCTCGAAGTTCACGATCCGGTTGCCGATCACGTTGGGCCTGGCCTTGCCCGCGAGCGGCTGACATCCGACGCCCTTTCCCAACCGGTTTGGCCCTTTGACTGAGCAACCCACCCGAGTCCTGGTCGTTGACGATGACGAACCCCACGCCGAGACCGTGGCGGAATCGCTCGAACGCGCCGGTTACGTGTGCTCGGTCGCCGTCGGCGGGCGCGAGGGCCTGCGCCTTCTCGCCGAGCAAGAGTTCGACATCGTCTTGACCGACCTGGTCATGGAACCGGTCGGCGGCCTGGAGGTGCTCGCCACGGCCCGGCGCGAACTGCCCGATGCCGAGGTCGTCGTCCTCACCGGCCACGCCACCATCAAGACGGCCGTCGCCGCCATGCAGGCCGGCGCCGCGGGTTATCTGCAAAAACCCCTGGACATCCAGGAGCTGCGTGCGGTCGTGGACAAGGCGTCGCAAACCCAGCGCCTGGTCCGGACGAACCAGCAGCTTCGCAAGCAGCTTGACGAGCGCTTCGGCTTCGAGGGGGTCGTGGGCAACTCGGGCCCCATGCGGACCGTGATCGAACGCCTCAAGCAGATCGCGCCGACGTCGGCCACCGTCCTCATTCACGGCGAAAGCGGCACGGGCAAGGAACTGGTCGCCAAGGCGATCCACACCAACAGCCCGCGCCGGAACAAGCCGTTCGTGCCCCTCAACTGCGCCGCCTTGAGCGACAACGTCCTCGAAAGTGAATTGTTCGGACATATCAAAGGGGCCTTCACGGGCGCCGATCGCGAGCGCAAAGGGTTCATCGAACACGCCAACGGCGGCACGCTTTTTCTCGACGAGGTCGGCGACATCCCCCTTTCGACCCAGGTGAAGCTCCTGCGCGTGTTGGAGTCGGGCGAAATCGTCCGCATGGGGACCAATGAACCGATCAAGGTCAACGTGCGCCTCATCTCGGCGACGAATCGCGATTTGACTGAAGCGATCAACGCCGGCACGTTTCGTTCCGACTTGTATCATCGTCTCAAGGTAGTGAGCATTCGCCTTGCGCCTTTGCGCGAGCGGCGGGACGACGTCCCGTTGCTCATCGACCACTTCGTCAAGCTCTTCGGCGAGTCGCACGGCAAGACGGTGCGCGGGGTCTCGCCCGCGGCGCGGCGCGCCTTGATGGCACACCCTTGGCCGGGCAACGTCCGCGAACTGCGGAACACGATTGAGAGCATGGTCGTCATCGACGCCGACGGCCTGCTCGACGTCGACGACCTCACCGAGGACCTCATGGCCTCGCAGCCGGTCGCGGAGGCGCCGGCGCTTGCAGGCTCACTTGTCGGTCGGCCCCTCAAGGAGGTTGAGAAGCACTACATTCTGGAGACGCTCAAGATGACCGGCGGCAATCGCGAAGAGGCCGCGCGGGTGCTGGGCATCAGCGAGCGGACGATCTACCGGGCCCTCGATCGCTATCAGAAGGGTGAGCTGTGACCCGCCGTCTTCCATTCGGGACGCCGTGATGGGCCTGATTCGCGAGTTGCCACCGTCGGTCATCAACCAGATCGCCGCGGGCGAGGTCGTCGAACGGCCGGCCAGCGTCTTGAAGGAACTGCTGGAAAACGCCATCGACGCCGGCGCGACGCGCGTGGAAGTGAGCGTCGAACGCGGCGGCAAGGACCTCGTGCGCGTCGCCGACAACGGCCGCGGCATCGACGCCGAGGACCTGCCTCTGGCCTTTCGGCCCCATGCCACCAGCAAGCTCCGCGACGTCGAGGACCTCCATCGGATCTCCACGCTCGGCTTTCGGGGCGAGGCCCTCGCGGCGATCGCCGAGGTCTCGCGCGTCCGCTGCCAGAGCCGCACGGCCGATTCTCCGGACGGCCATGAACTGGAGATTGAGGCCGGCACGCACGCGCCGATCAAACCGTGGGGGGGCTCCGTCGGCACGATCGTCGAGGTCCGCAACCTTTTCTTCAACACGCCCGTGCGCAGGACCTTCCTCCGGGCCGACGCCACCGAGGCGGGCCACGTCATCGAGATGTTCCAGCGGATCGCCCTGGCGCACCCGACCGTCCAGCTCGCGTTCCGTTCGGGCAACAAGGTCCTCTACGACCTGCCCGCCGTGACCGGCCTGCGTGAGCGCGTGGCCGTCTTCTTCGGGCAGGAACTCGCCGACAACTTGCTCTGGGTCGAAAGCCGGATCGAGCAAACCCACCTTTGGGGCTATGTCGCCCATCCCTCGCAAAGCCGGTCGAGCACGAAGGGGCAGTACCTCTTCATCGCTGGACGCTACGTGCGGGACCGCTCGCTGGGACATGCCCTGGGAGAGGCGTATCGGGGCCTCTTGATGGTCGGCCGCTCGCCCGTGGCTTTCCTCCATCTGGAAATCCCGCCCGACGAGGTGGACGTGAACGTCCATCCGACCAAGATCGAAGTCCGCTTCCGCGACGGCCAGAAAATCTATAGCCAACTGCTGGCGACCGTCCGCCAAACGTTCCTCTCCAGCGACCTCCACGCGCGCCTTCAAACTCCGCCCGAGGAAGCGGCCGCGCCCCCGGTAACGCCGCGCTGGGAGATGAAGGCGGCCGAAACGGCCCGCCAAGAAGTGGCTTCGTGGTTCGCTCCCAAGGCCGAGGCCCCCTTCCGCACGTTTCCGGAACCAGGTTACGCCGGCGGCCCCGCCGGCACGACCCCTTGGGCGCGCCCGGTCACGCCCTTCCCGCAACCGCCGCCGCCCAGCGTCCCCGCCGATCGCTTCGACGAGTTTCACGAAAGGCCGTCCACGCCCCCGCCCCCGCCCGACCCGTCTCCCGGCATCGAGAAGACGCCCGCCGAACGGCCGGTGAGGGCCCTTCAGCTCCACGATAGCTACCTCGTGGTCGAGACCGACGAGGGGATGGTCGTGATTGACCAGCACGCGCTCCACGAACGCATCCTCTTCGAGGAATTCCGCGCACGGGTCGCCCGAGGGGGATTGGAATCGCAACGGCTCCTCGTGCCGTCTCCGGTGGACATGACCGCCGACGAGGCCGCCGAACTCCTGGAACGGCGCGACGTGCTCACCGAGTTGGGACTGACGATCGACGTTGATGACGGGGGAATGATCGTGGTCTCGAGCGTCCCCGCGCTCTTGGGCGACGCATCGCCCGAACGCCTGGTGCGCGACCTCGCCGACCACTGCCGGACGCACGCGCTCGCGCCAACACGCGACGCCCTCCTGGGCGACCTTCTGAGTCTCATGGCCTGCAAAGCGGCGATCAAAGCAGGTCAGAAACTCTCCCGCGACGAGATCGACGCGCTTCTCCAGCAAAGGCACCTGGCGCACGACGCCCATCACTGCCCGCATGGCCGACCAACCGCCCTGACCTTCACGCGCAGTGAACTCGAACGCCAATTTGGGCGGACCTAGAACGGTTTCCGATAGGGTCGGGTACGATTCCTGGGGCCTGAGGAACGATGAGTTCCCTGTGTTTTTCTCGGCCTCGAAGGGGCGACCGTCTGTAGCCACGGGTGAAACTCGAAGAGAAAGACGAACGGCAGGCACCCACTGGACCTGTTCGCTTGTCTCCTAGCGACGACAAAAACGGGTTGGATAGGGTCGGCCGGTTAACAATCTTCGCGATTGTCTTCCGGGAAGGGACGGTCCATTCTCTGGGTCCCTTACGTCCTTAAGGGCGCCGTTCGCCCTGATCAAGCCCAAAAATGCGCCCATTGTGGCGACCAAGGTCCTTGTCTTCCTCGATGTTCACCCAGAAACGAGGACGATCAGATTTTCCATTCCCCCCATTTTGTCCAAGTGATAGAATGCAACGGTCCAGCAGCGTTGAGGGACCAACGGACCCTGTGTCATTTCAGACACATCCCCAAAAAAGTGGTGGCTTTCTCTGTCCTGAAGGACGCCAATTCGCTACGCTAGTCGCGCCTGATCGACGCCATCTTACGCAAATCTCCGCGTCACACACCCTCACAAGTTACACCATATTATCGGCGTTACGTAACTGTTGTGGTCGCCAGCCTGATCTGGCTGGAAATTCCCCAGACTTGTCCCTTCTCCGGCTTTATTGAACTCAGTTCCTCCAGAAAGGCACGACATGATCCTCGACGAAACCGGTGTGAGACGACCTGGTTTTCTCGCCGGCATGTCCGTCCCGCTTGCCGACGGCAACCGGTGGTGCCTGCCCGCGCCGCCACTTCCCGCGGAACTCGGCGCGAATTCGCCCGCTTTTCGCGATCTCATTGTTTGGTATCGCGATGGCGAAGAGGTCGAGCGCGACCAGTGCGTGCTGGCCTTCGCCGTATACTTGCTCCGTCAGAACTACGACCTTCGGCCCGATCAACTGCGGGCCTTGCTCTTGTTCGCCACACCGGAAGCGTATGCCGAAGCGAAGGCCCTCTTTCATGAGTTGGCGATCGAGCACGTTCGGTCGTTCTTTCATCCCCAACGCGTTCCGCCACCGAACCAGGCCGTCGCGGTCCACCTCACCGTGCCGAGCGCGACCTCGCACCTCTCGCGGCGTTGAGGAGCCCCTCTTGGCGTTCCTGGTCCTCAGGAATTGAGGAAGTTGCGGTACATCTGAAGTCCCACGCGCTGACTTTTCTCGGGATGGAACTGGCAAGCCACCAGGTTGTCGCGACCCACGATCGCGGCGAATGGGCCGCCGTAGTCGGCCGTCGCGACTAGGTCGGTCGCGTGCTCGGGCCGGGCGTGGTAGGAGTGGACGAAATAGACCGACGCTTCCGTGGCGAGGCCCTTCAGCAAGGGGACCTCGCGCTGGATTTCCAGGGTGTTCCAGCCCATGTGGGGCACCTTCAACCCGGGCCGTTGCGGAAACCGCGCGACGCGGCCGGGGAGAAGGCCCAATCCCGCGTGTTCGCCGTCTTCCTCGCTGGTGTCGAACAGGAGTTGAAGGCCCAGGCAGACGCCCAGGCAGGGCTTGCCCGCCCGAACCGCGTCGATGAAGGCGTCGCCCAGTCCGGTCCGGCGCAGTTCGGCGATGGCGTCGGCGAAGGCGCCCACTCCAGGTAAGACGACCCGATCGGCCAGGCGTACGCGATCGGGGTCGCCGGTCACGTCGGCGTGTTCGCCGACCGCCTCGATCGCCTTCTGGACGCTTCGCAGGTTGCCCATGCCGTAATCAATGATCGCGATCATGCGGAGGACCTCAGTGACGAGCCCATTGTATCGCGAGCGGCCCGCCGTGGGGCCCTTTTCCAAGGAAGGGCCGACAGCCAACGCTCCCAGACGATGAGACACGGACGCTTGGCGACTCGTTCGGGTCTGGACCCCGTTTGGTCGTGATCGGCGGACGGCCATCGCGTTGCCAAGAGAAGGCGCGCCCGATAGCTTGGACCCGTCGGCCGTGATTCGGGGAGGCTGGGGCGTTCCCGCTCGGCCGGTTACCATGGGATCGAGGTCCCCGTCATGCTCCGTTCGGCCGTCTTTGTGTTGGCTGCACTCGCATGGGCCGGTGCCGCGCGAGCCCAGGAGTTCGAGCGTCTGGAAGGGCCCATGCTGGCCGGTCTGCCTGAAAGCCCCGCTGTCCGGGCGTGCGATTCCGTCAGCGTCGCCGAGATGGCCGCTTTGCCGATGGTCTTCAAGGAGTCGAGGGCCACGCCCTTGGTGATCAAGACCGACCAGGGCAACCTGGCGCGGCTCCTCGTCGCCCCTGGTTATCGGAAGACACCGGGCGTTGAAGGTGGACCCGTCCCCACGTTCGTTTTGGAGCGTTTCGAGACCTTCGCCATGCCCGGAGCGCGCGACCGCCTGGCGCGCGGGCGCGACCTGACGCTCTTCGGCGGCTTCGAGTTCGACCTGGACACGGGGCAAGTCGTCCCGGCCGGCCAAGGCGGCGACGTGCGCATGATCGTCGAGGAGGGGGAGAACAAGGTGAAGCTGGCGATCGTGGGCGCCGCCCGGATGTATCTCTTCCAGGGTCCGCTCCCAGGCAAGAACGACGGAAACCGGCCGAGTTCGGGACGTTTGGTCGTCCCCGGCGACTTCACCGGGCGATATCGCCTCTTCGCGAATGGTCAATGGACGGGGTCGCTCGAACTGACCGTGACCGACGGCGACGTCGCCGGCCGCTTTCGTTCCGACCAGACGGGTACGAGTTACGCCGTGACCGGTCAGACGGGCTCGCCCGCGAATCGGATTCGGTTCACGGTCACACTGCCGAGGACGAAACTCGAATACGACGGCCACCTCTTCACCGACGGCAAGGGGGCCATCGCGGGCACCGTCACCCTTTTGGAACGTCCCTTGGCCTTCTTCGCGCTTCGAGAAGGGGGCGTCGTCAATCCGGAAGGAGAAGAGGCCGACCACATCATCGGCGAGGCGCCGGCCCATGGCCTCGTGCTGGAAGGGACCGCCGGCTCGTATCGACTCGATGGGAGAGAGGTCGATGATGAAGCACTCGCCAAGGCCCTGATGGAAGCTGTCCGGGACGACCCTGCGCGTTGGGTCCTCTACCGGGTGCGGAAGACGACTCCTTACGAAGCGGTCGCGCGGACGATCGAGCGGGTCCGCGCGGCGGGGATCGACGTGGTGCGCATTCAGCCGATGAAGGAGGGGCCATGAACGCCGATTTTCCTCGGGTGCAAGTACTGCCCGGTTTGGACCGCGCCTCGTTCCGGGTGGACGGCGCGGAGCGCCTCGCCTACGAATTCGGGTCGGGTGGTCCTCGGCCGTTTCTGTATCCGTTGATTGGACCTTCGGGCCGAGAGCTGACGAGGCTGGGGCACCCCGAGCCGGTCGGTCATGAGCACCATCACGCGATCTGGTTCGGTCATCAAAACGTGCACGGGGTGAACTTTTGGGAAGAACGTCCAGGCCGTGATGTGAGCGTGCGTCACAAGCGCGTTGTCGCTTATCGTGACGGTCTCGATTGGGGCGGACTGGCCGCGGAATGGGACTGGTGGGCCGACGGTCGATCGCTCATGAAGCAAGGACTGCGGGTCGCCCTGGCGGTCGAGGAAGACGGTTCGTTGGCCATCGATTTGAGTTCACGTTTTGAAGTGGAAAAAGGCCCGGTGGACCTGGGGAAGACCAACTTTGGGTTCCTCGGCGTTCGGGTGGCCAAGACGATGTCGGAGCGATTCGGCGGCGGCCGGTTGACGGCCGACGACGGTGCGACCGGCGAAGGGGCGATCTTCGGCAAGCGGTATCGTTGGGTCGATTACACCGGCCCGACCGCACCGGGCGTCGTGGAGGGGATCGCTTACTTCGACCATCCGTCGAACCCGGGGCATCCCGCGCACTGGCACGTCCGGGCGGATGGCTGGTTCGAGGCGGCCTTCAACCTAGCGGAAGCATGGGGCCTCGCGGCGGGGCACCCGCTCGACCTGCGCTATCGGCTCTGGGTCCACGGCGGGAAGGCCGACGGCGCGCGGATCGACGCAAGCTGGCGTGAATTCGCCCGGAGCGCGGACCTGGAACTCGCCAAGGATGCGGAAACCCGATTATCGACGTTGCGGCGAGGGAAGGCTTGAGCGTGAGGCGGGAGGGTCAATCGAGGTCGCGCGGGGATTCGACGCCCAGGACCTTGTCGATCGAACGAACGAGCTTCTCGATGGCGAACGGCTTACGGATGTAGTCCTTCACGCCCAGGAACTCGGCGTAAGCGCGGTGGCGGCTGCCCTCGTTGGCGGTGATCATGATCGTGGGGATGAGCCCACCGGGTCGTCCTTTGAGTTTTTCCAGCACCAGGAAGCCGCTTTTCTTGGGCATCATCATGTCGAGGACGATGAGGTCGGGCGACTCACGCTCGGCGACGGCGAGGCCGGAATTGCCGTCGCGCGCGACAAGGACGCGGTATCCCCGGTTTTCCAAGACGGCCCGCATCGTCTCGACGATCTCGGGGTCGTCGTCCACGAGGAGGACGGTCTTGTAGGGAGCGGGGTGGTTCGTGGGCACGGGCATCGAGTGCCTCCGCGGGCTTCGCGAAGCGAAGGGGCCTGAGTTCGTCAAGATACTCGATCTTAGAGGGCCGCGCGGAGCACGGCAAGGATCGCGAAAAGACGACGGCCCAATCCGTTTCGATTCTTGTGTCCGGGCCTTTGCGTGATGGGCCCATCATCGGCATAATGGTTGATTGACCTGACATCCAGCCCGCTTGGAATCGCCCTCCCTTAATCTTCGTCCGTCCGCGAGGACCTCGTCCATGAACAAGTCGCGCCCTTGGTTCCTGCTTGCCCTGGTCCTGGGCCTGGGTGCCCTCGCCACGGGCTGTGGAGGAAAGAAAACCGACGACTCGAGCGTTTCCGCTGTTGGGCAGGTTGCTGAGGCGTCAGCGCCCCTGGCGCCGGCCCCCGCCCCGCCGGGCCCACCCCAAGGCCAGGCCGGGATTCCTCCGGGAAGTCCCCCCATGCCGGGCGCGAATTTGCCGGGCGGTCCGGGGCCCGAGATGTCCCAGTCATCCCCCCAACCCGGGGCACAGCCGGGATACGGTCCGGCACCCTCGGCGGAGACCCCCGGCGCCCCCGCGACGGCGCCGCCGCAACCCTCCCCCGCGACCGACATGCCCGGGGGCGGTGTCGGCGGCAAGGGACGGTTCGTGGGCCAAGCCCCTGGAGCGGCGCCCATGCCCATGCCCGGCGCGGAAGGGATCGGTCCAGGGGCCGGTGGCGCGCCTGCCGCGACCCAACCGGCGCCGGCGACCAACCCCCAACCCGGCTTCGCTCAACAAGGCGGACCAGGCGGCAAAGGCCGTCTGATGGGTCCAGGTGGCCCCGGAGGTCCGGGCGCCTCGGCCCCGATGCCAATGCCGGGCGCCGAGAGCTTGGGTCCGGGATCGGGCCAACAGTCGGGCCCCGGGGGCGTGCAAGCCCCAGGCGAAGGCGGCCTGCCCGCCCAATCCGGCGGCCCGCAGTTCTCGCAAGGCGGCGGCGGTCAGCCTGGTCCGGGCGGCGTGCCCAGCTACGGCGGATCATCACCTCCGGCGCCGGGCGCTCCCGGCTTCAATCCTCAGATGCAGCAGGGCTCGGGCTACGGCGCCCCTCCGGGCGGTCAAGCCGGCGCCCAGGGAGGCCAGCCTGGTCCGGGCGGCGTGCCCAGCTACGGCGGAGCGACTCCGCCGGCGCCTGGCGCACCCGGTTTCAATCCCCAGATGCAGCAAGGCTCCGGCTACGGGGCGCCTCCGGGTGGTCAAGCGGGTGCCCAAGGTGGTCTTCCCGGCGCGCCTCCGGGCGGTCGGGCCCCAGGTGGTGGCGGCGGCGGCCTCGCGGGGGGCGGGTTGGCTGACGAAAGC
>CALLYK010000134.1 GCA_937858365.1 uncultured Isosphaeraceae bacterium | reverse complement strand
CCGCAGGGCCCCGTGACTGGGGCTGGGCTCATCGGACGCCAGGAACGCCTCTAGCTTCGCCGATGATCGCTCGAGTGCCGCTTCCAAGGATTGCTCTCGATTGGCCTGATTCCGTCCCAGCTTGCGTACGGCGTCGATGAGGGTGCGTGCCAGGATCGTCCGCAGCCAGGCCCGCAGTTCGTCGTCGGTCCGGCCGCGGAACTGGGCCTTCCGCTCATGCGCCTTCATCAATGTCTGCTGCACGATGTCGGAAGGATCCAGTTCCCCTCGGATTCGGCGACCAAGTTCCAGCCGTGCCAGGAGACTCAAATACTCGCGATAGGACTCAATCGGGCGGGGGGCGTTCTCTGGGCCCTGGTTCATCGCCCCCCCAATACCATAAGACGACCGTCCCGGAAAAGACTCACGCCGGCGAACAACAGGACACGTGCAGAATGGTGTGTTCTTGAGCTAATCACCGCATCTCAAGGGACTTGGGTAAAACGAAGCCCTCCCGCGTCAGGAGTGCACGAACACGCCGACTCCAGCGCAGGCGCCCTTGGATGCATCACCGTATGGATATCGCGCCGCGGAGCCTCGTGCAAGAGCTTCCCAAACACTTCTTAGGGTCCGCTATTCACGCCATTTGTCGTAATCACGGTCAGAGAAACCCCGTGTCAGCCGTCACGCCGCCTCTGGCGGCACTCGAACTTATGAAAATGAGGGCGAGCTTTTGTCGTTTGACATGGCTCCCCGGCACGGTACAGACGCCGAAATGCTCCTGGTGCACGGGCCTGCGTGTCAGCCTGGCGGATGGCATAGCGCGAACCCGAACTTGTTGCCCGCGGGAGGCCGCGGAGCACGTCGAGCAGATTGCTTCCTCCCCACGATGTCGCGCCGTGTCGGGGGCCTTTGAGAGGACTCGCCGATGGACGTGTTGCATCGCTGCTGCGCCGGACTCGACGTTCACAAAAATGACCGTCGTCGTCACCCTTGGACGGGTGGGTCCCGCGGGCAAGGTCTTCCAGAGGACCAAGACCTTTCCCACCATGACTCGTGACCTCCTGGCGCTTTCCGATTGGCTCGCCGCCGGCGGCGATGTGAAACTCGGTGTCAGCCGCCATGGCGCCTTCGGCGGCACCCTGAACACCTCTTATGAAAATGCAGCGGGGGCCTTGACTTACGTCAGGGCCTCCATCCCATTTTCAGAGCAGATCGTATGTATCATATGCAAGTTTTTGAATGATATGTGATCGAAAAAGGACCACCAGAGGATTCTGGACGCGCGGTCTGGATTGGCCCCCCGCCCCGTCCGTATTCTGGGCGGGACCATCGGCGTTCATCGGTCTCGTTGGGGCCAACTGAATGAATGAACATCGCGACTATCTGAAAGGGCGCGCGAAGCGATGGTTGGAGACGAGGAAACACCCCGACATCGACCCGTCGGAACTCGTCCAGGAGACCTTCTTGCGCGCTCATACCCGGATCGAGCAGTACCAGGGCACGAGCGAACCGTCCCTACGCGCCTGGCTGCGGACCGTCATGAGACGTCTTTTCCTCGATCGCGTGCGTCGCTCCCGTTTGGACTACGAGCCCCCCACGTCGCCATCCGGCGACGTCGAGGCCCTGCCCTGCAGCCGGTCCTCGCCCAGCAAGGTCGTGATGAAGGCCGAACACGATCGACGCTTGCGCGAGGCCGTCGATCGCCTCCCGAAAGACCAGGCCACCGCCATTCGTCTCCATTATTTCGAGGGCCTGACGGTGGTCGAGACCGCGCAACGCATGAACCGCCCTCGCGACGCCGTGGCGGGTCTGGTGCGTCGCGGGCTCGCGGCCCTACGCCGTGAGATCGGTCGCGGCAGCGAGGAGGCACCCCCGTGAGCGACCAGCCGCAAGAAAGCGGTCGCGATGATCCCCTTCTCGACAAGGTCATCGCCGCGTACCTGGAGGCGGTGGAGAAGGGCGGCCGGACCGACCGCGCCTATTGGATCGAACGCTACCCGTCGCTGGAAGGGCCCCTCGGCCGGTTCTTCGACGATCATTCCCTCGTCGTTCGGTCGTGGTTCGAGGGGTCGATGAGGGGCGGCCCTCCTCACAAGAAGGCGAACGATGCCGCGGTCTCGTTCGTTGCGGCAAGTTCCCAGGTCCCGCCCGATGCTCCATCTACAATCGACCCCCACGAGGTCACGCGGCCGATGAGCGACCCAGACCTCCACGTTCATGCCCTGGAGCCGCGTCCCGGGACCTTCGTGGACGACTACGAGGTGTTGGAGAAGATCGCCGGGGGTGGCATGGGCGTGGTCTTCCGGGCGAGGCAACGCCATGCACCACACACCGTCGCCCTGAAGATGATCGGGGCCGGGGCCCGAGCGACCCCAGAGGAAGTCCGCCGCTTCCGATCCGAAGTCGAAACGGCCGGCCGACTTCGTCATCCTCACATCGTCCCGATCTACGCGGTCGGCGAGTACCGGGGTCAGCCTTACTTCACCATGATGCTCATGGAGGGGACGCTCTCCTCTCGGGTCCGGGAGTTGGTCCGGTCCCCGCGCGAGGCGGCACGGATCATGGTGGCGATCGCCCGCGCGGTCGCCTACGCGCATCATCGGGCCGTCTTGCATCTGGACCTGAAGCCGCGCAACATCCTCATCGACGGCCTGGGCCGTCCCCACGTTTGCGATTTCGGCCTGGCCCGCTTCGTGGAGGACCAGCCGTTCGACCCCGAGCGCACCGAGGTGATCGGCGGCACGTTGCGCTACATGGCCCCCGAGCAGGCGGAAGGCCGCGCCGCGAACATCACGATCGCCACCGATATATACGGCCTGGGGGCGGTCCTCTACGAGCTCTTAACAGGAGACGCCCCCGCGCAGGGAAGCGATCGCCACGAGATCCGCGAGAACGTGATCGAAGGCCGCCGCTCCCGGCCCTCTCACCTGAACCCTTTGGTGGACGCGGACCTTGAGGCGATTTGCGAGAAGTGCCTCAGCTTAACGCCGGCGGAGCGTTACCGGGCCGCCGAAGACCTTGAGCGCGACCTGGTCAACTGGCTCCACCGCCGGCCGGTCGATGCCCGGCCAGTCGGCTGGCTGGAACGGGCCCGATACTGGGTCCGCCGTTATCCGGCGATCGCCGCTTTGCTCGCCTTGCTCACCTTCACGATCGGCGCCGGCTCGGTGGGCACCACGATCAACAGGAAATGGGCCATCCAGGCCGAGGCCCACTCGATCCTTACGACCCGATTCGATGAGGTCCCGGAGGCGATCCGGGCCATCAGCCCCCATCGCGACGAAGTGCTTCCCTACCTACGCGCCTCATTCGCCGACAGGCACCTGGACCTGGACAAGCGACTTCGCGCCTCCCTCGCCGTGATGGCCCTGGACCCATCGGACGGTGCTTCGGCTGACTTTGTGCTGGATCGCCTGGCATTGGCTGATGTCGCACGCTGCGAGTTGGGCTTTGCAAGGCCGCTAAGCGAATTGCGGGCGGAGCTGCTCCGGCGCGTTGTCCCCAGTCGCCCCCCCAGTGTTCAGCAGCGGGCCTTTCTGGTGTTTCAGCTTGCGCAGATACTGGGCTGGACGCCCGAGGAATTGTCCCAATTGAGCGAGCGAGAATGGGCCGCGCTGTTGGACGAGATGGATTCATTTCCAACTGTCGAACGGCGGCGCATATTTCATTTGGCTTACGAACGGTTCTTCTATTCGCAGACGCTCGACGCCCTGGCGCTGCAGAAGGAAGTCCGGCAAATCGGTCGTCTTTGAGGTCCTTGATCTGCCTCAATCGAGGCGCTCGCAGCGCAGCGGCCGTCATCGCTGCGTCACATCCGCCGCCAAGACTCGGAATCCGCGTTGCGGAGTACCGAACATGGAAAAGACCGATGCCGTGGCGTCGCTGGAAACGCCCGGCGCCGGCGTGGCTTCCCTGCTGCAGCCGACCCGCGTCCGGGCCGCGCTGAAGGCGAACGACCGGCTGAAACTCTATCTGACCGTCCTGCAGGCCGCGGCTGCGCAGCAGTTCGAGCGCCTCGCT
>CALLYK010000133.1 GCA_937858365.1 uncultured Isosphaeraceae bacterium | reverse complement strand
CCTCGAAGCGGGCGCGTGTCGGGTCGAACGGGCTCGGCGCGCGGCTGAGGGTCCACCTGGCCGCCGCGCTCGGTCACTTCGCCGTGGAAACCGCCGTTCAGGTACGGGTACGTCTTCGTGGCGTGGTAGTGATAGCCGCGGTCGGCGTCTTCGTGGCCGTTGAACTTGTCGAGGGCCTTGGCCTTCGAGCCGTCCGGCTCGTCGTAGCCGAAGATGGGATAGCCGTCGAGCGCGTAGGCCAGGACCTTCCCCTGCCTACCTTCTCCTCAAGGTGGACCGGCGCGATGTGGTAATGGTAATCGTCGGCGCGGCCGCAGTGGCCGCCGAATTCGTCGAGCTCGCCCGCGACGAACGTGTCGGTTCGGCCGTCGTTCTTGATCGGGTTGAAGATCGGCACTCCGTTGATCGCGAGCGCGATCGCACCTCGGAAAAAGTTCTCCTTGGCCGACATGGGCTTCTTCGCCGGCACGGGTCGCAAGGGGACGCGCCAGGCGTTCTCCCCCTTGTATGACTGCGGCAGTGGGACCTGCTGTTGCCAGGCCGTGATCCCCACCATGAGACGATGGTCGGGAATGCCGTTGGACTCGACGTAGAAGTGATCGCGGTCCCAGCGCACTTTGACCGAGTCGGCGAACGGTTTGAAGGCGTCGAGCTGCGCGGGGGCCTTCTGCGGGTCTTGCTCCGGGAATCGAAACGCGAGGACCGGTTCGCCGTTCAAAGCGCGGAGCGCGACGAGTCGTTCGCGCACCCACTGTCGGTCCTCGGCGCTCAGCGCTTTGGCTTGAAGGTCGAGCAAGGAACCGTCTTCTTTGCGGACCTGAACACGGTCGTCGCGGGCCGAGACGAACGAGGCATGGACGTGATGCTCGCCCGAGGCGTGGGTCCAGGTGCGCAAGCGGGCGATCGTGCCGACGTCCTCGTGACCGTCGTGGGCCAGGATGGCGCCGGCCGGCGTCATTAGTAATGCGGCGGTGATGATCGTGGATCGACTCGTCATGATCGGGTCCTTGGAATCAAGGGGCTGGAGAGTAGGCCTTTCATTCCCCTGCCAAGCGCATCGCCCACGAGAAGGTAGGTCTCGGCATTGCCGAACTCGTGATGGCCGTGGGTCGGGTTGGGCGAGTTCTCCGGCCTGCGGACGAACTCACGAGTAGGGACGAAAACGACGTTTCCGGCGAATTCCGCGTGTGTGGCGACCGCGGCCTGGGCCTCACGCAGTTTCTTCCATTCTGGCGGCGGGTCCACCCAGGCGCCGGTCAGCTCGCCGATCACGACCGGCAGGTCGGGTGCGTTCAGGTCCTTGCGGACGTCGTGGATCAAGGCCGCGAGATTGTGCTCGTACTCGGGAACGGCCCGCTCAGGGTCGACCCCATCGTTCCAGCCTTGATACCAGACGAAGCCGGCGAGCTCGTAACCGCGACCGCCGTATGAAGGGAAGTCGGTCGCCAGATTGGCGAGGGCCTCGCGCACCTCCTGGAGCATCTTCGTGTAGTAGGGCCCGACCTCGCCGCCGGCGCTCGGCGGTCGAAAGTCCTTGTAAAGGCTCTTTCCTCCCCAAGCCGTCTTGATCAAGAGCACCTGATTGTCGAAGTGGTCGCCCAGGACATGGCCAAACTGGAGTTCGGGACCGAAATGATGCTTGTCGCCGTAGGCCGTGAAACCAGGGCCGAGCGCGCCCGCCTTCAGCGGCCCGTCTTCGATCCGGAAGCGTACCCACACGTCGTCGCGAGTGGTCCATCGGCCCCGGCCGTCGCGCAGGTGTTGGAAGCGAGCGGCTTGATCGGGGCGGCGAAGCAGGTCCACCAAGGTCCCCCGACCGCCGTTGTAGTCCTTGCCGTCCAGGTCGAGGACGGCCTGACCCACCATGTTCGACTGACCGGCGAGGATGAAGACCTTCACCGGCTTGGCGGGGTCGTCGGCCCCCAGCGCGACCGAGGCGAGCATTGAGACTGCGAGCGTGAGTGGCGGAGGCAATGTCATCAGCGGGCCTTCTTCTTGGGTTGGTCGGGGACCATGTCGTTGAGTTTGGAGAAGTCGGGGCGGGCCTTGCCGTCGGGCGGGGCGGTGATTTTTCGGCGGAAGATCACGGTGTTGTCCAGGTCGATGTCGTTCGACCAAATGAACTTCGCCCCGGCGAAATCGTGTTCATAGAAAGGCTGCTTGGGACTGACCTCGGCCTCCGAGTATTCCTTCGCGGGCGGCCATGATGTGTCGTCGAAGTCGACCGCGAACCAGTTTTCGGGGACCGGGGTGTCTTCCACGCGCGGGGCTTTCATGTCGCGGTCGATCGGCCCGCGCGAGAAGACCTTGGCCTTCCAACTCGCGTTGGTCACGGTCCCGTCGCCGAACTTGAGGATGAAGCCGCCGTCGCCGATGTGGGTGCCGGCGTATTCGAGTCCGGTCTTGGGGTCGGCGTTGTCCTTGGCCATCACGGCGATCGTCATCGGATACGTGGGAAGAATGTCCACTGAGACGACGTTGTGAGGAATGAACTTGATCGAATCGATAGCAACGAGTTCACCATTGATATACATGATGAACCAGTTGTCGGCATAGATGTTGGCCTTGATGGTGTCGGCCATGCTCGGCTTGCGGACCTTGCCTTGGGGGCCGACGGCTGGTCCTCGCTCCCCTTCCGGGCGCTGACCCGACGCGAAGAAGCCGACGCCGAGCGGGACCAACGCCATGCACAGTCCCACGATCGCGCGTTTCATCATGCAGTCCTCAAGTGGTGTGTATTGTCAGTCGCGTTTCGAACGCGAGTACACGTAGGTCATCGTGCCCCTCGCGATTTCGAGGTCCTTGATGGCCGCGAGAAGGGCCGCGCGGTCGGTCTTCCGCGGCGCCGTTTTCAGCTCGGCCTTCAGGGCGTGGACGGTGATGTGATACGTCTTCGCCCCCGGTCCTTGCGAGCACATGGGGTCGTACTCGGCGCGGCCCTTGTCGTTGATACCGACCGTGCCGACCCCCTTGAGGTCTTTGGGGACCTTGGTCACGTCGCCGGGAATGTCATAAACGACCCAGTACGATTTGACGCCGCCGTCGCGGGGGACGTGCCAGATGTTCACGGCGAACGCCTTGGTCCCCTCGGGGGCGCCGGACCACTCGATGGGCGGCGAGACGCCCGCGCCGTCGCACGTGAATTCAACCGGGAAGGCGCCGCCCTCCTTGAAAGCGGGACTGGTCACGGTCAGTTTGGGCGGGTCCGACGTGGACGACTTTTGGAGTGGACCCGAGGCCGCCGCGACGGCGGCCACCACCAAGAAGACACCCGTCATGATGAAGGCACGACTCGCGCGCGGTGTCATTGCGCCTCCTCCCTATTAATGAGAAACGGACGGCGTCGCGACTTGGCTACAGAATACCGTTCGGCCGCTCAGGAGGGACTCCCCTTCCGAGGCGCGACGAGGCTCGTCATGATGAGGATCGGGAGCGACCAGAATTCGCGGAACTCTGGGACTGGTCGAGGCGACTGATGAAACGGTTGGCGGTCCAGGGTCTCGGCCCCCTTGTGCAGGCCGATGTTCGCTTCGCGGACCTGACGGTCTTCGTCGGTCCTCAGGCGAGCGGCAAGAGCATCCTGCTTCAGACCCTTCGCCTCCTCCTTGACAAGTCCTACATTGTCCGGGTCCTGAATCATCACGGCTTGGACTGGGACAACGCGACGGCCGAGTTCCTCAACACCTATTACGGCGAAGGAACGTCGAAACTCCAAAGTGACGCGTGCCGAATCGTCGAAGACGACAAACCTGTCTCGCTCAAGGAGGTCGCGAGGACCAAGGTGAGTCGAAACCCTGTGAGGCCGCGCCTTTTCTACGTCCCCGCGCAGCGTGTCCTCACCCTGCGAAACGGCTGGCCTCGTCCCTTCACCGACTATACTCCCGGAGACCCCTTCGCGGTCCGTGAATTCAGCGAGACGTTGCGGCTTCTGCTGGAGTTGGAGTTCCCTCGCACGACCAAGGACCAACTTTTTCCGCAGCCTCAGCGCATCACGAAGGCGCTGCTCGACCCGTTGAGCGAAGCGATCTTCCATGGGTTTCAGCTCAAGATCGAGAAGAGCCAATCCCAGAAGAGGCTGGTCATCACGGGCGCCCTGAAGGAAGGACCGACCTTGCCCTTCATGGTTTGGTCGGCCGGTCAACGCGAGTTTGTCCCCTTGCTTCTCGGTCTTTATTGGCTGATGCCGGCCGGCGCCGTTTCCAGACGCGATGACCTCCAATGGGTCGTCATCGAAGAACTCGAAATGGGTCTCCACCCGCGCGCGATCTCGTCCTTGCTTCTCGTCGTGCTGGAATTGATGCGTCGGGGCTACCGCGTCTGTCTCTCCACGCACTCGCCTCATGTCTTGGAAATGGTCTGGGCCCTCCGGCGAATTAAGGAGCACCAGGGGCCTTCCTCCAAGGTCCTGGACCTGTTCCACCTCAACAAGGAAGAACCATCGCTTCGCGAGGTCGCCGACGAGGCCCTTAAAAAAACCTTGCATGTTTACTATTTCGATAGGGAAGGGACGACCCACGACATCTCCAGCCTCGACCCCGGTTCCGACGACCCGATCATGGCCGATTGGGGGGGCCTCGGCGAATTCGGCAGCCGGGCGGCCGACGTGGTCGCCGATGTCATTGCGAACTCGAAGCGACGGAACGGCCGATGAAGCGAGGGGAACGGAAGAAGCGAAGGGCCCTGTCCGCGTTTCAACATGCGGTCGCGAGGACGCCCGGCATCGCCGAGGTCTTTCAGGCGGGCCTTGGGGCCTTGATCGAAGCGGACCGCAACCGTGTTTCTTGCCAAGACACGCGTGAACTCACCGGGAGCGTGCATCTCGACGAGGCCCTCGCGGAAAGCGTCGCTCACCGAGACAAACCCAGGTGGGACTACGGCATCGGCCACCGCGAACGGGTCTTTTGGGTCGAGGTCCATCCGGCGTCGTCCCATCATGTCGACAGCATCATCAAGAAATACGAATGGCTAAGATCATGGTTGGGCGAGGAGGCCCCGAACTTGGACGCGCTGCCTTGCGACTTCGTCTGGCTCGCCGCCGGTGCCGTCTCGCTCCCGCCGGGGGACCGCCGACGAAGGCTCCTCGCTGAGAAGTCGATCAAGTTCGCCGGGTCCCACCTGAGATTGGACAGGCCCCCGGAAAAGTGACCAACGCGAGGCGAACCTGCCGACCATGAGTGGATCAACCTCGCGACCGGCCCTTTGGATGTTGTCCGGGGCCATGGCCTTCACCGTGATGGGGGCCTTCACCCACGCTTTGGGACCACGTTGCGATTGGTTGATCGTCGCCTTGGTCCGCACTCTGTTCATGTTCCTCACGTCGGCCGGAATGGCCATCGCGCTGGGCGTGCGGCTCTCGGCGTTCGACCCGCCTCGCCTTTGGGTCCGCAGTCTTGCCGGCACGGTCAGCCTGCTTTGCAACTTCTTCGCCCTAGCCCGACTGCCCATGGCCGACGCGGTCACACTCTCGAACCTGTATCCGCTCTGGATCGTGCTCACGTCGTCCATCGTCTTGCGCAGGCCGCCGACGCTCGCCGAGGCGGTCGGTCTTCTGTGCGCGCTGGCGGGTGTCGTGGTGATCGAACGTCCCGACCTCGACGTGGATCGTTGGGCCGCGCTGGCCGCGCTCGGCTCGTCGGTCTCCACGGCCGTCGCCATGTTCGGTTTGCATCGACTCCGCAACGTGGACAGCCGCGCCGTGGTCGCCCATTTCGGCGCCGTGGGGGCCTTGGTCGTGGGCGTTTCGTCGTGCTTTCGACCGGCCTCGAGCTGGTATGGGCTTTTCGTGCCCGGCACGGCCGCGCTCTTGTTGGGAGTGGGCGTCGCCGGCACGATTGGCCAGGTCTTCTTGACGAAGGCGTACGCGGCCGGCGTCCCCGCGCGTATCTCGGTCATCAGCCTGTCTCAGGTGGCCTTCGCGATGGGCCTGGACATTTGGCTTTGGGGACGCGACTTGGACGCCGTCACGCTCGCCGGCTTCGCGCTGGTGCTGGGCCCGACCGCCTGGCTCACGGCTCGCGGCGGGGCCAAGCACTGGTTGAGGACCCAAGAGGCGACCGCTGGGCCCGTGACGCTCGACGCTTCGCCGGCCTTCTTTTCGGAGGAGAATTGAATGAGTCCATCCACGACCATCGCCGATCTTCGCACCGAGTATCGCCAAGCGGCGCTGGACGAGGCCGACGTCCAGGCCGACCCGATCCGGCAGTTCCTCGTCTGGTTCGAGCAGGCCCTGGCGGCGCAAGTCGCCGAGCCCAACGCGATGACGCTGGCCACGGCCGACGTGGCGGGCCGGCCGTCGGCACGGACGGTACTCTTGAAGGTCTGCGACGAACGCGGCTTCGCCTTTTTCACGAACTACCAGAGCCGTAAGGGCCGGGAACTGCTGGTGAACCCGTTCGGGTCGCTCGTCTTCTTCTGGGCGGACCTGGAGCGACAGGTCCGCGTGGAAGGGTGGGTTGAACGGGTCTCGGAGGAGGAATCGGAGTCGTACTTCCACAGCAGGCCGCTGGGCTCGCGCCTGGGGGCTTGGGCCTCGGCCCAAAGTGACGTCGTGCCCAACCGTGGCTGGCTGGAAGCGCGGCAAAAGGAGCTTGAGGCCAGGCACCCCGATGGTGCGATCCCCAGGCCCCCGCATTGGGGCGGCTATCGTCTCGTGCCCGACGCGATCGAGTTCTGGCAAGGCCGGCCGAGCCGTCTGCACGACCGCTTGCGGTATCGTCGAGCGGGCGGCGGCTGGGTCGTGGAGCGACTCGCCCCTTGAGTCACGGTCGCCAAGGAGTATCGTGTACGGTTGGCTGCCCCACTCCACTCGGAGGTCCCGCAGATGGCCAGGCCCGATCCTGAACCCGTTGACCCGCGCGAGCTCCGGGCCCTCGCCCAAACGACCATGCGCTCCGCGAAGTTCCCCATGTTGGCGACCAACGACGGCGACCAACCGCGCGTCCGGCCCGTTTCGCCCGTTCGCACCGAAGGTTTCACCGTGTTTGTCGCCAACCTCCGGCCTTATCAAAAGACGCGCGAGATTGAGTCGAACCCGAAGGTCGAACTCTGCTACCTCGACGACCACCACGATCAGGTTCGAATCACGGGACGGGCCCAAGTGCTCGACGACCCCGCGCTCCTGCGGACGATTTGGGACGAGAACCCGCTCCTGGCGAACTATCTGGGTTCAATCAACAACCCCCAACTGATCGTCTATCGGGTCGAACCCGAACGCGTCCGCTTTATGCGGGAGTGGGCGTTGGAGTATCATGAGGTCCCGATCGGCCCCTGATTCGGGCCATTCCTATCCTGGAGCGTTTCTCATGAAGGTCCGCGCGCGAACCCCTTTCCAGGCCGACGCCGACAAGCTCGCCGCCGAAATCCAAAAACTGGGCGGTAAGGTCGAGCGCGACGAGAAGGCCCCCGGCAAGCCGATCACCGTCGTCAACTTCGCCACGCTCAAGATCGAAGACGGAGCGCTCGACACGGTGAAGGGGCTTGACAAAATCACCAAACTGAGCCTCAACGGCACGCCGATCACCGACGCCGGTTTGGAGAAACTCAAAGGCCTGACCAGCCTTCAGAAACTCTATTTGGTGGACACCAAGGTCACGGACGCCGGTCTCGAACACATCAAGGGGCTGGAGAACTTGCAGGTCTTGAGCCTCGTGGGCACTGGCGTGACCGACGCAGGCCTCGAACACATCAAAGCGATGAAGGGCCTTAAGGAACTCTTCCTCTTCGGCGCGAAGGTCGGCGACGACGCGGCCAAGGCCCTAAAGGAAGCCCGGCCCGAACTGAAGATCGATCGCTGACCCGCTTCGCAAGGCGAACCCGGAAGCGCGTTCCGGTGTCGGGCCTCGCGGAGGTGGACTTCATGAGCGCATCCGGCAAGGGCAAAGACGGTCGCAAGAAGGGGAGCGCGCCACGGGGCCTCCCCACTCCCAAAGACGGCGATCGACGGCGGAGGACCACGACCGATCTGGTTCGCGAGGCCCTCAAGCGCAAGAGCAAGACCCAGGAATGGACAATCGACGAAGGGCCACCCGCAGGTCCTTGATCGCTCAATCCGGCGGCCGTCGGGCGACATATACCTGGGCCAGATCGTCCAGGCGCACCGGGCCATGATGGACCTCGACGGCAAAGCCGGCCGCGCGCACTCGATCCGCGAAGTCTAAGCCGAACTCATGGAAGACGGGATAACCCACGTCGCCCCCCGGATGGTGAATCGGAGTCGCAAGGTGCTCGATCCGGCCGCTTGGATGACGGACCGCTCGAGTGAACCCTCGCTCAAGGTCAGGCCGCACCGGCGCCGTGAAAACGTGGACGCCCCCAGGCACCAAGACGCGCCGGACCTCCGCCAGGGCCCGGTCCAACTCCGGGACATGCTCCAAGGTCTCCGAACTCAGCAGCAGGTCGAACGAGGCGTCGTCGTAAGAAAGGCGCGTCAGGTCCTCGGAGCGCACGCCCGCTACGATGGTGCCGGAGCGAGCCCCTTCGATGTACTCCGAGGCGACCCAGCCGGGTAGGCCCTCAAGGGCCTCGTGGACGCCATCGATGCGGTTGATCTCGGCGATCCGCAGGGTCCGAGCGCGCTCACCTCGGGCCCAGACGCGCAGGGAAGGGGCCCCGGGGCCGTCGTCAAAAAGCCCAAGCAGGACCCGCGCCATGCGGCGGCACCGGAGCTTCGCGCCGCAGGCGAAGCAATCGCTCGACTCCTTCCGGACGAGGGCCTCGGCTTCTTGAGTTGAGAGCCCCCAGAGATCAATAAGTCTGGACGGCACCACGCGCCGCCGCACCAGCATGGGCCCGAAACGGCCGCAGACGTCGCAATGTTCGAAGCGGCGCCGCCGGATGGCGTCGGCGTGTTCACCTAGAAACCAGGCGACTTGGTGCCCGCCGTTCCAGAAGGGTAGCACCATCCGCTTGAACCAACTCGGGATCGTCCGCCGACTCATCGGTCGGTTTCGCGTCGATAGAGGACGTCGGCGCGCAGAAGGTACTTGCGACCGGCGATGACGTCGGCCGCGTCGTGCCAGGTTTCGTGCGGGAAAAAGGCTGCCGTGCCGGGTCGGGGCGGCACATGCGACCACGGGCCCCCGCTCCCATCCCGATCGCGGTGGAACTGGATGCTCCCCCCCGAGCATTCGTTGAGAAAGACGAGTAAGGTCAACCAGCTCCGGTGGTCGTCCGTGATCACCACGGGATCGTCTTGATGAATCGGGATGCGATCGCTCGGCTCGTACCGATAGAAACGCAAGCGGTTGTGGAAGCCGGTGAGGTCCCACTCCCGGCCATGCTCGAACCACCTCTCAGGCAGGGCCTGGCGCGCCCGCCCAAAGAGCGACTCGGTCACGCCATCGCCCACCAACTCGGTCAACGATTGCGGTACCGCCTCGCGCGGGCCGCCCACACCCACCCAGGCGTGGTGGAACCCCAAACGCTCGGCACGACCAACCCAGGTCTCGCATTCGTTGAGCGTGAGGAACGACGGGATGGAGACGATGCGTCCGCCGTCGATGCGCGAGACGTCCATGACGAGGCCCCTCCCCCTGGCCGGTCCTCAAGTCCAAGACCTCATCATGCCGCGCACCGGCCGACAATGCGAGTCAAACGCGCTGATCGAGGGCCCCCTCCTCACCGCGCCGCCCTTTCCAGGTTATAATCTCGTCATCGCGCCACCCAGCCATCATCACGTCCCGAAATGAACACGATCCATACGAGGTGTTTTGATGTCGTCTGAAGGGGTCTTGATCGCCAAGGGGGAGACCGAGGGCCGCTTGCTACCGCGAATGGCCAATCGCCATGGCCTGATCGCCGGGGCGACGGGCACGGGCAAGACCGTGACCCTTCAGAAACTCGCCGAAGAATTCAGCAAAATGGGCGTGCCGGTCTTCCTCTCCGACATCAAGGGCGACCT
>CALLYK010000132.1 GCA_937858365.1 uncultured Isosphaeraceae bacterium | reverse complement strand
GGCCCCGCGGGGACGAAGAACGATTCATCGAAATTCACCAGCAGCTCTCCGAGATCGAGGCCTCGCAGGGCGACCTGGTGGCGAGCGACTAGGCCCCGATCCGCCCACGCACGGGGGCCGGTTATAGCGATCGTCCCCGCCAGCACAGCGACGTAGGTTCTCCCGCAAGCTCAAGGGGGCCGCGTGCCAACCTAGATTTGTTGGGGCGATGCCGGCAGAACGCCTCGCGCTGCTGTTTCCGGGGTCTTCCTTCCTGCGCAACGCCATGGAGCCGACTCGCTCCGACCTTCGCTCGGCTTCTCGTCCCGCGGGCGCGGCTGCGCTGCCCGGGCTGATCGCCGAGATCGACCAGCTGGACAAGAACCGCCGGCTCGTGGCCACCCTGCTCGAGACTCACGCCAGCATCGGAGACGAGGTTGCCGTGAATGACTATTACGGCGCCAACGCGAGGTACCACCAGGCGTTCCGTGACTACGGGGTCGATCTGCCCCGCCTCTCCCCTCAGGAGGCGGCCGATCTGCTCCGGAAGCTCGGCGGCGACTCCACCGTCGAGATCGCCGCCGCCCTCGACGACTGGGCTTACGTGAGCCGGATGGCGCGCGGGTGGCTGCTCCTGTTGCCCCTCGTGAAGCCCCCGACCGTCGACGCATCTCTTCAGGGTGAGTCGCTCTACGCAATCACACGCCTCCTCGACCCCGACCCGGTCCGCAATCGGATCCGGGACGCCGCGGCCTCGAGAGATGGGTTGGCCCTCGCCGCCCTGGCCCGCGAGGTCGACCCCTCGGCCCATCCCTCGCAGACGGTCAACCTGCTCGCCGTCAACCTGTACCACCTGGGCCAGATCGACGCGGCGGCGCGGTTCCTGGAGGCCGCGCAACCCCACCACCCCGGCGACTACCTCATCAACGGGCACGTCGCCTTCTTCGACAACCAGATGAAGAAGCACGGCGAGGCGCTGCCTTACGCCATGGCCGCACTGGCCCTGAGACCCCGCAGCGCTAGCGCTCTGTTCAGCCTCGGGGAGACCCTCTCCGGTCTGGGCCGCGATGGGGAGGCCCTGGCATCGTACTCGCGTCTGGTGCAATGGCATCCGAAGGAATGGGTCCACCTCCTCGAGTTCGGGTGCAAGATGGCGGAAAAGGGAGACCAGGAACGGGCGGCCGCGGCCTTCCGCCAGGCCGCCGCGTCCGCCCTCGACCACCCGATCGAGTACTTCGGGGTCTCGGAATGGGGAGACCGCGATTATTCGGGATTCGAGGCCGACCCCGCACGCCGGTCGAGCCTGACCGACGAGCTGATCGCACCCTTGCGCGAACGGGCTGCCGCTCATCCCGAATCGGCCACGGCCTGGATGACCCTCGCGGAATTCCTGCGATGCGCGGGGCAAGCGCGGGAGTCTGTGGCGGCTTTCCGCGAAGGCTTCGCGAGGCTCGACCCCGACTACGCCGAGGGCCGATACTTCCTCAGCCTCTTCCTGGCCCGGCGGGGCGACCTTGCCGGCGCCTCCGCGGCGTTTCGAGAGGCGTTCCGGCTGAAGCCCGACTACGGCCAACCCGCCGCAGGAAACCCCGACAGGATCGCTCGCGCTTTCTTGATCGCCGGCCGGGTCGCCGAGGCGATCCAGTTCCAGGAGGAGATCCTCGAGACCGCGGAATCGAGGCTCGGTCCCGACCACCCCCGCACGAACGAGTTGGCCCATTTCCTCGGGCACGGCCTCGAGGCGGCCAAACCGGAGCGGGCCGAGGAGCTCTTCCGAAGGTCGCTGGCGCATTACCGGAAGGCCCAGGGGCCCGACGGACCCCTGACGCTCGACCTGACCAACGACCTGGCTGGAGTGCTGCTGTCCATGGGCCGGCACCCCGAGGCCGAGCCGATCCTTCGGGAGCTCCTCCGCGTTCGCGAGGCGCTGGTCCCCGACTTCTGGCTCACGTTCAGCACCCGGTCGAGGCTCGGCGGCAGCCTTCTGGGCCAGGGGCGGTACCCTGAGGCGGAGCCGCTGATCGTTGAGGGCTATGAGGGGATGAAGGCCCGCGAGGCGAGCATTCCCCAGCCGGGCCGGGTGCGACTCTCCGAGGCCGCCGCGCGCGTGGTGGCGCTCTACCGCGCCTGGGGCAAGCCCGACCAGGCCGGGGCCTGGGCGCTGCGGCTCGGCCTCGTCGAGCTTCCGGACGACGTGTTCGCGCGGCCTTGAGGGGGTGGTGGGCCTCTCTGTAACGCGGGCCGCGCTCCGAGCCTGGGCCCTCGAACGGCTGAAGGGCGAGCCGGCCGCCGACACGAGCCTCCGGCACAGGCAGGAAGACGCGGACTTGGCCGGCGTCCGCGATGCCGACGCCCTGGCCAAGCTCCCCGAGGCCGAGCGGCAGGACTGGGAGGCCCTTTGGGCCGAGGTCGATCGGCTTCTCACGGCGGTAGTCGGGCCGTAGAATGAGCGCATCTCGATGATCGGCGGGGCCCGAGGGGTCCGAGGTACGAGCGATGCTGCCATCATCCAGCGCGATGGTCGTGGACCGATTGATGGGTCCGCTGGGCAGGTCGATCACTCCCGAACTGGCACGGGAACTCATCGCGCTGCATGCCGACCCCGAGCTTCAAGAGCAGATCGACGACCTCGCCACCAAGTGCAACGAGGGCACGCTCTCTCTCGAGGAGCGGGCCGCGTATGAGCGGATTGTCGGGGCCATCCACCTGATCGGCATCCTGCAAAGGAAGGCGCGCCGCGTCCTCGCCGACCCGGCCGCGGACCCGGGTGCCCCCTGACATGGATCGAGCGACGCGACGAATGGTTCGCGAGCGGGCGGGCCATCGTTGCGAGTCTTGCCTCTTGCCACGGGAGGCCCTCCCACTCGCGCCGTTCCACATCGAGCACATCCTTGCCAGGCAACACGGCGGGTCCGACGATCCCGAAAACCTGGCGCTCGCCTGCCATCATGGCAACCTGCACAAGGGCCCGAACCTCACGGGGGTCGATCCCGAGACGAGCGCCGTCGTCCGCCTCTTCCACCCTCGACTGGATGTCTGGACCGATCATTTCGCAAACCAGGGCCTTCATCTCGTGGGCCTGACGCCCACCGGCCGGGCGACCGTGCGGACGCTCGCCATGAACGAACCGGACGCCATCGAGGCGAGGACCGATCCCGGGCCCTGATCGGCCGATCTCCTTGGTCGGTCCCGCAGCCGATCGAAGGTCCTCGCCGCCGTCCGCGACACCGCGGCCCTGGCGAAGCTCCCCCAAGCCGAGCGGCGGGACTGGGAGGCCCTGCGTGCCGAGGTCGATAGGCTTCTCGTTGCGGCGCCTTCCTCGAAAGTTCAGGTACGGAGAACGACGCGTTCGTAGGGAGGAGAGGACCGTGGCGTCCGAAACTGTGGAGGACATGGCCCGACGCCTCGTGGACGGGCTTTCGGATGACGTGGGCTGGGACGACTTGATGCATCGGTCCCGCCATGAGGCGGGGGGGAATCGGCGGTGCCTGTGGTCTCATTCACCAAAGAAGTTTCGCGCGATTGCGTCGGATCGCTTCGGTCGTTGACCGAGTATGAACGAGGACCGGCCATCGATCGCCGGATGTCCGACCCGAGGGAGCCCTGATAGTCCCTCCGGGCCGACGAGAACCCGCGACCGCTCGACCTCGTCGCGTTCGCGGAGCATCGCTCGCGGGAGAAGCTCGAAGCTCGTATGGCCCCGCGCCGCCTCGCGGCGATCGCCCTTGGTTGGATCGTGCCACGCTTGGGAGGGTCCCCGCGGTAAGCGACGGGTCGAGAAACGCCGCGTGGAAAAGGCCCGTCAACGGGCCTTCAGACACTTGGCGAACGCCATACCACAAATCGATCTCAAGAGGTCCGCCGGCGCCGCCATCTCCGTCGCGAGGTCCCTCCGGGATAGAATGGTCGCCTGCCTACCGTTGGGCCAGGCCCGGGGGCGATGATGGCGGGAGCCGAATCCACCTGCTGGACGATGATTCGCGCCGCGGCGGCGGGCAGCCCCGCCGATCGCGAGGGCCTAGCGCAGCGCTATCTTGGCGTCGTCCGCGCGTACCTGGCCGCTCGTTGGCGAGGCTCGCCCTTGCGGGACGAGATCGACGACGCCACGCAAGCCGTGTTCGTCGAGTGCTTTCGCCAGGGGGGCGTCCTGGAGGTCGCGGGGGCCGGTCGAGTGCCTGGTTTTCGGGCGTTCCTTTACGGGGTCATCCGCAACGTCGCCCGCCGCTTCGAGGGTCGGCCCGCGCGGGCGTCGGGCCCGTTGCCGGACATCGCCGGGGACGACGCTACCCAATCCCGCCTCTTTGACCGGACCTGGGCCCGCGCGATCATGGCCGAGGCCGCCCAGTTGCAGCGCGAGCGGGCGGAACAGCGCGGCGCCGACGCCTTGCAACGCGTTGAGCTGCTGCTGCTGCGGTTCGAGGAGGGCTTGCCGATCCGGGACATCGCCCTGCGCTGGTCCGCCGATCCGGCGGTCGTCCACAAGTGGTACGCCCTGGCCAGAAAAGAGTTCCGGTCGGCCCTTCTGGAGGTCATCGCGTTCCATCATCCGGGCAGCGCGGCCGAGCTGGAGGAGGAAGCGGCGAGCCTGTTGAAGGCGCTTTCCTGAGATTCTCGCCACGCTCGTTTTTTTTCTTGGGCGAAAACCGGCCCGGCGATGATCCTGGGGAAACCGCCCACCATCTCCATGGAGTCCCGACCCATGAACGAGCCGCACGAACCCGATGAGACGCTCGCCGCCGCCGCTCGGCCGGGGTCGGCCGCCGCGCCCGACGCGACCATCGACCATGGGCCGCTCCTCACCGACTCGCTGGAAGTGGGCCTGGCCGCCGCCTTCGGCAAGCACTCGGGCCCGCCGCGATCCAATCTGGGCGCCTTGAGGCCCGTCCTGCTGAAGGAGGCCGAGGGCGAGAGCGCCCTCGTCGTGAGACCGATGTCCGACGCCATGCCGACGCGCGACGAGGCCGGCGATCGCTACCAGCTCTCCGGCGAGATCGCCCGCGGCGGCATGGGGGCCGTGCTGCGCGGTCGCGACGTGGACCTGGGCCGCGACCTGGCGGTGAAGGTGCTGCTGGAAAAGTACGCCCATCGGCCCGACGTCGCCCGGCGGTTCATCGAGGAGGCCCAGATCGGCGGTCAGCTCCAGCACCCGGGCGTGGTGCCGATCTACGACATCGGCCGGTTCGGCGACCGGCCCTTCTTCACGATGAAGCTGGTGAAGGGAGAAACGCTCGCGGCCATTTTGAGCGGGAGGACCGACCCCTCGGCCGATCGGCCCCGCTTGCTGAGCATTGCCCTTCAGGTGTCGCAGGCGATGGCGTATGCCCACGCCAAGGGCGTGATTCACCGCGACCTCAAGCCGGCGAACATCATGGTGGGGGCGTTCGGCGAGGTGCAGGTGATGGACTGGGGCCTGGCCAAGGTGCTGGCCGAGGGGGGTGTGCATGATGAGGAACGCGCCAGCCGGGCGCATCAGACATCCGAAGAAACCACGATCCGCACGGCACGGAGCACCGGCTCGTACGGCTCCTTCGGCACCGACACGGAGGTGGGCTCGATCCTGGGCACGCCCGCGTACATGCCGCCCGAACAGGCGAGCGGCGACATCGCCCTCCTCGACCGCCGCGCCGACGTGTTCGGGCTGGGCGCGATCCTCTGCGAGGTCCTGACGGGCAAGCCGCCGTACGTGGGGCGGTCGAGCGAGGAGGTCCGGCGCAAGGCGGCCAACGGCGACCTGAAGGACGCGCTGGAGCGGCTCGACGCCTGCGGTGCGGATGGGGAGCTGATCGCGCTGACGAAACGCTGCCTGGCCCCCGAGGCGGTGGACCGTCACAGGGACGCGCAGGAGGTGGCCGATGGGCTGTCGGACTACTTGGCCGGGGTTCAGGAGCGGCTACAAACAGCCGAGCGAGAGAGGGCGGTGGCCGTGGCACGGGCCGAGGAAGAGGTGAAAACGCGGCTGGTTGCCGAGGAGAAGGCAGCCGAGCAGCGGAAGCGGCGGCGGGTGCAGACGCAGCTCGCGGCGGCCGTGGCCGCGCTGGTGCTGGGCGGGCTTTCCGTCGCCTGGTGGCAGAACGTGCAGGCCAACGCGCGGCGGGAAACCGACCTCCGACGGCAGCTCGCCGACGAGCAGCGCGCGGTCGCCGAGAACGCCCGCCTCGCTCGCAATGGCGAGGCCGTCAGCTCATTGTTAGCACAATGCGAGGACGCATTGAAGGCCGGGGATGCGGCCAAGGCGGCGGTGGTGCTCGAGGCAGCGAAGAAGCGTTCGTCCGAGGGAGGTGCCGAAAAGGAATCCGACTGGCTCAAGCGGCTCGACGCCGACCTGGCCCTGGTGCGCGACCTGGACGCCGTCGATCAGTTCCGCTGCACCCCGGCCGAGAATAAGCTCCCGGACTCGGCGATCGTGGCGACGCGGACTCGGGAGGCGCTGAAACGGTCCGGGGCCGACCCCGACTCGGCGTCGGTGGACGAGGCAGCGGCGCGGGTGTCCGCATCGGTGGCGCGGGAGCGAATGGTGTCGGCCCTCGATCGACTGTTGCCATACTCGAAGAAGGCCGAGGTGCGAGCCTTGCTCAGGCGGGTGGATGCCGACCCTTACCGGGACGCGGTTCGGGATGCGGTTCTCGCCAATGACCAGGCGAAGATGGTGGAACTGGCGGGACAAAAGGCCGCGCTGGAGCAACCGCCGGGGTTCGCCGCCTTCCTGGGCGACAGCCAGGCGATCCCCGTGGAGCGGCGGCGGCAGTTGTTGCAGGCGGCGGTGGTCCGGCGGCCGGGGGACCTGGGCCTGCTGATGACACTGAGCAGTTGCTACCCGCCAAACCAGAAGGACGGGGCAGACGAGCGGTTGCGGTGGTGTCAGGCGGCCATCGCCACCGCCCCGGCCAACGTCGCGGCCCACGTCAACCTGGGCCTAGCGCTGCATGACAAGGGCCGGTTGGACGAGGCCATCGCCTGCTACCGGAACGCCATCGAACTCGATCCGAAGCTCGCCGCGGCCCACAACAATCTGGGCCATGTGCTGCGTGCCAAGGGCCAGTTGGCCGAGGCCATCGCCTGCTGTCTGAAGGCCATCGAACTCGACCCGAAGTTCGCCCACGCCCACAACAACCTGGGCCTTGCGCTAAAGGACAAGGGCCAGTTGGCCGAGGCCATCGCCTGCTATCGGAAGGCCATCGCACTCGAGCCGAAGTACGCCCACGCCCACAACAACCTGGGCAATGCACTGCGTGCTAAGGGCCAGTTGGACGAGGCCATCACCTGCTATCGGAAGGCCATCGCACTCGAGCCGAAGTACGCCAACGCCCACAACAACGTGGGCAATGCACTGCGTGCTAAGGGCCAGTTGGACGAGGCCATCGCCTGCTACAACCAGGCCATTGAACTCGAGCCCGACATCGCCCTGGCCCAGTACAACCTGGGCAATGCGCTTCTTGCTAAGGGCCAGGTGGACGAGGCCAAGGTCCGTTTCGAGGCGGCCATCGAACTTGACCCGAAAAATGCCGCCGCCCGGAGGCAGCTTGGTACCGCCGAGAGGCTGGCTGTCCTTCGCGACAAGCTGACCGCCTTCCAGAACGGCACCTTCACACCCAGCACGAACGAGGATCGCCTGGGCCTGGCCGAGTGGTGCCAGATCAAGAAGCTCAACCACACCGCCTCTCGCCTCTACGCCGACGCCTTCGCCGCTGACCCGAAACCGGCAGACGACCTGAGCGTCCAGCACCGATACAACGCCGCCTGCCACGCCGCGCTGGCCGCCGCCCGTCACGGCGAGGACGCGACCCAGCTTGATGAAGCGGAACGCACCCGCCTCCGCAAGCAGGCCTTCGACTGGCTCCGCGCGGACCTGGCCCTATGGACCAAGCAATTGGAGACGGGCCAACCCGCAGCCATCGCCGCGGCGCGGCAGACGCTCAGCCACTGGCAGAAGGACAGCGACCTCGCTGCCGTCTGCGATGCCGACGCCCTAGCGAAGCTCCCCGAGACCGAGCGGCGGGACTGGGAGGCCCTGTGGGCGGAAGTCGAGCGGCTTCTCAAGGCGGCGGCCCCCTCGTAAGAAAGGTCTGGGGACCAACGACTTCGTTATCGACCGCCAGGTTGTGGGGTTCTGGGGACACAGGCATTCCTGCGTGTGCGACCTCCGCCAGACACAGGCAGGAATGCCTGTGTCCCCATGGAACTACCGGAAGCTTGCCGTCTGAAGGTCAATAGGGAGAAGAGGAACGTGGCCACCGAAACCGTCAAGGAGATGGCCCGACGACTCGTGGAAGGGCTTTCGGATAACGCGGGGTGAGACGACTTGATGCAGTTGATCTACGTCCGGCCGGCGATCGATGCGGGCCTGGAGGACGCGAAGGCCGGCCGGACCGTCGACCTCGAGCAAGTCCGCGAACGCTTCGGGCTCAAGTCGTGAGCGTCCGCTGGACTCTGAACGCCCTCGACCAACTCGGCCACATCCACGATTACCTTGCAAGGAACTCGCCAACCTACGCACGCCGTATTGTGGACTGACTCACGCGCCGCTCTGAGCGGCTGGCCACCTTCCCGAACCTGAGCCAAGCCGTGCCGGAACACGACGCGCCGGACATCCGCGAGGTGTTCGAGAAACCCTACCGATTGGTCCACCGCGTCACGCCGGACGGTATCGATTTGCCGGCCGTAGTGCATGGGGCCCGTTCCCTGCCTCCAGTGCCGTGACCCCCGGTCAACGCCGGGGTGAAGACCACCGCGCCACGTACACGCGTGAATGGATTCGGGTCCAACCGAGAGGACCGAAGTCGGACCATGGAGAGTCAGACCGCCGAAGCCACTCAGGCCAGGGTAAGAACGCCTCGTTGCGTCGCAAGGCCCTCGACTGGAACCGGGCCGAGCTCGCCGCCTGGGCGAAGGCGCTCGACTCCGAAGGCCCGGCAAACCGTGGTCGCAACGCTCGGTCACTGGACTCGAAACACGAACCTCGCGGGAATCCGCGACGCGTCGGCCCTCACCACCATCCCCGAGGCCAAGCGGCAGGACTGGGAGGCCTATGGGCGGAGGTCGATCGGCTTCTCAGGGCGTCGGCGACGCCCTAGAATCGGGTTGGAGTCGCGCGTCCCGGCCGACCGGGCTCGCGGCGCCTCGCGGGGGACTTTGCCATGCCGCTTCACGACTGGTCGCGGGTCCCGTCGGGCCTGTATCATCACTTCCATCAGGACTGGTCGATCGAGATCGCCCGCGCCCTGAATCGGGGGTTGCTGCCCCGAGGGACCTCCGCGCTGGTCGAGCAGCGATCGGGGACGCGCGAGGCCGACGTGCTCACGATCAAGTCGCGGCCCGCCTTACCGGAGGCCGAACCCCGCGGCGGTGAGACACTGGTCATTCCCGACCGACCCGCCACGCGCTACGTCCGCCGCTCGAACGCCGAGCACGACGCCGCGAAGGCCAACCGGGTCGTCGTCCGCCACCACCTGGGCCGGATCGTGGCCGTCATCGAGATCGTCTCGCCCGGCAACAAGGACAGCCGCGCGGCGCTCCGGGAGTTCGTCGAGAAGGCTTGGGACTTCCTGTCCCAAGGGGTCCACCTGCTCATCATCGACCCGTTCTCCCCGACCCCGCGCGACCCGTCTGGGCTGCACAAGATCAACTGGGACGACTTCGTCGAGGAGCCGTTCGACTTCCCGCCCGGCAAGGACCGGCTGCTCGTCTCGTACGAGTGCGGCGTGGAGCGTGTGGCCTACATCGAGCCCGTCGGCGTCGGCGATCCGCTGCCGGCGATGCCCCTGTTCCTGGCCCGCGACTACCACGTGCCCGTGCCGCTGGAATCGACCTACCAGTCCGCCTGGGACGCCGCCCCCGCCGACCTTCGCGAGCTGGTCCTCACCGGCGTGATGCCCGGGACCGACGGTGAATAGGCGGTGGAGGGCAAGGCGTGCCGGGGCCCCACCCGCTCGGGAAAGACCGGCTGCTGGTCTTCGATGCGCGCCTGGTGTTCATGAACGGGCGACAGACAGAAAGACACAGGCTGAACCTCGGGATCGGGTGCTTTCCGAAGTAGCCCGGGGAAGCCTCAAATCCAACGGCAAGACCAGAAGGCGATCGGTCGCGTGCCGACCTTCCAAGATCTCGACTGGCTTGGTGTCGATCACGGGCCAAGGCCCACGGGCCTCAATGCGGAAAAGAAGCCATTGGTCCACAGGCCCTCACGGTTCCGGCCGCGGCGCCGGGGGTCGGAGACTTGGCATGGGGGCCGTCGTTTCGTTACATTTGGCGCGAATTTCTTCCTCGCCGACGTGATTTGGCAAGGACGTACGGCCACACGACCCTCTCGATCAACCTCAAGGAGATTTCCCCGGTGCGACGCATTGTCACGATTGCCCTCTCTTTGGGAACGTTTCTCAGCCTAAGCGCCGCTTGGGCCCAGGACGAGAAAAAGAAAGACGAACCACCCAAGATCGAGGCCAAGGCCGACGACAAGGGAAATGAGGCCAAGCCAGAGGCCCAAGCCCCGGTTGAACCCACCATTCCACCCGAGGTCCAGGCCAAGATCGACGCGGCCCGCCGCGCGGTGGCGGAGGCCATCGTCGCCGCTCAAGACGCGGGCCTTGTCCAGACCTCGATTGATCCGCCGCCAATCCTCGACATCTTGATCTATGGTCGGGCGAACGACGAAGTCGCTGTCAAAGGCAAAAAAGGGGTTAGCCCGGAGGTCATGACGGCATGGTTCACGGGGTACGGTCGAACGAAAGATGTGGACTTTGAAAAGACCGTGCGCATCTATCAGCCGTCCAAGGGCCTGAAGGACCTTCACGACAAGCGAGCGGAGATCTTCACCGCCCAAATCAACGCGGTGCGTCAGGCCCGAGCGGAGACGATCAAGGCCGAAGCCGACAAGAAGGCCGCGGAAAAGGCCGAAGCCGACAAGAAGGCCGCCGAGAAGGCCGAAGCCGACAAGAAGGCCGAGGCCGACAAGAAGGCCGCCGAGAAGGCCGAAGCCGACAAGAAGGCCGCCGAGAAAGCCGAAGCCGACAAGAAGGCCGAGGCCGACAAGAAGGCCGCGGAAAAGGCCGAGGCCGACAAGAAGGCCGAGGCCGACAAGAAGGCCGAGGCCGACAAGAAAGCCGAAGCCGACAAGAAGGCCGAAGCCGACAAGAAGGCTGAGGCTGAGAAGAAAGCCGCGGAAAAGGGCGAGTAACAGTCCCCGAAAGACATCGCGTAGACCTTCAGGACCTGGGGCCCCCTGCCAAACGGCCCCGGTCATCACGACCACCCCTCGCCCTGTGAAATGGATCGCGCAGGAGGTGGGCAGGTCGGGTCGTGCGGCATTTCAACACCCGATTACATCGGCGATCGTATTCGTACCTGGCCTATTGGATATCGAAGAGTTCTCAGCTTGAGGTCATCCTGGTCCCGGGCCCGGTACGTCGGCTACCTACGCGTTGCGTTCTTGTTGATTGGTGACGAAGACACTCGTGTTTGAGTGGCTCAAGCGGTGGACCCAGCGGAAGGCCCCGGCGATCATTCGCACCTTTGATGATCTGTCTGCGGCCCTGGCGTCGGGGGCGCTCAAGCCTCTCGTCTGTCATGAGGGGCAAGCGGACCTACTGACCCCAGGAAAGGCCGTGTTCGAGCCCCACACCGAAGTCGTGGGCGCCGGCCGACCTGATCGGCCGGTCCCGGGAAATCACCCACCGCGACGACCGCGGCCAGGAGTCCCATCCGACCGAAGACGGTGACGGATACACGGCGTACTGGGTCGTCCCGTTGGAGGAATCGCGGCTTCTGGAGGAGCTCCAGCGGGAGCAACCGTCCCCCAGGCCCGCCAAACCAGGCGCCGCTGCAGAGGGCGGTGGCCTGTCGTTTCTTTGGGGCTTACGGCCCCCGCCGACACTGAGCCTACTGGTTCGTGACCTTGATCAGTCCCGACGTGAACTTCGGCTCGATGACCAGCCTCTCGGGGAAACGCGCTTGGCCCGTACGGGAGGGCTGCACTAAGCCCTATGCCCGTCCCCGCGGGCCCGTTCGTCCTCACGTCGGATCGACTCTTGTTGCGCACCGAACGGCCCTGAAGAGACCATCTCGTCTGCCTCAACACTCGCCATCTCCGCTCGTTCCGAGTGCGTCGCAGGAGTCGGCGTGCGTGTGTCTTCAGGCCGGACGCGCGGACCGTTCAGGAACCGCCCTAGCCAAGTGTAGCGCACCATGACTTGGTAGCTCGCCAGCAGGAAGGACGTCGTCACCGTGACGATCAGAGCGAACTTCACGACCGCCGGCACTGGCCAGTCGCGCACCAGGAGTTGGGCCGCGATGATCAGCGGCAGGTGGGCCAGGTACAGCCAGTATGCTGAGTCCGAAAGATACCGCATGATCGGGCCCTCGACAGGAAAATACCGTCGGAAGAGGCCCATCAGACCGAACGTCATCAGCCACGGGTAAGCCGCTTGCAGGAACACCGAAAGGGTCCGGTGCGGCAACGACGACTCAGCGTCGCCCATGGACCCCAGCCCAAGCGGTAAGACGACGACGCCCGCGATCAAAAGCGGGGCCCACCAACGACCGACGGCGCGCGATCGGTCGTCAAACCCAAAGAACAACGCACCGTAGCCGAAGAAGACCGCGTAATAGGCCAAGACATGCGGGACAGGCAAAGGGCCTGTGGACGTGTCCGGCCCGAAGAGCGGCGTGGTGCCGCCTTCCCCCATCCATATCTGCGGGACCATCGTCAGGGGCACCAACCACAGGTAGCGCGCCGGCGTGACGACCAACCACGCGGGCAGTCCGACCGAAGGCAGTCGCGAGCCAAGCGCCGAGACGGCCGCGTAACCGAGGACCAGCCACCAGAGAAACCAGAGGAACCATAGATGATTGAAGAGCGGGATTTCCATCAGTGTTCTTGTCAGGCCCGGCTTCTTCCCCGCGGTCGCGCCGCTTTGACGCAGGGTCTCGGCAATCGCGGCCTTACGGTCGGATAGCCCTTCCTCGTCGAGTTCGAGTTGGAGGAGCGATGCGATGTAGCGTGTCGTCCCCTCGTCGAGGACGGCCGCGTCCAGGGGCGTATCGCCGCGTTGGTTCGCCGCGTTGACCGCCGCGCCGCCTGCGACCAGCGCTGTCAGCGCCATGACCCTCGTGAGCGTGTGGAGCATGTGTGGAATCTCTCCAAGCTGCGCGGCAAGTGGTTGAAGCCGCGCGCTGCGACAGTGCTGCACGGCTGCGTCCAACTCAAGTGATGATGCTGAAATGTGCGCACAATCGCTATGTACGAGGGCCGGCCGCAAAGCGTGTCAGTTTTTATGCAGCGCGCGTAACGCGGCAGCGGTTTCATCATCCGCGGGATAGAAGGTTTCGAGCGAGAGTTCAGCGAGCGTGATGTCGACGGCCGTGCCGTCCAGCGCGTACACCCGGATGCCGCTGAACTTGCCGGGGATCGACCTCGTGTCGATGCGATCCGTCTCGCGAATGATGCGACGAACTTTTTCCTCGGCGAGCGTCACCTCGACTTCGGCCAACGCCGCGGCGGCCGGCAAAAGCGCAAACAGCGCGAGCGCCAGCGATAACAGCCTCCCGTACATCATGAACTCCCCGTGCTACAGACGATACCCCGGATGACCGTCGGGCTGTAACCTATCCATGCGTTACAAAAAAGGCTATTGCCGCGCCGGAAAGGCCGTGCCGGAGCGCGCATGCGTTGCCGATTCGCCACGCTTCTGCTCAAACGTCGCGCAAGCAAAGAGATGCAAGTTCGGGAGGCAAGATGTCGATGAAGGCGGAGACCGGCAAGGCGCGAGGCGACGTCGCAACGGCGATTGCAATCCTCAGGCAACGGTTCGGCGACCGCGTGCAGACGGGCGAGGCCATCCGGCGGCAGCATGCGCACACGTTGACGTGGATCGCCAACCAGCCGCCCGATGCCGTCGTGTGGCCCGTGTCGACGGACGAGGTGCAGGACGTCGTGCGCATCGCGGGCAGCCACGGCGTGCCGATCATACCGTTCGGCGCCGGCACGTCGCTCGAGGGGCATCTCAATGCGCCGGAGGGCGGCATCTCGATCGATCTCTCGCGCATGGACGAGATCCTGACCGTCAACGCCACCGATCTCGACTGTGTCGTGCAGGCGGGCGTGTCGCGGAAGAAGCTCAACGACTACCTGCGCGACATGGGGCTGTTCTTTCCCGTCGACCCGGGCGCCGAGGAGGCGAGCATCGGCGGCATGGCGGCGACGCGCGCCTCCGGCACGACGGCGGTGCGCTACGGCACGATGCGCGATGTGGTCCTGTCCCTCGAGGCGGTCATGCCGGATGGCAGCATCATCCGTTCCGGCACCAGAGCCCGCAAGTCAGCGGCAGGTTATGATCTGACCCGCCTAATGATCGGGTCGGAGGGAACGCTGGGCATCATCACCGAACTGACACTGCGATTGCAGGGGATACCCGAGTCGGTGCAGGCGCTTCGGTGCAGCTTTCCCACCAACGCAGCCGCTTGTGAGACGGTGATTGTCGCACTGCAGTCGGCTTTGCCGATGGCGCGCATCGAACTCCTTGACGCAGCGACCGTTGGCGCGGTGAGTGCCTATTCAAAGCTTTCTCTGCCGCAGACGCCGATGCTGCTGGTTGAAATGCACGGCTCGCCAACCTCGGTGGGCG
>CALLYK010000131.1 GCA_937858365.1 uncultured Isosphaeraceae bacterium | reverse complement strand
GACACCAACGCCCACCCCACCGGGGCCCACACCGACGCCGACACCACCCCCGCCGTAGCCGCCGCCGACACCGACACCCACACCGCCCTTACCGACACCGACCGCCACCCCGCCCCCGCCGTAGCCGCCGCCGACACCGACACCCACACCGCCGGGGCCCACACCGACGCCCACCTGAGCATCGGCATATCGGGCGGTGCTCATCAGGGCCAGGCCGGCCACCGTCGTCAAGGCGAACGTCCGCGCTCCGCTGAGAAATCGTGCTGTGAACATCTGAGTTGGTCCTTTCTTCGTTGAGTTGATCTCGCAAGGCACCTGTTTGGCCTTCGCTCCCGTTTCGTCGCGGCCTTGCGTTTCAGGCCGTCTTTCGCGGTCTCGTTGGCCCCTCACCACGAAGATCAGCCGAGGACCTTGGGCCGGACACGATTGGCCGCTTTTTTTTGATGGTCGCGAACACGGCGGACGCCTGGTGGAGTCGCCGCGCGCGCCCGGCTACAATTCAGCACGATCGATCGGTCCCCACCCCCCAACTCGGAGCGATCGCGATGGATGAGGCCGAGACGTTTCAAACGCTGATCACCAAGGTCCGCGCCGGTGACGAGGCCGCCGCCAATGAGCTTGTCCGTCGTTACGAGCCGATGGTCCGGCGGGCCGCGCGCGTGCGCCTCACCGACCCAAGACTCGGCCGTGTCCTCGATTCTATGGACATTTGCCAATCGGTGATGGCGAGCTTCTTCGTTCGCGCGGCCTTGGGCCAATATGATTTGAACACGCCCGATCAACTCATGCGTCTTCTCGCGACGATGGCCCGCAACAAGCTGGCCAACCAGGCCCACGGACAGCGGGCCCAACGGCGCGACGCCCGCCGCGTTGACCCCGGCGGACTCGAACGAGGCGACATCGCCGCGCGCGACGCCACACCGAGCCGGCAGGTCGCCGCGCGCGAGCTGCTCGACGCGGCCCGCCAACGTCTCGGCGCCGACGAACTCCGCCTTATCGAGCGCCGTCAGGACGGACAAGACTGGGCCGCGATCGCGGCCGCGGAAGGGGGCACTCCCGAGGCCCTGCGCAAGCGCCTCTCGCGTGCGGTCGATCGTGTGGCCCATGAGTTGGGACTGGACCAAGAGGATGACGTCTGATTCGGAGGAGCCTGGGAACGCCCGATCGCTCCCGGCCGTCTTGGCCGAACAGCGTCGCATCGCCGCGCGCGGCGGTTCCTTTCGCGTCGAGGACTTGCTTGAGCGTTTTCCCATGTTCGCGCGGGACCGCGAGGCCCTTCTGGACCTGATCTACAACGAAGTCGTCTTGCGCCAGGAACGAGGAGCGGCGCCGACTGTCTCGGAATACCAAGGGCGTTTTCCCGAACTCGCCGGGCCCTTGCGCGACCTCTTCGAGGTACACGCGGCGCTGGAGGCCGTCGACGAGGTGGACGACCAAGCGACGGAGGACGTCGGACCCCGTCGGGACCTTCCACCCTTCGACCCCTCTTGGCCCGTCCTGGCCGGATATCAGGTCCTGGGCGAGCTGGGACGCGGAGGCATGGGGGTCGTCTACCGCGCCCGGGACCTGCGTCGCGACGTGATTGTCGCCGTCAAGACGATGCGCCTCGTCGAGCCGGCGGCGCTCTATCGCTTCAAGCGGGAGTTTCGGTCGCTCCGTGACATCTCCCACGACAACGTCGTGACCCTGCACGAACTGATCTCCGACGGTCGCGGCTGGTACATCGTGATGGAGTTCATCGCGGGCAAGGACTTCTTGAGGCATGTCCTCGACGGCGCAGGACCAAGCGGGGCCGCCTCGTGGGAAGCGTCGGCGACCACCCTCGATCGATGGGACGTCGCCGATGTGCAGGCGCGACAGAACGAGATGGAGGAGGCGTCGATCGGCGCGTCCTTCCCCGATCGAGCGCGAGCCGCCACGGTCGAGGCCCGCACGCGCTTGCGTGAAGCGCTCCGGCAGCTCGCGGAGGGCCTTCTCGCGATCCACCGCGCTGGGCTCCTCCATCGCGACCTCAAGCCGTCGAACGTGCTCGTCACCGACTCAGGCCGGGTCGTGGTGATGGACTTTGGTCTCGCCACAGACACGCGCGGCGGCGGGCACGACGCCAGCACGGAAGGACAAATTGTGGGCACCGTCGCGTATATGGCCCCCGAGCAAGCGGCCGGCCTGGGACTCTCGGAAGCGACGGATTGGTACAGTGTGGGTGTGATGCTCCATCAGGCACTCACGGGGCGTCTGCCGTTTGTCGGGCCACCGTTGACGGTCCTCATGGACAAGCAGCGCCTCGATCCGGCGGCGCCGTGCGAACTGGTGCCCGACGTCCCGCAAGACCTAAACTCGCTATGCGTCGAGCTCCTGCGCCGCGACCCCCTCGCTCGACCTTCGGGGGACGTCGTCCTCGATCGTTTGGGGGGACCGAGTGACGGACGCCGCCCCAGCGCGTCGCGGCCCGATCAGGCCCCGTCCGACGCCGGCTTGTTCCAGCTGGTCGGACGCGAGACGGAGGTCCAAGCACTTGCCGACGCCCTGAAGGCCGTTCGAGACGGCCAGACGGTCGTCCTGTTCGTGCGCGGGCCGTCGGGGGTCGGCAAGTCGGCGGTCGTGCGGCATTTTCTCGAAGGCTTGGCCGATCGCGAAGGCGCCGTCGTGCTCGCGGGCCGCTGTCACGAGCGAGAGTCTGTCCCCTACGTGGCGCTCGATAGCTTGATCGATGCCTTGAGCCGCCATCTCCGCCGCTTGCCCGAGGCCGAAGTGCGGGAACTGATGCCGCGCGACGTCGCGGCCCTGGCGCGGGTCTTCCCGGTCTTGCGCCGCGTGGAGGCGGTCGCCACGGCGCCGAGTCGAGGGCAGGAGGTGCCCGACCCGCGCGAGCTCCGTCGTCGCGCCTTCCTCGCGCTGCGCGAATTGCTGGCGAGGCTGGGCGATCGGCGCCTTCTCGTCCTGGCGATCGACGACCTGCAATGGGGCGACCTGGACAGCCTGGCCGTCCTCAGCGAAGTCCTGCGACCTCCCGACCCGCCCTGCCTCTTGTTGCTCGGTGCCGCTCGCGTGGAGACGCCCGGCTCCAACGCATTCCTCAAGGCCCTGGAGGATTGGCCCGAGGCACGGGCCCTCGACCATCGCGAGGTCCTCATCGGACCCCTCGCGCCCGAGGCCGCGCGTAAGCTAGCGGCCCAGTGGTTGGCCGGCGACACTTCGCCGCGAGCAGAGGCAGTGGCGCGCGAATCAGGCGGGAACCCGCTCTTCGTGTTGGAGTTGGCCCGCGCCGTGAACTCAGGGGCCGGGCCCGCCACGACCTCAGGAGCGAACCTGGGCCTGGACGATGTCCTCTGGGCGCGCGTCACGCGTTTGCCCGAGGAGGCCCGTCGCTTGTTGGAGGTGATTGCGATCGCGGGCCGGCCAATCTCACCGGCGATCGCGCGCGAATGTCTCGACCAGACGGGGGACGAGCGCGCGATGCTCGCCGTGCTGCGTGCCGGCCGCCTGGTCCGAACGGTCGGCGCACCGGGTCACGGCGAGGGTGATCCCTGGGTGGAGCCCTATCACGATCGCATCCGAGAGACGATCGTCGGCCGAATCGGCGAAGTCGAAGCGCGGCGACATCACCATCGTTTGGCGTTGGCCCTCGAAGCGACCGGCGGCGCCGACCCGGAAGACCTGGCCGTTCACTTCGCCGGGGCGGGCGAGACCCAGCGGGCCGCCGTCCATTACGCGCAAGCGGCGGCCCGAGCCGCCGGCGCGCTCGCCTTCACACGGGCCGCCGCGCTCTATCGCCTGGCCATTGAGTCTGGTCCCCCGGATGGACCGAACACCTCCACGCTTCTCGCCGCCCAGGGCGACGCCCTCGCCAATGCGGGCCGTGGGGCCGAGGCCGCGCGGTCCTATCTGGATGCTTGCGACGGAGCGACCGTGGCCGACGCCCTGGAGTACAGACGTCGCGCCGCCATGCAATTCCTCATCAGCGGCCACATCGACGAGGGCCTTTCCGCCGTGGGGTCGGTCTTGGCGTCGGTGGGGATGGACCTGCCGCGCACGCCCACGCTCGCCTTGTTGTCGTTGCTCTGGCACCGAGCGCGGGTCCGTCTGCGTGGCTTGGGGTTCCAACCGAAAGACGTCAGCCAGGTCGCGGCCAGCGAACTGACGCGCATCGACGTTTGCTGGTCGGTGGCGATCGGCTTGAGCAATGTCGATTGGGTGCGCGGCGCCGACTACCAAACGCGCGGCCTACTCCTGGCCCTGAAGGCCGGCGAGCCTGATCGGATCGCGCGGGCCCTCGCGGTCGAAGCGGCGCACGTCGCGACCGGGGGCGTACGCACAACGGCCCGGTCCACGCGCCTCCTGGAACGGGCCGCTTCCTTGTCGCGCGGGCCGGGCCACCCCTACGCCACGGGCATGTTGGCACTGTCACGCGGTGTTTCCTCGTACCTGCGCGGCTGCTGGCGCGAGGCCCTCGCCGCGTGCGACGAGGCCGCCTACGTGCTGCGCGAACAGTGCACCGGAGTGGCCTGGGAACTCGACACGGCCCACGCCTACGCCATGTGGGCCCTGAGCCATATGGGCGAATGGGCCGAGATGTCCAACCGCTACCCAGTGCTCATCGCGGAGGCCCGCGAGCGCGGTGATTTGTACGCTGTTATGAACATGAGCACGTATATTCAATCGCTCGTCAACATCGCGGCCGACCGGCCCGACGAGGCGATGCAGGTGTTGGAACGAGTGGCCGGGCAGTGGTCGCGCAAGGGGTATCACGTCCAACACAACGACTTGGTTTGGGGCATGTTGCAGGTTGACCTCTACCGAGGTCGCGGGCGCTCGGCCTGGGAGCGCTTGCGCGGGCACTGGCCCACCCTGGAACGGTCGCTCCTGTTGCAAGTCCAGTTCATTCGCGTCGCCATGCTGGGATTGCGGGGCCGATGCGCCCTCGCCGGGGCGATCGATGCGGCCGGCGCCCCCAAACGCCTGCGACGCCAAGCGACAAAAGACGCGAACCGTCTCGATCGCGAGTCCATGCCCTGGGCGGCCGCCCAAGCGGAACTGCTCCGAGCGGGGGTGGCCCAAGGCGAAGGCCAACCCGACGCGGCGCGACGTCACCTCGAACTCTCCGCGCGGCTCTTCCAAGAAACAGGAATGTCGCTGGCCCGTGCCGTCTCGGATTTTCTGGCAGGGCCTGGTGATCGCCGCGAGCAAGCTCGGGCCTGGATGGCCGCACAGGCGATCGAGTGCCCTGAATCGGTCGTCCGGATGTTCGCCCCGGGGTGCGGCACCGTCCGCCGTTGAGGTCCTGGCGGGTCAAGCACGAATCCATTAAGATTGGGCGACGATGAGCGAACCACTCGGGGCGGGAGTCACTCTCGGCGACGTCCAGCGGTCGATCCGCGAGCTCTACGGGGCCCGCGACGAGGCCCGAGGCGACGCGGGCACGTTCCTCTGGCTCGCGGAGGAGTTCGGCGAGCTCGCCACCGCGCTCCGATCAGGGACGGACGAGGAGTTGGCCCTCGAAATGGCCGACGTCCTCGCTTGGCTGGCCACCCTCGCCAACGTTCGCGGGATCGACCTTGGTGGGGCCTTCCGCCGCAAGTACCTGGGCGGCTGCCCCGGTTGCGGTCGTTCACCCTGCGAATGCGACCCGCTCGAAAAACCCTAGCCGACCCACCGAGGGAACGCACCATGCGACGCGCCGGACTGCTGTTGGGCCCCCTGCTCGCGTTCCTTCTCTCGACCGCTGGTCCCGCGCGCGCGGCCGATCCCCCCATCACCGTCGAGAACATTCGCGTCGGCTTTAATAATAACTATAAATTGGGCGTTTGGGTCCCGGTCAGCGTGGACCTGAAGGCCGGCGCGAAGCGCTTCGAGGGGACCCTCGAAGTGGTCGTGCCCGACGACGATGGCACCGCGACCTCCGTCTTCCGCGTCGTGGACGTCCCCGCCCGTGAGACCCTCTCGTACACGACCTACGTGCGCTGCGGCACGCGCGACGTCGAGTTTCGGGCTCGCGTCCATCAAGGGGGCCCCGACGGCCGGCTCATGGCCAACGCCGTTGGACAGCAGATGTACAACCGAGTGGAGACCGGGCAGCGCCTCATCCTCACGCTGGGGAACCCTCGTGGCGTGGACGAGGTTCCCAAGCTGCCGGGCTTCACCGACGAGAACCGCCAGAATTGGAGTCGGGTCCTGGTCACGACTCCCCGCCCCGAGACCCTGCCCGCGGCTTGGTATGGTTATGATGCCGCGGACATCATTGTGATCGACACTAACTCGCGTGAGGTGATGTCAGCGCTTTCAACGCGGGGCGAGGGCCTGCGCGAATGGGTCCGCAATGGGGGTCATGTGGTCATCGCCGTGGGTGGCAACTGGCAACAGGTCGTCGATGGCCCTTTGCGGCCCCTCCTTCCCGCGACGCCGGTCGGTCGCGAGAACCTCAAGGACCTTGGCGCGATCGAGGCGTTCGCCGGGGCCGAAAACAAGCCGCTGACCAAGGAGGGAGACCCTCCCGTCCAGGTCACCAAGTTTGAGTTGATTTCGGAGCGCGGGGCCAAAGGTCTCGACGCCACGGCGACCGGGCCGGTCCTGGTTCGTGGGCATTACGGCTTTGGCCGGGTCACGCTGGTGGGCCTGGACGTCGATTCCCGACCCTTCGCCGATTGGGCCTTGAAGAACCAGTTCTGGGCCCGCGTCTTCGAACTGCGCGCCGCCGACCTGATCTCCGGGGCACCCACAGGGGCCAACTACATGCAGCAGAACGTCTCCGACCTGGCGACCCTGCTGCACTCGAACCTTGAGGCCTTTCAAGGCGTGAAGCTGGTCCCGTTCGGGCTGGTTGCTTTCTTCGTCTTCCTCTACATCCTGGTGATCGGCCCGGGCGACTACTTCTTCCTCAAGAAGGTCGTGAAGAGGATGGAGCTCACCTGGATCACGTTTCCGCTCGTCGTCGTGGTGGTGAGTTTGATCGCATACGTCGCCGCGTACGCGATCAAGGGGACCGACCTGAAGATCAACAAGGTGGACGCCGTGGACCTCGATCAAGTGGACGGCCTACTCCGCGGCTCTACCTGGTTCACGATCTTCAGCCCCCAAAATCGCGACTATGACATTGCTCTGGTCCCCCAGCAACTCGACCAGCCCACGTCCTCGGCCGCCGGGTCGCCGGGCGAGCCCGCCACGACCTCCATGGAGACGACCGATCAGCTTCTGAGTTGGTTCGGTAAGCCCGAAAATGAGTTCGGCGGCACGGCCGGGTCGGGACGCATGGGCGGCATGGGCGGCTCCGGGTACATCTACGGCTCCGTCAATCGCAAGGACGGCGAATTCAACCCGTTCGGCGAGCCGGAGGTGGTTCGGGGCGCTCGGGTGCCGATTTGGAGCACCAAGAGTGTTCAGGGCCGCTGGTTCGCTAACTCGAAGATGGTTGCGGTCGAGGCAGACCTCCACTCCGGCGGGGCCGACCGCCTCGCCGGGACCGTCACCAATCGGCTCGCCGTCCCGATGCGCGATGCCTTCCTTGTTTATGGCAAGTACGTCTACCTCCTGGGAGACATCGCGCCCGGCGAGGCCAAGTCGCTCGCCACCGGCTCGGATCGGACCCTGGCCGGCGAAATCGACAAACGGGCAACCGCCCTGCCCCGGTCCCAGCAGTGGAACTACTCCGCGCAACCCGTCGAACTCTCCCGGACCGACCTCATCCGCACCATGATGTTCGCGTCGAGCACGTCCGGGCGCGAAGGATACACGGCGAGCCAGTTGTTCCTGACCCTCGACATGACCTCTCACCTGGCCCTCGACCGCCCCATGCTCGTGGCCAACCTCGGCGACACGGGCGCCTCGAAGGCACCGAACCCAACCGCGCCGGCGAACCCAAGGACCACGGAGCCGCGCAAGGAAGTCGCCGCCGCCAAGATCGACCTGGGGAAGCTCTCCGCACCCCCCATCATCGAGCAAACGACTGTTTTGCGCGTCATTTTGGCGCCCCCGGCGGCGCGCTGATTCGAATCGCCACTTCCAAATCCCAGAAGAACGATGACCCCGATCAGGGCCCAACGATGATCGAGACCCGCGACCTGACCAAAATGTACGGCGACCTCTACGCCCTGAACCGCCTCAACCTGGTCCTTGAACAAGGCGATGTTTATGGCTTCATCGGTCCCAACGGCGCGGGCAAGACGACCACGATGCGCATTCTGGCCACGCTCTTGAACCCGACCTGGGGCGAGGCCTACGTCTGCGGCAACTCGATCTACACGGGCGCCAAGGACATCCGCCGGATGATCGGCTACATGCCCGACTTCTTCGGCGTCTACGACGACATGAAGGTCATCGAGTACCTGGAGTTCTTCGCCGCCGCGTATCGCATCAAGGGGGCCGCGCGCAAGAAGATCTGCGAGGAGGTCCTGGAACTGGTGGACCTGACCTACAAACGCGATGCCCTGGTGACGAGCCTCTCGCGCGGCATGACCCAACGCCTGGGCCTGGCCCGCGTGCTCCTGCACGACCCCAAGGTCCTTCTCCTCGACGAGCCCGCCTCGGGCCTCGACCCCCGCGCCCGGATCGAGATTCGCGCCCTTCTCAAGGAACTCCGCGCGATGGGCAAGACGATCCTCGTCTCCAGCCACATCCTTCCCGAACTCGCCGACATCTGCAACAAGATCGGCATCATCGAACAAGGCGTCCTCCTCGTGAACGGGGCCGTCAAGGACGTGATGCGCCAGGTCCGGACCGACATCGTCCTGAACATCACCGTTGCGGATCGCATGACCGAAGCGGCCGACTTCCTCCAACGCCTCGAAGAGGTCGAGAGCATCGATGAGAAGACCGACCTCAACGACCACACGTACCTCGTCGTCAAACTCAAGGAAGGCGTTACCAAGTACAGCGACATCGCCCGCCGCCTCTTGGACGACGGCTTTGAACTGACCACGTTCAAGGAAGACGAGATCAATCTGGAAACGGCCTTCATGCACTTGACCAAGGGGATCACCAGCTAGGATGCCCCGCACTCCGCCGATCCTCGACCCGCCGATCCGCCTGGCCGTTTGCGTTTCGGGCGGCGGGACGACGCTCCGAAACCTCATCGACCGGACCCGCGACGACCGCCTGAAGGCCCGAATCGTCCAGGTCGTGGCCAGCAAAGCGGGGATCGGCGCGATCGAACGGGCCCAAGAAGCCGGTCTGCCCTGCGAGGTCGTGGCCCGATCGGGCAGGACGCTCGACGAATTCAGCCGCCAAGTGTTCATCAAGGTCCGCCAGGCCGAGGCCGACCTCGTCATCCTCGGCGGCTTCCTTTGCCTTCTGCGAATCCCGGACGACTACGCGGGTCGCGTGATGAACATCCACCCGGCCTTGATTCCGGCCTTCTGTGGTCAGGGATCTCACGGCGAAGCGGTCCATCGAGCGGTCATCGACTCGGGTGTGAGGTTCTCCGGCTGCACGGTCCACTTCGCCGACCAGACCTACGACACAGGCCCGATCATCACCCAGAAGATCGTCCCGGTGCATGACGACGACACGCCAAGGTCCCTCGCCGTTCGCGTCTTCGAGGCCGAGTGCGAGGCCCTGCCCGAAGCGATCACCCTCTTCGCCGAAGGGAGATTAAGGATCGAAGGACGACGCGTGCGCCTCCTGGATCGCCCCGTGGGTCCGAACTGAAGGCGTCTCATTCCTGGCGGTCCCTATCACCAAGACCTCTGGGGACCCTCCGGGGTCAGGATTTTTTTTCGTTAAGTTCGCGTTGACGCTCGGGCGTCTTGCCCCTAAATTCCCGCCATCACGCGCCCGGGGTCCGATCGCGTTGGGACGTGATTGGACCCATTCGGTCGCCTCGCATGGATGCGGGCGGCCCGAGCGGGCCACGTCTTGTCGCCCCGTTCGGGGCCCACCGGGTTTCTCGCCCGGCTCGTCGCGCAAGGAGGCTGGCCCATGCTCCCGAACTACCCGAGGGCCCCACGCGCCCTGGCCGCTGGGTTCGCGATCCTCGGTTTGTTAGCGGGGGTCGAGCGGGCCTCGGTCTCGGCCACCGACAAGCCTGGGGACAAGGCCCGGGCCACACCCTTTACTAAATTCGGGGCGTCGTCCTCCGAGAAGCCTGTCGAGAAGGCCAAGGTCACGCCTTCCACCAAGCTCGGGGCGGAGGAGGTCGTCAGCGATGTCGCCGACGTCCGCGCGGCGCAGGACTTGGTGGTGGAGGGGGTTGGGCTAGTCATCGGCCTGGACAACACCGGTTCGGACCCGGAGCCCTCTCCCCATCGGACCAAGTTAGTCGACGATATGCGCAAGGCGTTCATTGAGAAACCAAACGAACTCCTCGCTTCGAAGTGGGTCTCTCTGGTGCTGGTACGGGCCACGATCCCGGCCGGCGTTGATCCCACGGACCGGTTCGACGTGGAGGTCCTGCCCACCGCCGCGTCCACGACGACCAGTTTGGCCGGCGGCTATCTTCTAATGACGGAACTGAGCCAAACGATCGTGGCCCAAGGCGAGGTGAAGGAAGGTCAGGTGCTGGCCGTGGCGCATGGCCCGGTCATGACCGGAACGGCGTCCAAGCCGGACGACCTGCGGTCGGGCCGAGTCCTGGAAGGCTGCCGAGTGAAGAAGGCCCTACCGATCCATGTGGTCCTGCGCGAGGACCGTAAGAGCTATTACGCCGCCACGATCGTCCAAAACACGATCAATCGCCGCTTCCACGGTCGCAAGGGCGTCGAGCAGATCGGCATGGCTGAGGCCAAGAACGATGCGACGATTGTCCTCCGCGTCCCGGCCGTTTACCACCAAAACCAGTCCCGCTTCTTCCAGGTGCTCAAGGTCCTGCAACTCTCGACCGAGCCGGACCAGGTTGAGAAGCGGTTGGCTCGTTGGGGTAAGGAACTCCTCGACCCGGCCACCGCGGGACTGGCCGCGCTTCGGTTGGAAGGAGTGGGCCCCAACGTGGTCCCCACGTTGAAAGAGGCCCTGTCCAGCCCAGACGCGAAGGTCCGCTTCTTCGCGGCCGAGTCGCTCGCCTATTTGCACGACAGTTCCGGTGCCGACATCCTGGCCGAGACGACCGTGAGCGACCCAGACTTCCGGATGCACGCGCTGGCCGCCCTCGCGGCGATGGACCTGCCCGCTGGCGTCCTCCGTTTGCGAAAGCTCATGGACAATCCCGACCTGAACGTGCGATACGGGGCCTTCACGGCCCTGCGCAAAGCGGACCCACGCCATCAAGCGCTCGGGCGCGTCCGCCTGGTCGAACCACCAGCCGTTGCCGACGACGAACTTGATGACGAGGACGCGATGGCCCTGCGCCTAAGCCCGTCGATCGCCACCCGGCGCCGCAAGGGACCACCCCCCGAGGACCCGTTCACGCTCTACGTCGTGGACAGCGACGGACCTCCCTCCATCCACGTGTCCAAGACGCGCGTGTGCGAGATCGTCGTCTTCGGGCGCTCCGCGGAACTCCTCACTCCCGTGGTCTTGGGCGGTGGAGGCGCCATTCAGATCAACGCGTCGGAGTATGATCGGAAAGTGGAGATCAGTCGGATCGGGACCAGCACGCGCGATCACTCGGACCTCAAGGTGACCTCGTCGCCGAGCATTCCCGCGGTCGTGCGAGCGCTGGTGGGCTTGAACGTGAGTTACCCCGAGATCGTTCGCCTTCTGGAAACGGCGAACGCTCAGCGGAACCTTCCGGGCCCGCTCGTGGTGGACGCCCTGCCCGTGGCGACGCCCAAGTACCAAGAGGCGCAATTGGAAGGGCTGAAGGTGGCCGCATCGGCGGCCCGCAAAGACGGCGCGGTGGGTCGGACATCCGCCGAATCGAAGGCCGCGGGCGACGGCAAGAAGAAGCCGTGGTCGTTCTCGTGGCCCAAGCCGAATTGGAACGTGCGTGATTGGTTCCGTCCGCGATCGGAAGACAAGTCGAAGTGACGCGGCGTGGAGAGTGGAGTTTGAGGGCGGATGGGTCTGGAGGGTAGTCTGCGCCCTCCCGACCGCGCCAAGTCCATCGCCGGGTATCCGCCGGTTGACCGCCGGGACCGGCTTGAACGAACTTCGTGTTCTTCTCGGATTTAAAGAACTACGCCGCGTTGATCGAAAAATAGTCTTGACGGTCAGGTCCGCTACGGCAAGGAGGCGAGCAACGCACCCCTCCGTGGACCAGGCCGCTCCCGTGTCCGGAGTGTGGCGGTTGAGACATCGGGTTGGGCCGAGGCCGGAGGCCTAGGCTTGGCTTGAGGGTCGCAGTCCGCGGACGCAACGCACCGCCCACGCCCGAACCAGGGCCGCCGGTGGACGATGGGTGTCCGCGCCGGCGTGGGGCTTCCCGGAGGGGTCAGATCAACCTCCGAGGTCTCGCAGCTTCAAACGCGAGTGGAGTCCTCGACTATGAAGAAGGTATTTACCACCGGCCAAGTCGCGAAGATTTGCAAGGTCGCGCCTCGGACCGTCAGCAAGTGGTTCGACTCGGGTCGCTTGCGTGGATATCGCATCCCCGGCTCCCAGGACCGCCGGATCCCTCGAGAGCACCTGCTGCGCTTCCTCAAGGAGCACGGCATGCCCTTGGGGGAACTGGAAGCCGAGGTATATCACAAGGTCCTTGTCGTCGGCGCGGACGCCCCCTTGATGGGGCTGCTTCGCGACAATCTGCGGGAAACCGACGACTTTCGGATCGAGACCGCCGCGTCGGGCTTCGAGGCCGGCATCCGCGCCGAGAGCTTCCATCCCGATTG
>CALLYK010000130.1 GCA_937858365.1 uncultured Isosphaeraceae bacterium | reverse complement strand
AGCCGAAGGACTTCTGCAGGATGACGTTTCGGCCCTTGGGGCCGAGGGTCACCTTGACGGCCTTGGCGAGCTTGCCGACGCCCTTGCGGATGGCTTCCCGGGCTTCCTGATCGAAGGCGATTTGCTTAGCGGCCATTTTCACTCCTTATGGGATACGTTGGTTTCGTTTTTCTACCACGGAATACACGGAAGGGTTTTTCCGGCCTGATTGGTTCTATGTCAGGTCGTTTTCAGTCAGACCGGCATCCTTCATGATCTTCTTCTGGGTACCGGTCCTGAGGTCACGATTTCCATGGACGGGGACGGTGACAATCACATCTACCCCTGGCTTGCCGTAAATATGGTGGCTGGATTTCGTCCGTTTCAACTCCCAGCCGTTCCGCTCAAGGACTTTGCACATTGCCTTGCCGGAAATTGCTTTCACACCTCGACCTCCACCACCTGGGTCTGAGCGTCGGGGTTCGCGCGTTCGGCGGCGACTTCCAGCCAGCCTTCCGCGGCTTCGCGGATGTTGGCGACGGTCTCGTCGAAGGTATCGCCTTCCGAGACGCAGCCCGGGAGGGCGGGGACTTCGGCCCAGAAGCCGCCTTCCTCGGCGGGGTGGATGAGGGCTTTGAGTTTCACGTCATTCAATCTCCACGACGACGTAATCAGGATCTGGTGGCGCCAAGCCGTTCTGATCGTCGACCAGGTCCAACTCGTTCAGAACGATCGTACCGACGACTGCCGTTTCACCTTTCGGCCTCACGGTTGCGTTGAACACGCCGTGCCGGCCCAATAGTTCCAGGTAAACATATTCGGCTCGCGGGCGCCTGGCGCCGTCGCTGCAAAGAACCTTGGGCCTGTCGACGATCCGCATGCCAAGTTTCTCCACGATGTCTTCGGGCAGAGCGAGGTAACTGTTCTTCTTGTCGACCGAGGCCTGGGTGGACACGTGGCGAACTTCGTCGGGCGTCAGCCATCCATGCTCGGCGGCGATCAGGTCGTCGTAGTTTGTCAGTTGCACGTCGACGAGCATGACATCCGCTCCGTCAGGGTTGGGTCACCCCCGCCCTAGCCCTCCCCCACAAGGGCGGAGGGGACCGTCTCTGCAAGACTTTCTCCTTCCGACTGTCGGACCAGCCCTCCTTCGAAACGGGACCTACTCATCCACGACGGCGAGAACGTCTTCTTCGCGCATCAGCAGGATGTTTTCGCCCCTGTGGTCCTTGTATTCGTCGCCGGCCCAGGTGGTGAAGAGGACGGTGTCGCCCACCTTGACCTGGAGGGGGAGGCGTTTGCCTTCCTTGGAGAGCTTGCCGTCGCCGACGGCGAGGACTTTGCCGCGCTGGGGCTTGTTCTTGGCGGTATCGGGCAGGAGGATGCCGCCGGCCGTTTTCTCTTCGGGCTGGAAGCGTTCCACGACGAGGCGATCACCCAAGGGCTTGACCTTCATGCTCCGTCTCCTTGCGTAGGTCAGCCTTTCCAGGCTGACGGCTTACGAGTTTTCAGTCTCTTTCGAGCGGCGGGTGAGGCTGGAAAGCCTGACCTACGGGAACACGGTCTGCGCAGACCGTGATTGGTTTCTCGGGCGATGAGGGGGATAGCAAGTGGCGTGCCTTGGATGATGATTAGGCGTAACCTGTTATGGGAAATGAACAAGCGTCTGGCAACGATCGCCGGATGGGCGGTCATCCTGACAGGGGGAGGGCCGCAGGCTGCCGGATTGGCAGACCCGGCGACTGGGAAGAAGGGTCAAGCCACCAGGGCGTCGATCACGCGGCCATACACATCGGTCAGGCGGTAGTCGCGGCCGGCGTGATGGAAGGTGAGGCGCTCGTGGTCGAGACCGAGCAGGTGGAGGAGGGTCGCCTGCAAGTCGTGGACGTGGACCGGGTCGTCGGCGACGTGGAAGCCGAGGTCATCGGTGGCGCCGTAGGTGAGGCCCGCCTTGGCCCCGCCGCCAGCCAGCCAGATCGTGAAGGCTTGCGGATGATGGTCGCGGCCGAGGCTGCGGCCCAGCGCCGGGTTGCTCTCGACCATCGGGGTGCGGCCAAACTCGCCGCCCCAGATGACCAGCGTGCTGTCGAGGAGGCCGCGCCGCTTGAGGTCGCGCACCAGGGCGGCGGAAGCGCGATCAGTCGCGGCGCAATTGTTGCGAACGTTGCCGGCGACGTCGCTGTGGGCGTCCCAGCCTTCGTGGTAGATGTTGATGAAGCGGACGCCGCGCTCGACCATGCGACGAGCCAGGAGGCAGGCGCGGGCGAAAGACGGGCGCTCGGGGTCGCAGCCGTACATCTCGAGCGTCGCGCGGGATTCGCTGCGCAGGTCGGTCAATTCTGGGGCGGAGGTCTGGAGACGAAACGCCATCTCGTAGGAGTTGATGCGTGTCGCTATCTCGGGATCGCCGACAGCGCCGAGGCGCTCGCGATTGAGGCTGGTGACAAGGTCGAGCGTCTCGCGCTGGAGGGCGGAGTCATAGCCCGGTGGGCTAGAGACGTTGAGGATCGGCTCGCCGGAGTTGCGCAGGCGCACGCCGGCGTAGACCGTGGACATGAAGCCGCTGGACCAGTTGGCGGCGCCGCCGGAGATACCCGAGCCGGTCGACATGACCACGAACGCGGGCAGGTTGTCTGTTTCAGCGCCGAGGCCGTAGGTCACCCAGGCGCCGAAGCTGGGCCGGCCGGGCTGGGCGAAGCCGGTGTTGAGGAAGATCTGGGCGGGGCCATGGTTGAACTGGTCGGTGCGCATCGACTTGATGATGCACAGGTCGTCGACGACGGTCGCGAGATGCGGCAGCATCTCGGAAAGCTCGGCCCCGCTCTTGCCGTGGCGGCGGAAGCGGAAGCGCGGCCCAAGGGCGGCGGCGTCGTGGCGGATGAAGGCGTAACGCTGATCGCCGATGACCGACGGCGGAATGGGGCGGCCCTCGAGCTCAGTCAACCGCGGCTTGTAATCGAACAGCTCGAGCTGGCTGGGCGCCCCGGCCATGAAGAGGTGGATGACCGCCTTCGCCTTGCCCGGGAAGTGGGGCGGCCGGGCGGCGATCGGGTTGGCGGCGCGGCGCTGCGCCGTCGCGTCTTTTTGCAGCAGCGAGGCGAGGGCGATGGAGCCGAGGCCGTAGCCGCAGGATTCGAGGAAATGGCGACGGGTGAGCATGGTCGTTTCTCTTTCCGAACCTCAGGACGCCAGCGGATAATCCTGGGCGAGTTCGGAGACGATCCGCTGGATTTCGGGCGACTGGTCGGGATTGCTCCGCAGAAGGTTATCGAAGAGGCTTCGGGCGCGCGCCTGCTCACCCGCGCGCCAGAGGCAGGAACCGGCGCTGAGCCGGCTGCGCAGCGCCAGGTCGCCTTCCCCGGCCGCTTCGTAGTCGGCTGCCAACACGAGTTCCATATGACCGGCCGCGAGAAAATGAAGAGCGGCGTTGGCGCGCTCGCCACGCATCTCGGCCAAACTGCCGCGCTGGACCTCGCGGGATTTCGCAGTCGCGAGCAGGTTGTTGATCGGAACGGATTCATCCGCCATTTTCGCCCCGCTTTTTGGGCTTGTACATCAGACGGCCGGCTGGTGTTTGCAACTCAACCACGCACGCTATTTCCAACCCGGCTCACTCCTTCGTGATCATCTCATCCAGGTTCAGGACCGCTCGCGCCGTCAGCGTCCAGGCGGCGCGTTCGAGCGCGTCCGACGTCCCCGGTCCGGCGATCGTCGCGGCCTTCAATTCTCCCTTCCGCAGCCGGCCGCGCTGGCGCTCCAAGAATGCGAGCAGCGTCTCCGCTTCCTTGTCGCTCGGCGGCCGGACGAGGCAGCGGCGGAATAGGTGGACGACACGATCGCGCTCCGTTCCTTTCAGTGCCGCCGTCTTCTCGCCCAGCGCCTGCGCCGTCTCGATGACGACGAGGTCGTTGAGCATCGTCAGCGCCTGGAGCGGCGTGTTCGACACCTCGCGCCGGGCCACGCAGGTCTCGCCGCTGACCCCATCGAACGTCGCGAACATCCCGTAGGGGATCGACCGCTTGAGGAACGCGTACAGCCCGCGGCGGTACCGGTCCTCCCCCGAGCTCGGCGTCCACTTGATCGCCCCATAGACGCCTTCCGTCGTCAAGGACGCCGGTTGCGGCGGAAAGACGCTTGGGCCCCCGATCTTTTTCGAGAGCTGGCCGCTTGCCGTCAGCAGACTGTCGCGGATCATCTCCGCCTCGAGCCGCACGCGCGGGCCGCGCGCCAAAAGACGGTTGTCCGGGTCGCGCTTGAGCAGGTCGGCAGAGACGGCCGACGATTGCTGGTACGCCGCGCTCATCACAATTCGTTTGTGCAATGCCTTGAGCGACCAGCCGTCCTTGACGAACTGGACCGCGAGCCAGTCGAGCAGTTCCGGGTGCGTCGGCGGCTGACCCTGCCGGCCGAAGTCGTCCGGGGTGGGGACGAGGCCCTCGCCGAAGTGGTGCTGCCAGATCCGGTTCACCATCACGCGGGCGGTGAGCGGGTGGTCGGGCCGGGCGAGCCATTCGGCCAGCTCCTTCCGGCCGCTGCCCGACATCTGGGGCGGCGGCCCCTCGCCGAAGATCGACGGGAACCGCCTTGGCACGGGTTCGCCCAGACGGTCGTAACGTCCGCGGATGTGGACGCGGACGCAGCGGCGTTCCTTGCGGACTCGCAGACGCCCTGGGGAGTCGCGGCGCTGGGTGGAGTGGTCACGGAGCCGGCGTGGAGGAGCAGGCCCAGCAACAGTCTGAGCGGGCCGCCGCCACCAGCCGTCTGATCACCATGGGCGAAATGGCTTCCAGCGTGGCCCACGAGCTCAACCAGCCGCTCACCGCGATC
>CALLYK010000129.1 GCA_937858365.1 uncultured Isosphaeraceae bacterium | reverse complement strand
GCTGTGGCAGGAGATCGGCCGCGAGCGCTACGGCATCGCGATTCGCCTCGCGCGGGACTTCCGGGAGGACGTCGAGGCGCTGGCACGGATCCCGGTGGCGACGGCCTCGGGCGCCCAGGTCCCCCTCGGCCAGGTCGCCGCCCTTTCGGTCGATCACCGAATGCTGGAACCCCGAACTCTTGGTGAAGTAGAGGACCTTCTTCGTGGCCCCTTGCGCGGGTGATGCGGACGCCCCGGCGAGGAAACCGGGGGCCAACGCGGCGGCCCCAGCTGCGAAGAGCGATTGACGACGATTGAGCTTCATTGTGGAGTGACTCCGGCGAGCGTCTGAAGTGGAAACAGCGGGGCAGGCCGCGGAAACTCGCGACCCGCGACGCATCATCGCATCCTATCCGCGCCCAAGACCAATCGCACGGCCCCAGCCATCGCCTCGCCGTCATTTCTCGCGCGGGAGCGGGAGGTCTTCACCATGTTCGCTCCCGTGGGGCCTGGGCGTTGGGGCCGGGACCGGGCGGACCCATCGTCCGAGTGGTCCACTCGGTCATCGTCGCGCGAATCCGCCTTGCTCGTCCGGGCGACGCTCGGTAATCTCCCTCAGTGCCGGGATTCACCCTGCATCTAGACCAGCCTAACCAAGGACGGGGAGAAACGGATGTCATCGCTGGCCATCGCCAATGTGCCCGATCAAGCCGGGCCCGCCCAGCTTCATAAAGTCTGCACCTCCATTCGAGGGAAGCTCCAGTTCATGGACTACCTCGTCCGGGCGGCCGTCGCCGATGTGGAACGCTATCAGGCCGAACACGACGCCGGCACGCGCATCTTCCTGCGCCAACTCATCGAAATGCACGCCTCGAACCTGTCCGTCGAGTGCGAGAACATGCGCATGATGGGTGAGCTCTGCGGTCAAATCGAGGCCGCGATCGGCGCTGTCCCGGCCCCGCGCGTCAACGGAGGCCCGGCATGACCACCGCTACCGAAATGCCTTTGAACGAGGAACTGATCGAGACCCAACCCGCCCCCGTGACGAGTCCACCCGAGTTCACGCGCGTGCTGGCGGAACTGAAGGGTCAGGCCCAGTTCATCCTCTACCTGGCCGACCAGATCGAAGACTCGCTCGGCCAACTCAGCGCGGAGACGGAACCGGGGCAGGCCGCCTTCCTTTGTCGCGTGCTCAGCATGTACTCGGCCCAACTGGAAAGCAAACACCAGGGCCTGGGCGACCGGATCGCGGAGACTTGTCAAGAAGTTTACATCACCGTGCGCGAGCATGACCTCATCTAACGCATGGGGCCCAACATCGTGGGCCCCGTCTCTTCTCCCGTCTTCATTTCGCCCGGGCGACGTTCCGGGCCATGATCCGATGGGGACCGGGACCGGGTGTCGCTAGACGCCTCGGTCCGCCTGCCAGCCTTTCCACGCCGATCCTGGCGATGACCGCCAGGGCCTTCAGCGCTTCCATCTGATTGATCTTCGACGTCCCGGATCGCCTGTTTTCGAAGAGGATGGGGGTCTCGCCCATCTTGCAGCCGACCTGCCGGCAGTGATAGAGCACCTCCTCCATGAACGAGTAGCCGCGCGATCGGACCCGGTCGAGGTCGATCCGCGCGAGCTTGCTCACCCGATAACAGCGGTACGAGCCGCTGTTGTCCTTGGTGGATAGACCCAGAAGCAGTCGAGCGTAGAGATTGATGCCCGTGCTCATGAACTTGCGCTTGAGACCGAACTGACCCTCCACGCCGCCTCCGGGCACGTAGCGCGAGCCGATCATCACGTCGTTGCGGTCCATCCCGGCCAGAAGCGCGGGGATGAAACGGGGGGGATGGCTGAAGTCGGCGTCGAGATTGATCAGGAAATCGAAGCGCTCCGCGATCGCGTAACGCATCGCGGCCAGCACCGCGGTCCCCAGGCCCAGCTTCCCCGCCCGGTGGATGACATGGGCCACTCGACCCTCGGCGTGGAGGGCGTCGGCGATTTGGCCCGTCCCGTCGGGAGAAGCGTCGTCAATGACCAGGACCTCGGCATGAGGGGCGTATTGATGGATCGTCTCGACCAGAGGCCGAAGGTTGCCCGCTTCGTTGTAAGTCGCGAGCGAGACGAGAAGGCGAGGTGTCGCATCCGTTCGCATCAAGTGCTCCCCATCCTGGAGGTTCGTCGTGGCTTGCCTTACAAGGCGCGGCATCATGGACCAAGTTCCCGGAAGGGTCAACTCGGGTTTGGCCGGTCGTCGCCCCCACGGAGTTCGGGAGGCAACTGTCGCGGGCGACCTTCGCGGTCGACACAAGCAAGTGTAGATTGCCCTTCGGCCAAGAGCTCGCCGTCGCGGAAGAGTTCGTAGCGATGGACGATCTTCACGTGCGTGACGCGCTGGACGGTCGTGCGCAGGCTCAGCAGGTCGTCATAGCGGGCCGGTTTGCGGAACTTGCAGCCGATCTCGACGATCACGAGCAGAAATCCAGCGTCTTCGATTTCGCGATAAGACACTCCGCGTTGACGAAGCAGTTCCGTGCGGCCCATTTCGAAGTAGATGAAGTAGTTCGCGTGGTGGAGAAGGCCCATGCGGTCGGTCTCGGCGTAGCGGACCCGAATCGGAATGTCGTAGCTCTCGGCCATGGCGCTTCCTCCGCGAAATCAATGTCTGCTCATTTCTTCTCGAACGGCCAAGGTCCGCGGCGGACCGATGGGGCTGGTCACGACCATGAGGGGGTTCGGATTGTAGGGCCAATACTCGGGACTTCCGGGCCCAGGTTGATATTCATGGCGCACCCAATGGCGAAACCGTTCTGGGGAGTGTTGCCAACCCTGGTTGGCAAGCCATCGCCGATACGCCGTGACGTGCCCGAGCATCGTCAGCCCATCACGAGTTGGCGCGAATAGGTATCGTATCGAGAAACACTGTTCGGCCTCGTCCAGCGTGCCCCCCGGACGAAGCAGCACCACAAACGCAGAGGCCAGACCCGTTCTTTCGGCCCCCCATTGGCAATGGACCAACATGGGCTTCTCGGCCGAGTCAAGGACCTCCATCAACGCTTGTGCTTGCGCCTTCGAGAGCCACAGGTCCGATGCGATGGGCAAATCAACTTGGGTGGCGCCGGCTTGAAGGGTGGCGTCGCGTTCCTCGCGATACCAGCGTGCCGATGGGTTCGGACCGCGTAGATTGAGCACGGTGCGGCAGCCGTGGCGAGCGATTAGCCCTGTGAGATGATCGGGGCCGAGTTGGGCCGAACGATAGAAGCGTCCCGGGATGACCGTGTCCACGTTCCCACTCCACCATCGAGCGAAGAGCCAAACGGATGGGACCAAGGCCATCAGCACCATCAAGCGGACGCCCCAGCGGATTCTGCGAGCGAAGGTCAAGGCGTGGCCCTCCCGGCGACGAGTCGAGCTTTCGCGCGCTGAGTTGCCGCGAAGGCGTTGATGAGGGCCCGATCGCGCTGGTCGGCGTCGGCCTCGGGTCGGGTCCAGGGGAAAGCGCGGACTTCCTCCCAAGCCTGATCGGCGTCCCAGCCCTCGTGGCGGATGCGATAAGCCATCTGTACGAGATTGCTACGATGATGGCCGCCGACACAATGGAAGAAGACCGGCCGGCGGGCTGGGTCGGCGATGAGGTCCGCGGCTTCTTCCAGCTGCGCAGGCGTCGCGGTCGAACCGCGCATGGGCACGATGACCCAGGTGAGGCCCGTCGCATCGACGACCGGCTTCTGGGCGACGTACTTGGGATCGTCAACGCTGATCGCCGTCAAAGTCATGATCGTGCGAATGTGATGACTTGTGATCAAGTGGCGCAAGGCCTTCGGGGACTGCCAGGCCCCCCGGTATACCTGGTTGGGCACCACCACCGCGAGGCGCCGAGGGACCCGGTCGTCCCAGAGTATCCAGCCCAGGACCGCCAAGAGCGCGACGCCCGCGCCGAGAGCCGTAAGGGTGCGTCGCTTATGAGGGGCCATCCATGCCTCCGCCCGTCATCGGCAAGACCGAAGAGAGGACGGATTCTAGCGGGTCGAGCACGAGCGACAAGGTCAAGGGACCGTCTCTCAACATGTTGCGGACCGCGCTTCAACTCTCTTCGAGGCGGCTTGACCTTCGTCAAGGCGGGGCGGTACAGTGCCCCGATGCGCCTTTTTGGTTGGTATCAAGGGCCCGCGGTCCTGGAAATGGAACGACGATGAAGACGAACCCCACGGGCAACGCCAAACCCCCCAAAACCGAGGCCAAACCCGCCAAGGGCGATTCCGAGGCCCTCCTTATCCACCACCCTGAGGAAAACCAGACCGAACTGGAACGGTGGGTCCGACGCAACATCGTCGCCGGAGGCCCAAAGACGTGGGGCCCCCTGGCCGCGCTCCTTGCCGCCGTGATCATCGCGCCGCTAGTCTGGCGGGCCTTGAGCGGCGAGGACACCAGCGGTTCCGAGGCCTGGGAGAAGATGTTCGAGGCCAAGACGGCTTCTGAGCAAGCCGAAGTGGCCAGTGATTTCCCGGACTCGAAGGCGGCGCCTTGGGCCCTGCTTCAGTCGGCCGCCCTGAACTTGAACGACGGCTCGGAACGCTTGCCCACGAGCATCGACCTGGCCAAGCCCCTCCTGGTGAAGGCCCAAGACCAATTCGAAGAGGCCCTGAAACGATCGCCCAAGAGCTCGCTCTTGGCGCGTCACGCCGCGTTCGGGCTGGCGCGCACTCTCGAAGTGCGTAACGAACTCGACAAGGCGATCGCGCAGTACGAAACAATCGTCCGCGACTACCCCGACACGTCCGAGGCCGTCCAGTCCAAGAAGCTGGCCAATCTCCTGAGGGCGGAACTGAAGAAACCCGCCGACGAACGGTTCTACAACCAGCTTTACGCCTACAAGGCCCCCGAGGTCACGCTTCCGCCCCTGGGAGGGAGTGACCGAGCACCCGGCGGCGTGACGGCTGGTTCGGTGCTGGACGGTCTCCTGAAAAACCCGCCGCCCCTGCCGACAACGCCGAGCAACCTGCCACCTGTCTTTGAACCCGAGACCAAAGACGCCCCTTCCAAGGAAGTGCCAGCAAAAGACACGCCGGCGGAAAAAGAAAAAGACCAGCCCGAACCCAAGGCTGAGGACCCCAAGTCTCCCGCCCCTTAATCGGCGCGACTTCGACGAACGGCCTCGCGCAGCAAGGCGATCGCGCTGAGCGAGTCGGTGATCTCAAACCGATCGAGCATCGCCAGGGCCTCCTCGAATGGGACGCGTCGCACTTGGAGGCGTTCGCAGCCCTCGGGGTCGCTGGGGCCGTGGATCAATCCAGTGGCCCGGTAGATGATCGCTTCCTCATCCGAGACCGAATTGGAGAGGTGCGAAACGGCGATGATCTCGAGATGTGATGCGACCAGCCCCGTCTCCTCTCGGAGTTCGCGCACGGCGCATTCTCTTGGGTCTTCCCCCTCGGGACAGCCCCCTTCCGGGATTTCCCAGGAATAGTGACCTAGCGGATAGCGATACTGCCCGACAAGCCAGACATGGCCATCATCTTCCACGGGCAGGACACCGATCGCCTTGTTCTTGAAATGAACGACCCCGTAGATACCCAGGCGCCCATCGGGTCGGACAACCTGGTCTTCGCGAACGTCAATCCAGGGGTTCTCGTAAACGTGGCGACTGTCGAGCGTCGTCCATGGGTTCTCGTCGCTCAATGCTTGTCCCCGCCTGTGGGCTCGTTCTGACGCGCCGCGAAGTACCAGCCGATCGCAATGGTCGCCAAGGGGTAAGGCGTCTGGCCGATCAGGAGCGTGACAAAGGGCATCAGTTTTTCGAGGTTGTTCGGTCCCCCTTTGCCGTCGCTCGTGGTCGGTTGGCTTCCCTGGACCCACATCAGTAGAGCCGTGACGATGGCGAAAATGAAGGAAATGAGGATGATCGCCCATGTGAGATAAAGGGCGATCCATGTCCACGTCTTGTCCTGTTGGACCTGGACTTCCGTGACTCCGGTCCCCAGAACGCGAGGATTGATGGCCGCCATGAGCCGACCGAGCGACTCCTCGAGTTCGTCATCGCCGTCGTCACCACCGCCGTCGTCACCATCGCCGCCCCCGATTCCATGACCGTCCCCTTGGGCCGCTGGGGCGGCACCCGCGCCGTTGTTCCCGCCTTCCGGTCCTGCGGGGCCTTCCGCCCTGGACGGTCCTTGCGGGGCCGCCGCTCCCGCGTTTCCGGTCCCGGTCGCAGTTGCGTCGGTGATCTCTTCCAACTTGGGTGGCGTGTTTTCAGGAGGAACGGTCGTGTCCGCAAGGTGATGCCTCCGGGCCCTCCGTGCCGACGTTCAATGGACTGTTGGGCCTATCGCGAACGACGAACCACTTCTACTTCAAAGACTTCTTCACTTGTCCAGATGACTGGAACGTAAGGTCTTTCTTCTCGTCCATCGTGGTTTCGACGACGAGTTTGGTGAGGGCCAAGGCGTGACTGAGCACGTCGGTATGGCCGGACGCCCCCAACTTCACGGCAAGGTCGTCGAGGAGCTTTTCCTGGTCTTTCGTCAAGTTGATTTTGAGCTCGGCCAGGTTGCGGGACCCCGGAAGGAAACCGACGAGGTGAGTCCACCGCCCAAGGCGCCCGCACACGCGGCACCTCATCATTAAATCTTATCACTTTGCCCGCGAACCGTCCAATTCTGACAGCTTCGACGCCTCAAACTCGCCGATTCGGAAAGAGAGTCGTCATTCTCCAACAAGAAATGGACAATCCACCAATCCCGTCTTGACCCGACTTGTCGGGCTTCGCAATCTTGAAGCGTGACTCGATCCGACTCCCCGCCTGAACGCCCGCCGTTTCGGACCCTCCCAAACCGACTCGTTCGCCGCTGAGGACACCCCCCATGCCCCGGCGCTCGCTATTACTTGTCGCACTTTCGCTTTGGCCGGCTCTCGCCTTTGCCCAAGACGTCGTTCGCTTGGAGGTTTATCCCCCCGAGGTCCGACTCGACGGCCCGGAGGCGTCTCAACGACTCATCGTTGTTGGGGTCCGGGAAGACGGTTCGCGCACGGACATGACCGATGCCTCCGTGGTCCAACTCGGAGACTCGTCGCTCGTCCGCCTCGACGAGGCGAGGAAGGTCCGACCCGTTCGCGACGGTGAAGGATCGATCGAAGTCCGCGTCGGCTCGACTCAAGCAAAAGTCCCTGTTCATGTCAATCGGGCCACGGGTGAGCGACGGGTGAGCTTCCGCCACGAGATCGTCCCGGTCCTGACGAAGTTGGGATGCAATCAAGGGGCCTGTCACGGTTCGCAGCATGGCAAGGGGGGCTTCAAGTTGTCGCTTCTGGGCTTCGAGCCGGAAGCCGATTACACCGCGATCGTCAAGAGCGCGGAGGGCCGACGCGCTTCGCCGGCCTTGCCCGATGACAGCCTCTTGATACTCAAGCCGACCCTTCAAGTGCCTCACGGCGGGGGCAAGAAGCTGGACGTCCAGTCCTCGGACTACGAGTTGATCCAGCTTTGGCTTGAACAAGGGGCTTCGCCGCCCGACCCCAAAGACCCGGCGATCAGCGCCTTATGGGTCTATCCAGCCGAACGTCTGGGTGGGCCCGGCGCCACCCAACGGCTCGTCGTGATGGCCTCCTACTCCGACAGCACGGTCCGTGACGTGACGGACCACGCCCGCTTCGACTCGCTCAACGAGGGACTCGCGACCGTGACACGCGATGGTCTCGCCCAGGTGGTGGCGAAGGGCGAGACGAACGTGATGGTCCGCTATCAGGGACGCGCGGCCATGGCCCGTTTCGTGGTCCCTTATGGTCCGGAAAAGGCGTTCGCCTGGTCCCCCCGCAATTTCATCGACGAGAAGGCCGCGGCCAAATGGCGATCCCTCGGCTTGGCCCCGTCCGGCCCCGCCGCCGATGCCGAGTTCCTCCGCCGGGCGATGCTCGACGCCATTGGCACGACCCCCACGATCGAGGAAGTGGACGCCTTCCTCGCGGACACCGACCCCGACAAGCGCGTCAAGCTTGTCGATCGCCTTTTGGAGAGACCTGAATATGTTTCGTATTGGGTCCTGAAGTGGGGAGACCTCCTGCGCGTCAACGGCACGAAACTCGGCGCGCAAGGAATGCTCGCGTTCAATCGCTGGCTGATCGACTCGTTCCGCGACAACAAGCCCGCACACAAGATGGTGGAGGAACTGGTCACAGCGCAGGGCTCGATCTTCAGTAACGGGCCGGCGAACTACTTCCGCGTCGCGACCAGCCCCGAAGACCTGGCCGAGAACACGGCGCAAGTCTTCATGGGCGTGCGTCTTCAATGCGCCAAGTGCCATCACCATCCGTTCGAGGCCTACGGTCAAGACGACTACTACGGCCTGGCCGCGTACTTCACGCGGATCAAGTCCAAACGCAGCCAAGAATTCGGCATCTTCGTGCAAGAACAAGTGGTGTATGTGTCGAATTCCGGGGACGTCCGCCATCCCAAGACCGGCAAGGTGATGACGCCGACACCGCTCAACGACGCCCCCGCCGACGACCCTGTCGATCGCCGTCGGGCCCTGGCCGCGTGGCTCACCAAGCCCGACAACCCCTGGTTCGCCAAGAACGTCGTGAACCGCTATTGGGGCTACCTCATGGGGCGCGGCCTGGTCAATCCGATCGACGACCTCCGCGAGACGAACCCGCCCGTCATCCCCGACCTGATGGACGGCCTCGCCGCCGACTTCGTCGCGAGCGGTTTCGACCTGAAGGCCCTCCTGCGCCGGATCATGACCAGCCGTCTCTACGAACTCAGTTCAGAGGCAACGCCCGAGAACCGCTTGGATTCGACCTTCTTCACCCACTACACCATCAAGCGCCTCGGGGCGGAACAGTTGCTCGACGCCTTGAACCGGGCCACGGGCACGACTGAGAAGTTCACCAACATGCCTGCCGGAAAACGTGCGATCGACCTACCCGACACCAACTACGCCTCTTATTTTCTGGACATGTTCGGTCGGCCCAACCGAGCGATCGCCTGCGAGTGCGAGCGTTCGGCCGACCCCACGCTGGGTCAGGCCCTTCACCTCATGAACGGCGACACTATTAACCGAAAACTGGCCGACGCCAAGGGTCGATTGGCGACCTTGCTCAAGGAGTCGAAAGACGATGGCCCCCTCGTTCAGGCGCTTTACAAGGTGACGTTCGGTCGGCCCGCGCGCGAGGATGAATTGACCATCGCCAAGCTAGTCATCGCTGACGCCCCCAGCCGGGACCTGGGCGCCCAAGACCTCTTCTGGGGCCTGCTCAACGCTAAAGAGTTCTTATTCAATCACTGATGAATTCGGGGCGACCATGCCGTCCGGTTACTCCGGGACGCCACTGCGGAAGAAGCTGGGACTGAAGGCCGACGCGCGCGCCGTCCTCGTGGACGCGCCGGACGACTTCGCCAAGACGCTCGGTCCCATCGCGATCGACATGGGCGAACCAATGGCTGTCGACGAGGGGCCCCTCGATTTCGCTTTGCTCTTTGTTCGCGAACGGTCGGCCATGGAGCAGTCGTTCCCTCGCTTCAGGGAGCGACTTCAGCCCGACGGCATGATCTGGGTCGCTTGGCCCAAGAAGACGTCAGGGCTGGCCGGCGACCTGACCGACTCCGTGGTTCGCGAGGTCGGCCTGGCCTATGGGCTCGTCGACACCAAGGTCTGCGCGGTGGATGACATTTGGTCGGGACTGAAGTTCGTCTTTCGTCTCGTGGACAGGCCCGCGGCGGCAAAGGGGAAGGGCCGATGACTCGCTCAACATGGTTAACTGGGTTGCTCAGCATTGGGTTCGCGGCGACGCTCGCGCAGGCCGACGACCCGCCAACTTACGAACGTGATGTTCGTCCGGTACTCCGCAAGCACTGCACGATCTGCCACAACGCGCGCAAGGCCGAGGCCCTCGAGACTTCGGGGGGCCTGGTTCTCGATTCCTTCGACGCGATCCAAAAAGGGCTGAAAGACAGGCCGATCGCCAAGGCCGGCCATGCACGGGAAAGTCCGCTGTTCCTGCGTCTGATCGAACAGGACGAAGAGAAGCGCATGCCCAAGGACGCTGACCCAGTCGATGAGGCCGATCGCTTGGTCCTTCAGCGCTGGCTGGATGCTGGAATGGTCCGGGGCGAGGCGAAGAAGTCGGTAGCGCCAACGCGGCCGCGACGAGTCGTCCGAACGCTGGACGTCTCCATTCCCGTCGACCTCAAACTCGACAATAAGCCGGTGAAGGTCCTCCTAAAGGTCGGCCCGTTGCCGGCCGTCACGGCCCTCGTGTTTCGACCGAATTCGCACTGGCTCGCGGCGGGCACGGTCGGTCAAGCGATCGTCTGGGACCTCGACGAAGGCGAGCCGGCGCTCGTGCTCGGCGACCTTCCCGGCTCGGTCCATGCGCTGGCCTTCCGGCCCGACGGGCAGGCCCTCGCGATCGGCGGCGGGCTCGCCGCGCGATCGGCGTTCGTTCGCCTGTACCGACTGGATGGACAACTCCTCGCGGAAATGTACGGGCACGAGGACGTCGTTTCCGGGCTCGCCTTCGCTCCTGACGGCCAACGCCTCGCAAGCGCTTCGCTCGACGGCACAGTGCGCATCTGGGAGACGACGAGCGGGAAGGAAGTCGCGGTCTCGAAGGGACATTCCGACTTCGTGAATGAGATCGTCTTCGCGGCCGATGGTTTATCGGTCTTCACCGCGAGCAAAGACCGGTCGATCAAACGGTTCGACGCCCAAACCGGGAAAGGACTGCGCACCTACTCCGACCACAACGACGATGTGCTCGCGCTGGCGATTCGGCCCGACGGTTCGGAGTTCGTTTCGGCGGGCAACGAACCCCAACTTCGCTTCTGGAAAGTGGACGGCGACAAGCCCTCGAAGCGGCAAGGGGGTCACGGGGGGCCCGTCCATCAACTGGCCTTCACAGCCGATGGACGGCGCTTGGTCTCGGCCGGTGCCGATGGCACGATTCGGATCTGGGACGGTCGTTCCGGCGGCTTGGAAAAGACCCTCGCGGGCGCCGTCGATTGGCAATATGCCGCGGCGATCTCCAGCGAAGGGAAGTTCGCGGCGGGGGCCGGCTGGGACGGCCTGGTGCGCGTTTGGGACGTCGCCGGCGGGAAGCTCATCGCGGTCCTCTTGCAACCATTGCCGATCGAGTGGTCGGACCCGGCCTGGTTGGTGGTCGCCCCGGTCGGCGTGCTAAGCACCTCCGACGCACTCAAGGGCCTTCTCCGCCGAAGAGTGGGCGACTCCGAAGACGACGCAGGTCCTCTGGTCGATCCCGAGCGTCTGAGAAAAGCCCTGCGCGGCGAACCGATCGAGTCGGAATGACCCCAAGGAACAGCCCTCATGAAGTGCTCCGCTTGCTTCCTTGTCTTGACCTTCTTCGCCGCGCCCGTTTTTGCGCAGACGTCGTACCCGATGCTCTCGCGTTGCCAACCCACGGCCCTTCAGCGCGGTCAGACGTTCGAGGTCACGATCGCCGGGACGCAGGACTTCGGCGGCGCCTCGGCCCTCTTGTTCGATGGTGATGGCCTGACCGCCGAAGTGACGGTCGAACCGCGCAAGGAGGCCGCGGCCGGCGCGAGGCCCTCGGCGATCACCTCGTGCAAGGCCAAGGTCACGGTCTCGGCGAACGCGGCGCTCGGTCCTCGCGAGTTTCGGGTCGTCACGCCGCAGGGAGTCTCATCCACGGGCGTCTTGATGATCGTGGCCGACCCGGTCGTCGCCGAGATGGACGATAAGGCCAATGACACCCCTGAGAAGGCCCAGAAGGTTGACTTGCCCGCCGTGCTCACGGGGAACATCGGCAAGGCGGAAGACGTCGATTGGTACGCGTTCAACGTGGAAGCGGGGCAGACTGTCGCATTCAGCGTTTGGGCGAACCGTCTCGAAAACGTGATCCATGACCTGCAAGCGCATTTCGACCCGATCCTGCAATTGCACGACGAAAACGGACGCGAGTTGGCCGCCGACGACAACCGCGATTACGCCGACCCACTGCTTATCCATCGTTTTGAGCAATCCGGCATGTATTATATGCAAGTGCGCGACACGACATACGCGGGCAACGCCAACTGGTCTTATGTCGTCCTGGCGACCACGGGGCCCTACGCGACCACGGTCTTCCCGTTGGCCGTCGCCCCAGGCGTGAAGGCAGAGTTGAACGCGCTGGGGCCAAACATCGACCCGAACGAATTGGTCCGAGCGGAGGTCCCGGTGACGGCGAAGGCCGGGGTGGGCCTCTTTCCACTTTCGTCCAGCGAAGGCGAGACCCCGCCCACAGCGCTCGTGGTGACTTCGCTGCCGATCGCGCGTGAGGAAGGAGACGCTTCCGATGTTATCGCGGAAGCCCCGGCGCTCCCCTTACCCGTGGCGATGAACGGTCGTTTCGGCAAACCCAACGATGTGGATTGCTACAAATTCGAAGCGAGAAAAGGGGCGATCCATAGTTTCGAGGTCTGGTCGCGGCGGGCCTTCTCTCAAGCCGACCCCGTTTTGAAGATCATGGACGAGAAGGGGAAGCAGCTTGTGGAAGTGGACGACACGTTCGGCAAGGACCCGCGTGTCGAATGGACCGCGCCCGCGGATGGGACCTACGCTGTCGTCGTGACCGACCTGCATGGACGCGGTGCCGATGCGTTTCCCTACGTGCTTCTCGCGGAAGTGGCCCGTCCCGATTTCGTCCTGACCTGCGACCCCGACAAGCTCAATCTGGGACCAGGCGCGCGCACACCCGTCTTCGTCAAAGTGGAGCGGCGAGGCGGTTTCCAAGGGGCGGTGGCGATTGAGTTCGAGGGCCTTCCAACCGGCGTTTCGGCGAGCCCACTCACGATCCCCGCCAAGATGACTCAGGGCGAGATCGTCCTCGCCGCCGCGCCCGACGTCGCCGTGGGCGGGTCCTTGGTTTCCATCGTGGGCAAGGCGGAACTGCCCGATGCCGAACCGCTGGTGCGTCGGGCCGTCGCCCGCCAGGAGATTTACTTGCCCGGGGGCGGACGTGGCCTCTTCGATGTGGCCACACTCGCCGTCGGTGTGACCGCTCCTTCCGACATCACCCTAGAAGCGTCCACCGATCAGGTCACGCTCTTGCCGGGCGGCACGGCGGCGATCGACGTGTCGGTCAAGAGGCGTGACGGATTTGACAAGCCCGTGAACCTGGCGGTGGAACTGTCCCATCTCGGCCAGGTCTTCGCATCGGGCCTACCCCCCGGTGTGACCGTGAAGGCCGACGGGAGCAAGACGCTTCTGGGGCCGACGGAGACCGCTGGGAGAATCCTCCTCGAAACGAAAGCGGACGCCGCGCCCTGCGAGGCCGTGCCGATCGCGGTGATGGGGCACGTGTCGATCAACTTCGTCGTGAAGACGGCCTACAGCACAGCGCCGATTCGTGTGACCGTCGCGCCCAAGCCATGACTTGCACGTTTGTTTATTGGGGACGACGTTTCGCGGGCTTGCGAACGACCTTTAAGACCTCGTCGAGTGCGAAGCCCTCGGTCTCCTCGTCGGGCCCATGCCAGGTTGCGAGTTCAAGGTCCTTGGAGACCAGCAGAATCTCGGGGTGAGGCACGACCAGACTCCTGCCGTCCCCCAAATAGATGGTGAAGGGCCGAAAGGGGACCGCACGCACAAAACCGAGCAGCTTCTCAGCGGTCATCCACCTTGCCTCCCCGAGAAAAGCGGTCCGGGACCGCCTGGCGGCGGTCCTCGACCTACTAGCTATCTTGCCGTCGGGCGGCCCAATCGACCAGTCATCATGGGGCATACCGCTCGACGGCCCAACCAGAGCATCGGTCTTCCGAAAGTCCCCACGCACACGTCGATCCGTCGGCACCGATCCATCGCGGCGGGTTCGGGACCGAAGTGGCACGGGCCTTTGCGGCCTTCTGACGGTCGTTTTTTGCGGCGAACTTGTCTTTGAGCCGGTCGCGCCGGACCTTCAATCGCTGCCGGTGCCTATCGATGTTGCGCTGCCTCGCGGCGAAACTCGGTGGGCCCTTGCGCTGGTCCGGCGGGGTCTCGCCTTGGCAGTCGAGGGCCTCGCTCAAGTCCGCGTCGAGTCCCCAGCGATCGCACCGCACGCAGTAGGCGTGGGCGGGAAGGGGCATCTCGCCGCATGCTGGGCAATTGTGCTTCGCGTCGGCCGAGGGGCCCGGCCAGGGTGTTAGCCCCGAGCCGACCAAGAGACGAGGGCGTGGCCAGTTGCGTTCCGGAGCGGTGAGGAGGCCAGTGCGCGCTTCCGCGGCGATCGCCTCTTCGAGGGGGCTGGGACAGGGGTCTACCACGAAGTCGAGGAGGGCCGATCGTTCTTTGGCGAAGACCTGCCGAGCGCGCGGCGCCGGCGGTGCCGGGTCGCCCACGGGCCACCAGCGGGGAGACTCTTCCTCACCAATTTCGACCAGATGGAGCCCAAGCTGCGACGCGCCCCAACTGGTCAACGTGACGGTCGGGCCGTCCTCCTGGTCCCAAACGCAGATCCAACCCGCGATGTCGAGGTCGGCGAGCAAGTCCTCGGTCACCGCTGGTTCCAAGCCCAAGCGATCGGCCAAAACGGTCGGCGCCACCCAAGCAATGGGGGCGTCGGCCAAAGCGGAGAGCATGCGCTTCCAATTGTCGGGTAGATCGTCCATGGTTGTGTCTCCAAGAGGTATCTTTGATTTTTGTGGAGTTTTGAAGTTCGCTTGTTTGTCGCGCCCAAGTTCAGTTGGTTGCGTCAGGTTGCTCAGGCTCCGCGATCGCGCGTTGTCGGGCGGCGTGTTCTTCCGCGGAGAGGCCGCGGCGAGTAGGGACCAAGCCCATGGGACCATCGAGCTCCGTGGCGGGTAGTTGGTTGATGCGGTTGTTCCGCGCGAGTTCCGCCTCGGTCGGCGCGTGGACGCCCGTGAGACGCGCTTCGGCTTCGGCGATGGCGCTGGCTTGATTGACGTAGGCTTGAGCGTCTTCCTGGTCGTTGGCCAGGGCATCGGCCTCCAGGGTGCGTAAGGTGTTCAAGGCGGCGTCGGGGAACTCGCGTAGGCCGTCGAGCACCTTGCGGACCCACGCCGCGTAGGCCCCTTCGGGGGCCTCCCGCGCCAGCGAGAACGCGGCGACGCAGGCGTTGGCGTCGCGCTCGGCGATCGCCTGGGTGACGAACGCCTCAAGTTCTTCGGCGGGGCCGTCCTTCATCACTTCGACGTAAGTCGCGACGATCCTCGGATTAATCTGGTCGGCGCGGTCGCAGGCCAGGTCGATCCGCCGTTGCTCCTCGGGACTGAAGGCCAAGGGACGGATCGCCTCAAGCTGGCGGCGGGCCCATTCCCGCGCCGCTTCATCGCCGGCCTGAGTGGACCAAACGTGAAGACCGAGCAACCGCTCGATCGAAGGCGCCGGTTGTCCCGAAGGACCGGACTTCACAAATGCGCGGCCTTCGAACTCGGCGGTGCGATGGGCGATCTGTTGTTCCAGAACGACCTGGCGCAGAAGACGGTTGGTCTCGCGCTGAAGACTGTCCAGAGACTGCGACTCGCGAGCCATGGCGCGGTCTTGGTGTTCTTTGTTCAAGCGATCGCGAAAAACGCGGGGGGCCGACGAGTAAGACTTCGACCGATTCCGCAGGTCGGCCGTCATCTCGCGGGCCGCGATCGCCGCCTGTTCGCGGGCCACCTTCGGAGTCAGGTCGCCTCGTCGGACGGCCGTTTCCAGGTTGCGCTTCAGGGCGCGAAAGTGATCGAGGGCCTCGACGGTCGTCGCTTGGAAAGCGCTCGATCGCCCGAAGGCCCGAAGGCCGGCTTGGGTCAGTGCATCACGAAGTGGATTCAAGGCCATGAGGATCGGTTCCTGGTTGAGACTTCAATGGAGGGTCGTCAGGTCCAAATGGAGAGCGTGTTGATCGGCTTCAAGGGGAGTGCGTTCAAGGCCCTTCGGTGGTTAGTTCGGCAAGGTACTTCACGGCCGCCTCGATGGCTCGACAACGAGTCGAGCGGGCCCGTTCAATCGTGACGGGCAAATCGGGCGACGAGACGCGGGCGAGCCACTGACCGTCGTCGCGGCGCTGCCAACTCACGAGCCAACGCCTGTGCGCCAGATCAGCGCGCCTGCGCTTGGCCCATTGGTCGTCCCAACGGTCTCGAACGGCCCACCACGGTCCCCGCCCCTTGAACATGATCGGTCCCCCAAAGGCGTCTCGACCCACCGAGGGCCGACGCCGCCGCGATGCGTGGAAGACACGCGCCTCCTTACTTGACTATCGCGGTGAGGGCCGAAAGTCATAATGCGGAAATCCGGGAACTTTCCCCGAGTTTTTGTCCACGGCGTTGCCTCTAACGATTGGAGGGGTTATCACGAGGGAAAGACCGCGTGTTGGGTTCGATCCAAGCGACGGTCCGGGCCCGCGGGAGGGTCGCCGAGGGGTGGCCCACAGCATGTCGCGACCGATGGCCGGAGACCTCCGAGGACGCGCCCTGGGTCGGGTCGGCATTGCCCTGTTGGCCCTTGGCTTCGTCTCGTCGTTCGGGGTCCTGGGGTATCTCGCCAATGGCTGGAGCCTGGCCGACTCGGCTTACATGGTGGCGATCACGATCTCGACGGTTGGTTTTCGCGAGGTCCGTCCGGTCGAAACCACGGCCTTGCGCACCCACACGATCCTCTTGCTCGGCTTCGGGACGGTCACGCTTACTTACTTTGTCGCCTCGGTGCTCCAGTTCGTCGCCGAGGGGGAAATCCTGCGACTCCTGGGGCACCAACGCGTGAAGCGACAAATCGAGGCCCTTCATGGGCATGTCATCGTCGTCGGCCTGGGACGCATGGGCTCGCTCATTTGCTCGGAACTGGCCGAGGCGGGTGTGCCCTTCGTCGTCATCGACCACGCATCCGAGCGCCTGACCCATGGGGAAGCGAGCGGTTGGCTCCTCTTGATCGGCGAGGCCACCGAGGAAACGGTCCTTCGCGAAGCAGGACTCGAACGCGCGCGGGCCCTCGTCACGGCGATCCCCAACGACGCGGTCAACGTGTTCATCACCCTGACGGCGCGCGAGATGGCCCCGAAGGTCCGAATCCTCGCTCGCGCCGAACAACCGTCCACTCAGAAGAAGCTCCTCCAGGCCGGGGCCGACCACGTCGTCTTGCCGGCCTCGATCGGGGCCCATCGCGCGGTGACGATCCTGCTCAACCCAGAGGCGGTGCGTCTCTCGGAGCTTCTCACCAAGAGCACGGGCGTTCCGTTCGAGATGACCGAAGTCGCCCTGGAAGAAGGAAGCGGGTTCATCGGTCGGACCTTGCGCGACCTGGACGTCGGCCGTCTCACGGGGGCGATGGTCATCGCGATCAAGAAGGAGATCGGCCGTATCGACTTCCCGCCGCGTAGCGACGAGTCGCTCTCCCAGGGAGACCACCTGATCCTGCTTGGTCGTCGCGAGGACCTGGACCGCTTTCGGGACATTTTCCCCTTGGCATGAACACAGCGCGGCCGATCAAGCCCAAATCGGCTGCGCTTTGCCGTAGGTCAAGGAACGCCAGACCCATTCCGCCGGCCCGAATTGGAAGTGGCGAAGCCAGATCGGACTGACGACCAACTGGAAGGCCCAGATCGCTATGACGATCCCCATTTGACCCGTGCGATCGACACGATCGAACCAACCAAATCCGTAGCCATAGAAGAGGGTCGAAAGCACGAGACCGTGGGTCAAGTAGTTCGTCAGGGCCATCCGACCGACGGCCCCCAGCGCGCGTTGAAGCCTGGGCAAGGCGCAAGCCTTAAACGCGAGCATCACGACGGCCGCATGACCCAAGGCCATCGCCAAACCACCCAAGTGGTTGAGCACCGTGATACTCAACACCTCGGCGAGGAACTGGAATTGATCGCGGAACAAGGTCCAAACGTCGAGGAGCACCAGCGGCAAGCCGACGACGTAAGCGAGGACGGCCATCCGGACGTAAAACGAACTCGGTCGGTCTCCCGTGAAGATGCCCAAGCGCATCAATCCCATTCCGATCACCATACGTCCACCGCAAACCCAGAAGGCGAAAAACGGGAAGACGACCAGTTGCATGATCATGACTTGCGGAATTCGTTCCTTCAAGATGCCCAGATATCCGCCCCGATAAACGGCCACGATCCTAGCTCGCTCCTCCGCTTGCTTCTCCTTGGTCCCGCCCAACTCTTTGCCGAGATCGTCCCAAGCCTTGGCGACTTCCTTTTCCAAGGTGCCCACGGACCTACCCGAGGCCTCGGCTCGAGCGACGTTCTCCGCGGTCGTCCGTCCGTAGTAAGCCCCCATGGAGAACAGAAGGCCCAGCACGGCGATGAGAAGGTTCATGGCCAACCCGACGCCGATGAGGACCCTCGGGCGCAGGTTTCGCATCGGATAGATGATCAGGCCGCATGCGCCGTACCAGAAGAGGATGTCACCCATCCAGATGAAGTAGCCGTGCAAGGCCCCGATCGCCATCAGCCAAAGGACCCGGCGATAGTACCGTCTCGTCAGTGAGGCCCCTCGACTCACCGCGCGGTCGCTCATAAGCACGAGGCCCGCTCCGAAGAGCATCGAGAAGATTGTCATCATTTTCGTGTCGAAGACGACATGCTGGGTGAGCCAGATCGCGCGGTCGAGGCCCGTGAAGGGTCCTTGTTCCCTGGGGTTGCCGGGAAACTCGGGCCAGGCGAATGTCGGGATGTTCATCACGAGGATCCCCAGCAAGGCGACCCCACGAAGGATGTCCACCGCTTGAACGCGCTCGTTCTCGCGAACCGGCTGGGTGTCGATGGGTTGGAATGGTACGGTTGGGACCTCGACCTGGGGTTGCTTGGATGACATGTGCGGTCCTCAATGGTGGGAATCCAGGAGACCACCAGGATGGTGGAAGGCCCCCTTTGGGATCAAGAGACTCGGACCGGCGGCCCGTTCCCTGCGGTCCGTGCTTGGTTTAAGATGGGCCGGTCGTCGGCCGTCCGTCGCGGGTCGCGCCGGGAGGCCCCATCATCTCGGTTCGTTCGCATCGGGAGTGTCGCCGTGAACCGGTCGCTTGCCAGGTCATGGGTTTGGGGCCTCGTGGCGTTCCTACCTTTTCTCACCGGTTGCCCGAACACGGACAACGGCACCACTCCCGGCCCGAACGGGCAGGCGAGCGGACCCAGGCTCCTGTTCATTTCCAACAGCAACTCCGACTGGTGGTCGGCCGTGGAGAAGGGCATGACCGACGCCGGCAAGGAGTTTGGCTGCCAGGTCGAACTGCGCCGCAACGACAAAGAAACACCGGGGCAGATTCGGCTCCTGGAAGACGCCCTCAGTCTCAGCGACGTTCAAGGTGTGGCCGTCTCGGCCTATCAAGCCGACGCGCCCGGGATCGCCGACAAGCTCCGAGAGTTGCAGGCCCGCGGCAAGGTCGTCATCTGCATCGATTCCGATGTGGCCGAGCAATACGGCGACGTCCGCAGGGCCTACATCGGCACGAACAATGCAAAGGCCGGCGAGGCCGCCGGTCGCGCCGCCAAGGCCCTGCGACCGCAAGGTGGCAAGGTGGTCGGTTTCGTCGGCACGAGTTCGGCGGCCAACGCGCGCGAACGTATCGACGGTTTCTTTCAAGGAGCTGGTAGCGCCTTCACGCGCGAAGAAGTGATGGACGACAATAGCGACCCCAGCAGCAGGGCGCACACGAACGTCCAAACGGCGATCAGCAAGTACCCCGACGCGGGGGTCTTTCTGGGCATCTGGTCGTACAACGCGCCCGCGATCGCTGAGGAGGTGGCCAAGGCGCCTGAGGTGCGCAAGAAACTCTCCGTGATCACGTTCGACCTGGATGAGCAAGCAGTCGGCCACATCGAGCGCGGTACGATCGACGCTTCGGTCTGCCAGAACCCTTACGAAATGGGCTACCAAGGCGTCAAGCTGCTCAAGGCCCTGATCACCAAGGACGAAAAGACGACGACCGAGGTCCTTCCCGACGGCAAGACGCGCGACACCGGCGTCCGCGTGATCGTACCTTCCGCGGACTCGCCCGTCCTCAAGGCCAACGCGGAGGACGACGTCGTCACCGTCGAGAAGATGAAGGAGTGGCTGGCGAGCAAGGGCCTCAAGTCCTCATGAGCGACAAAGCCCCGCGCAAGGCCCCCGCCTCAGGCCCATTGCTCTGGACGACGTTGACGAGGGCCCCTGAGTGGGGTCTGCTGGCCGGGATCGCGGTCGTCCTTGCCGCCATCTACTTCCTCGAACCCTCCCACGATTTCTTCTCGACCTACAGCCTCAAGACGCTCCTCCACAATGGGGCGCTCTTTGGGGTCCTGGCGATCGGCGCCGCGGTCGTGATCATCGCGGGCGGGATCGACCTGTCCGTCGGCGCCGTGGTCGCCCTGAGCGCGGTCGTCTGCACGCGCCTCATCACGGCCTGGCTCCCCGCGCTCTCCACTCTCGAAGGCCCCGTGACCGTCCTTAGCGGCGCGGCCGAATTGCCCGCCTTGGTCGTCCAGGGCCTGGCCCTTGTGTTGCCTGGCGCCGTCGCGCTGGGCGTGGGCTGGTCGTTGGGTCAGAAACGTCTGGGTATGGTTAGCGCTCTGGTCATCGTGGTCCTCACGCTGGTCGGGTTGGCCGCCGGTTCCCAGGTCGCCCCCAAGCAGCCGGCCCCGATCGCCCTGATCGCTGCGGCCATCGGCTTGAGCCTGATGCTCGGCCTCGAAGTGGGCCTTCTCCATGCTTTCATGATCACGCGATTTCAACTTCCCGCGTTCATCGCGACCCTCGCGACGATGGCGGGACTGCGTAGCCTGGCACTGGTCCTGAGCGAAAACCGGTCGATCAACGTGGCCGACGACGCCTTCCGGGCGTGGGGCAGCGACAATCGCTTCACGGTCCCGCTCTTTGCTTTCGCCGCTCTGGCCATGAGCGTGATGATGGGGGCAACCGTGCTCGGCCGCCATCTCTTCGCGTTGGGCGGAAACGAGGCCGCGGCGCGCTTGAGCGGTCTGCCGGTGCGACGACTGAAGGCGGTCGCCTACGGACTCTCCGGAATGCTCGCGGCGCTCGGAGGAGTCCTCTTCGCCGGGAACAGCGGACAGGCCCAAGGGACGATGGGGGTCTCCTACGAACTCTACGCCATCACGGCGGCGGTCGTGGGCGGTTGCAGCCTCGCCGGGGGCGTCGGCTCGATTCGCGGGACGGTGCTGGGCCTAGTCCTGATCCAGATCGTCATCAAGGGGACCGGCCTCGTGATTCGCCGGATCGATAGCACTCAGATCGAGGGACTCGTGCTGGGGACCGTGGTCGTGCTGGCCGTAGCCTTCAATCAACGCTTCCGCGCACGATCCTGAACATAGGCACGACGCATCGAGGCCGCTAGGATGGTATGGCCAGGTTGGACGGGCGTTGAACCCGTCGCCCATCGGTCGTGTCCACTTCGAGGACCCGGGGCGACCGAGCAACCGGGAATCGCGGTCCTCGCCGGAACGGAGCTGATGGCCAAGACCAACCCGAACGCGAACCTGAGTCTGGACAAGATCGCCACCCGGACCGCTCGTCGCCCCGCGCGGACCCATGAGGTCCAGGACCCCACACCCGCCAATGCCGCCGCGCGCCGGGATGACGCGCGACTCAGCAGGGCGCTGGAACACGCCCGACTCGCCGCCAAGATCGCCACCGACAACCGCGGCAAGGAGGTCCTCCTCCTCGACATGCGCGAGCTGACCCCCATCGTCGACTACTTCGTGATCGTCTCGACCGTCTCGCGCCGTCAGGCCCAGTCCGCAGCGAGCGAGATCGACGCCGAGATGAAGAAGGTCAACGAGAAGAAGCTCGGCATGGAGGGTTACGAGGAAGGACGCTGGGTCCTGATCGACTACGGCGACTTCGTCGTCCATGTGCTGGCCGAAGACGCCCGATCGTACTACGCTCTGGAAGACCTCTGGGGCGACGCCCCGCGCATCGACTGGAAGACCGGCGAAGAGACCCCGAACACACTCGTTTGAAGGCCCGCCTGCCATGCGCCTTTTTCCTGCCTTGCTCGTCGTTTCACTGACGACGGCCCCCAGCCTCGCGTTCCAAACCAAGCGGCCCATGAAGGTCGATGACCTACTCGCCGTGAGGGGGGTCTCCGACCCACAGGTCTCGCCCGACGGCAGGCTCGTGGCCTATGTGGTCTCGGAACTGAATCGCGAAACGGGGAAGTCGAACAGTGATCTCTGGCTCGTCCCGACAGCCGGCGGCGAGGCGCGCCGTCTCACCACAGCGCCCGGGGCCGACAACCATCCCCGCTGGTCCCCCGACGGCAAGACCATCGCGTTCGTCTCCGACCGCTCGGGCTCGGCGCAGGTCTGGCTCTTGCCGACCGACGGTGGCGAGGCGCGTCAACTCACCAAACTGCCGATCGACGTCTCAGGCCCAATCTGGTCCCCCAAGGGAGACAAGCTCGCGTTCGTCGCGGAGGTCCATCCAGGCTCGGGCGTCGACGAGACCGCCCAGAAAGACGCCGACAAGGCCGCGAACAAAAGCAAAGTACGCATTTACGACCACTTGATGTTTCGTCATTGGCAAGCCTGGGACGAGGGGAAGCGCTCCCACCTTTTTGTGTGCGACGCCAAAACGGGCGAGGCGAAGGACCTGATCCCGAACTGGACGGCGAACGTGCCGCCGGGGCCGTTCGGTGGGTCGAACGAATACGCATGGGCGCCAGACGGCTCGGAATTGGCCTTCACGTCCGAACCGCTAAAGGACCACGCATGGAGCACGAACAACGACGTATGGACGGTGAGTGCAACGGGAGGCCAGCCCCGCAATCTCACGGCCGACAACGAGGGGGCCGACGGCCAACCGGCCTATTCCCCCGACGGCAAGTCGATCGCCTACGTCAGTCAGGGCCGCGCCGGTTTCGAGGCCGACCTTTGGGTCCTCAAGCGACGGCCTCGCGCGGGGGGCCCCGCCACCGATGTCTCGTCTTCTCTCGATCGCCCGGTGCAATCGTTCGCCTGGTCCTCTAGCGGTAGCCACTTCTTCGTTGTACTCGATGATCGGGGCCGTGTGGTGATTGCGGCGACGGCCGACGATGCCCGAGTGCTCAAAGATAATCCCAAGCTCATTTCCTTGCGGCTCGTCTCCGATGGCTCAAACGCCGCTTTCTCGACGGCCCGCGACGAGGTCATCGTTTTCACGCATGGCGAGTCCAATCATCCCACCGAACTCTACGCCTGCGATATCCAAGGCAAGGACCAACGCGCCTTGACCCACCACAACGACGCCCTGGTCGCCAACCTCGAACTTTCCAAGGCTGAGTCGTTCACGTTCTCGGGCGCCGACGGCGACCAGGTGCAAGGTTGGCTGGTTCGTCCCCCCGGCTTCGACAGGAACAAGAAGTACCCCGTGCTCTTCCTCATCCACGGGGGCCCTCAAGGGGCCTGGCACGACGAATGGCACGCGCGCTGGAACTACCAACTCTTCGCCGCCCCTGGTTACGCCGTTGTAGCGATCAACCCGCGTGGCTCGACCGGGTTCGGCCAGAAGTTCACTGACCAAATCAGCAAGGACTGGACCGGTCGCGTGTACGAGGACCTCATGAAAGGGCTCGACCACGCCCTGGCGACCTACCCGTTCCTCGACAAGGACCGGATGGCGGCGGCTGGGGGCTCTTATGGCGGCTTCATGGTCAACTGGATCGCTGGCCACACTGACCGCTTTAAGGCCCTCATCTCGCACGCGGGCGTCTTCGACACCCCCAGCAAGTACGGCACCACCGAGGAACTCTGGTTCCCCGAGTGGGAGTTCGGCGGCACCCCATGGGACAAGCCCGAACTTTATCAAAAAATGTCACCATCATCGTTCGTGCAAAACTTCAAGACACCGATGCTCGTGACCCACGGGGCCCTTGACTTTCGGGTCCCCGAGGCGCAGGGCATGGGCCTCTTCACGGCCCTCCAGCGCCGGGGTGTACCCAGCCGCCTGGTCCTCTTCCCCGACGAGGGACACTGGGTCCTTAAGCCCGCCAATCGCATCGTCTGGTGGAACGAGATGCACGGCTGGTTGGCCAAGTACCTGCGGTGACGCGATGCCGTTGCTTGACCACTTCCACCCGCCGTTGTCGCCCGCTCGACATTGGGAGTCGTTTCTCTCCATGTGGGTCACGAGCATCGCGAATGCTCTGGACCGCCTCCTGCCGGAAGGCGACCACGCGGAACTTGCGGCCCACGGCGGGGGCCGAGTCGAAGTGGACATCGGGTCTTTCGAAGAGTCGCGTCTTTCCAAGCCGACGACGCGATCGGAAGGCGGAGCTGCCCTGGCCGAGGCCCCCACGTGGGTCGCCCCGCCACCGACGATGCGCGTTCCTCTGGAATTCCCGGACCAAATCGAGGCCCTCGTGTCTTCGGACATGAACGTGCTCGTGGAGGCCGTCGAGCTGATCAGTCCGGGCAACAAAGACCGTGCGGGGTCGCGAAAGGCCTTCGCTGCCAAGTGCGCGACCTCTCTTCACGAAGGGGTCGGCGTGGTCATCGTCGCGATCGTGACGAACCGAACGGGCGATTTACACGGCGAACTCATGGCCATGCAGGGCGCCGAGCGAACCGGGCTTGACCTCTATGCCACCGCAATTCGCCCGGTACGCCGGCCGCAGGTCGAGCGTCTGGACACTTGGGTCCAACCACTCGAAGTCGGCGCTCCGCTGCCGTCGCTCCCTCTCGTACGCGGCCCGCGACTCATGGTTCGACTCGACCTCGACTCCAACTATCACAACGCCTGTCGGCACAGCCGACCGGCTTGAGTCCCTTTTTTCGCGAGTCCCGATTGATGCCCGGTCCCCACCACGCCCCGATCGGCATGAGGCCCATCTTCGACGTCGCCCACGATCTGGGCATCTCCCCTGAACACCTGGAGCCTTACGGCCGCGACAAGGCCAAGGTCCGGCTTGAGGCCCTTGGCGACGCGGCTTCGCATCGCCCTCCGGGCAAGCTCGTTCTCGTCTCGGCGATCACGCCCACGCCGGCCGGCGAAGGCAAAACGACCACCTCCATCGGTCTGGCCCAAGGGCTTAGACGGATCGGCAAGCGGGCCAACCTCGCCTTGCGGCAACCGTCGATGGGCCCCGTCTTCGGACGGAAAGGGGGCGCCACGGGCGGCGGCGCCTGCCGTTTGGAACCGTCGGACATGATCAACCTTCAGTTCACGGGCGATTTTCACGCGATCACGGCCGCTCATAACTTGCTCGCTGCAATCATTGACAATCGCATTCACTTCGACGAAACGGACGTGGACCCCGCGCGCGTCCTCTGGAAGCGCTGCCTTGACATGAACGATCGGGCCTTGCGCAAGATCGTGATCGGCCTTGGCGGAGCAAACGTGGGCGGGACGGCCCGGGAGTCGGGCTTCGACATCACAGCCGCCAGCGAGATCATGGCCATCCTCTGCCTGGCCGATTCCCCAAGCGATCTGAAGGCCCGCCTCGAACGTGTCCTGGTGGGCTACACGCGGCAGGGAATGCCGGTTTACGCGGGGTCGATGGGGACCACAGGGGCCCTTTGCTCCATCTTGAACGAGGCCCTCTTGCCCAACCTGGTCCAGTCGCGCGAGGGAACGCCCGCGTTCGTCCACGGCGGCCCGTTCGCCAATATCGCCCACGGCTGCAACTCCATCCTGGCGACCCGCATGGCCCTGGCCTTCGGCGAATTCGCGATCACCGAGGCCGGTTTTGCGTTTGACCTGGGAGCTGAGAAGTTCTTCGACATCAAGTGCCGAATCGGCGGCCTGAACCCAGCGGCCATCGTGATCGTCGCCACCGTGCGCGCCCTGAAGATGCACGGCGGGACCCCCATCGATGAGCTGACCCACAACGACCCCGAGGCCGTCGCGCGAGGCATCGAGAACCTGGCCGCCCACCTCGACGCGGCCCATCACTTCGGCAAGCCCACGATCGTCGCGATCAACCAGCGAGGCGAAGATGGCGACGACGAGATTCAAGTGATCCACGACTTCTGCGCGGCCCGACGCGTCCCCTGCGCCACCGCCAACGTCTTCGCCCACGGCGGTGCTGGCGCGGTGGAGTTGGCTGAACTCGTGGTCGCGGCAACGGCCGGTCCCGAGACCCCCTATCGGCCCCTCTATTCGCTCGAAACGCCTGCCGAGGAGAAGCTGGAAATCATTGCCAAGGCGATGTACGGCGCCGATGGCGTGAGCATTCTTCACGACGCCCAGGTGAAGCTCAAGCGGGCCCGCAAGTTCGGCCACGGCGACTTGCCGATCTGCATGGCCAAGACGCAAGACTCCCTCTCAGACAACCCCAAGCTCAGGGGTCGTCCCCAAGGCTTCACGATCACGGTGCGCGACATCGAAGTGGCCGCAGGCGCGGGCTTCCTTGTGGCGCTCACGGGCGACATCGTTAGGATGCCCGGATTGCCCCACCGCCCGGCCGCCGAACGGATCGACGTGGACCGGGAGGGGAACATCATCGGACTCACCTAAGCACGAGTTCCGGCGACGATCAGGACACGGAAGAGGACTGGGTCCCCAGTCCTCTTCCTTTTGGCCAAGATCAACGCTTGGAGAACTGGAACGACTTACGGGCCTTCTTATGTCCGTATTTCTTGCGTTCGACCTTACGCGGGTCGCGGGTCATGAAGTCACCCGCGCGTAGGGCCGGTTCCAGGTCGGGGCGGTGCTCCTTGAGGGCCCGCGCCAGTCCCATCACGATCGCGTCGGCCTGGCTGCATTTGCCGCTGCCATGGACGTTCACGAAGATGTCCACGCGATCACCCATCTCGGTGGCCGCGATGGGCCCGCGAACGGTCCCTCGCTCCCCCTCGACCGTGAAATACTCGTCAACCGGCAGGTCATTCACCAGAAACAGACCCGTGCCTTCACGAACGCGGACGCGAGCGACGGCCGTCTTGCGGCGCCCGGTCCCCCAGCAATAAATCTTCTCAGACGTGGCCATGAGTCGTGCGGTCCTTGAGGATAGGGATCACTCAGCCGGAGTGTTTTCGGGATCGGGAGCGGGCAGCGACGCTTCCACGGGCGGGGCGGGCAACGACGCTTCCGTCTCGCTCGCGCGCTTGACCGCTTCGGCCTTGGCCTTCTCTTTGGCCTTCCGCCGACGCGCGCCGGGTTCACCCGCGGGAACGGGAGGAGGCGCCCAAAGGGCCCCCACTGAGGCCGGCCGGCCCGTGACGGCCGCAAGGGGAATGGGCTGCTGCGCCTGGTGCTCGTGATCGGCGCCGACGACGAGCTTGAGTTTGCCCATCATGTGGCGGGCGATCTTGTTCTTGGGCATCATACGCTTGATCGCCATTTCCAGAATGCGTTCGGGGTGGCGTTCGAAGAGCTTCCAGGCCACTTCGTCACGCTGACCCCCGGGGTGTCCCGTGTACCGCTGGTAGCTCTTTTGCCGCCACTTGTTCCCGGTGAAGACGACCTTGTCGACGTTGGTGACGATCACGTAGTCGCCGGTGTCTATATGGGGCGTGTAGGTGGGACGGTGCTTGCCCATGAGGATGGGGGCGATCTGAGCGGCGAGGCGGCCGACGACCTGGTTCGAGGCGTCGATCACGTACCACTGGGGGGCGAGTTGTCCCGCCTTGGATTGAAAGCAATTCATGAGTGTGCGAGGTCCGTTGGGGGCCGGCGGTCCATCAAGGCGGCGGGAAAGGACCCGCGCACTCGCCGGTCGCGGCTAGCGAAGAAACACCCATGTTACCGGTGGCGCCACCGGCGTCAAGGTCCCTCTGGCGACGTAACGACCTTGAGCCCGGGGGCTGATTGGCCTTATAGTCGGTTTTCTCTTGAGGAGCGCTCCGCGACGCCACCACCTCTCGCTCGAAGGACCTGGCCATGCCGCCGATCGGGACCAAGCATTTGATTTTCGCCCTGGGTATCTGCACCGTCGGCGCGATTTTCATTTATGGTCTGATTTATGTCTCCGAGGCCAAGTTGCAGTTGATCGTCACGGTAGCGGCCGTCGGCGGAGGTTGCTACGCGGTCGGCCTGAACCAAGACTCGCGTTACTCGCAGCGCGAGATCCAGCGACTGGAGGAGGAGAACCAGGCAATGCGCGAGAAGGTGCGGGCCCTCAAGGAAATGTACTTGGAGGACAGGACACCTGCGCGGTCGGTCGAGACGATGGTCATGACGCCCCCACCACCGGCCGACACGATCACGATCCGAGGTGGACCGCTTCGCGAACTGCTTGGTCGCTTGATACCGACCGGTAACATCTCCAACGCGCGTATCGGGGCCCCCGCACCCGAGTCCTTCGTTCCGTCCGAACGGGCCGAGGTCCGAAACCCGGTTGGTTGAATTGAGCGGACCATCATGACGTTCGATGAACGGATCAAGGAGCATTTGGTCCGGTCCCTCCTGCCGGCATGGCGCACGCGTGGGGTCGACCCCGTTTCCGGCGGGTTCCACGAACGGCTCGACTTAAGGCTCGAGCCGGTCGCCCTGCCCTATCGCCGCCTTCTGACGCAATGCCGACAGGTCTTCACGTTCGCGGAAGGGGCCGCCTTGGGCGACCTTCCCTGGGCGGCTGATATCGCTAGGCGCGGGTTTGAGCATCTGTGCCAACACTATCGAGTCAGCGCCAGGGGGGGATGGAAGTTCGCCCTGGGTCACCGAGGCCCCCTCCCCTCGGAGACCCGCCAGCTTTATGCGCATGCATTCGTCCTTCTCGCCTGCTGGTCCCAGTTTCGATCGTGCGGCGACGAACACGCGTTGGTCCTCGCCCGCGAGACCGTTTCCTTTCTCAACGAGAGGTTTCGGGCGCCCGACCAGGGTTTCGTCACGGCGCTTGACGAGGACATGAGAGACACCGGAGCGTTGCGTCAGCAAAACCCGCACATGCACCTTTTCGAGGCGTGTTTGTTCCTTTTCGAGGAAACTCGGGAAGAAGTCTTCGGAGAGGTGGCGAACGCCGTGTTGGGGCCCTTCCTTAAGGCCTTCATCGACCGCGAGACGTTCACGTTGGTCGAGCATTTCGACGAGGACTGGTCGCCCAACGCCGAGCTTGGCTCGGTCCGCGAGCCGGGACATCATTTTGAATGGGTCTGGCTCATCCATCGTTGGTTGCGGTTGGCCCGCGAGCGGGAATTCCCAACCCGCGCGGACCAACTTGAGGAGGTTGCCGACCGGTTCCTCGCCTGGGCCCTGGCGCGAGGGACCGACCGCGAATTCGGCGGGGTCTTCGACGAGGTTGGCCCCGAAGGAAAGGTCCTCAAGGAAACCAAGCGCATCTGGCCCGTCTGCGAGGCCGTGAAGGCCTTGCGTTTCGCATCGGCAGTCCGAGGCGGCCTCGCCGACCTAGATCGTGAAGCCGAGGCGTTGGGCTGCCTTTTCTGGGACCACTATCTTCACGCGACTGACGGCACATGGGCGGAGGTCCTGGATCGAGACCTCACCCCGCGGACGAACTACCTACCTTCCACTACATTATATCATATTGTAATGATGATTCGTGAGCTCGAATGGTTACGCTCGGGTTCCCAGACCCGCTGGGTTTGCTGATGATTGCCGTTCCATATTGGTGAGAAGGGTGTTCGTTTGTTCGCGATCGAAGCGAAGGCGTTCCAGAACGTCAGCTCGCTGTTTGAGCATGAGCTGAAAATAGGCCCGAGCAAGGTTCGGGTTCGCGTTCGGGTCGAGGCTGTACGCCAAGGCGCAGTCAAGACGTCGGTCCAGTTCCTGGACGGCCAGGAGGCCACGTTGAATGCGTGCGAGGCCATTCTCAAGGCGCTTGACGAGTCTCGAGGCGACTTCCGATTGGCGACCTCGCGTCGAAGTGCATGGCTTCATGGCGACCTCCTCCCTGAAATCCCCGTTCGAACCCATCCCACTCCTTGAGTTGAAATTGAGGGCGATGACCGGCGGTCGGTTGGACGGAATTCGCCAGAGGCATGCCTCGCGCCTCGGGCGGGGGCGTCATCGCTCCCCGGTTGGCGTCGGGCCGAGAGAGTTGCACTCGACAAGCGAGGCCGACCCGCGCTAGTCTCGATCGTGTACCTTTTTCTTGGGAGCGGCTCCCAAGCGGGCGCGAGGCAAGTCGGTGGACCTCGGGACGGTCCTCTTCACGAAAAGTCTTCTTGCCGTTCTCGCCCCGGACCGGAGGCCTGCGCCGAACCGATGAAGATCGACCATCATCTGCATACATCGCGTCATTCCCCGGATAGCTGCATTCGCCCGGAAGTACTCTTGCGTCGGGCCCGTGAAGTGGGCCTCGATGGGGTCGTCATCACCGACCACGACTTTCTCTGGCCCGACGACGAAGTCGCCGACCTCGCCGCGCTCGCCCCTGACTTGCTCGTCCTCTCCGGCGCCGAAATCTCAGCGCGGGAAGGGCACTTTCTGGTCTTCGGTTTGCCACACCTAGGCGACGTGGGACCGGGCATTCCCTTGGCGGACTTGGTGCGAGTGGTCCGTGGACATGAAGGGGCGATCGTCGCGGCCCATCCGTATCGATGGGAGCAAGACTTCGACGCGATCGTCGATCGGCACGGGCCGGTCTTCGACGCGGTCGAACTCGTGAGCAACAACGTCAGCACCCAAACGCGCGCCCTCGCCACGGCTCTGCTCAACCGCCACCCGATGGGCGCGACCGGCTCCAGCGACGCCCATGAACCCGCCACGCTGGGTTGCTACTTCACGCGCTTTGAGGCCAAGATCACTAACATCACCGAATTCGTGGGCGCGCTTCGGGGGCGACGGTATCGTCCCGCACACGGCGAGCATGGACCCTGGGTCAGCGGGCCGTTCGGGTAATACGAGATGGGCCTCAGGATGCGTCTGGAAGCGCGGGCCTTGCCGCTTGGGTCGCGAGTTGCTTTTCGATGTCTTCGATCTCGCGTGCCAACTGGCCCATGAGTTCGCGCCACTCCTCCGCGAAGAGATTGACAGAGAGGTGGGTCGGTCGAACATAGGCGGCCCGGAACGCCCGCGCCCTCAAGGACAGATACGTCTCCTTGGCGGGGCCAAGCCGTAGGGGCGCATCCAGGGGCCCTTGGATCGTGACGGCGGGCTCGGTCAAGCGTTTCACCAAGAACGTAAGCCGACGTTGGTCCTCGGGCGCCGGGGGCCAGGGCGGCGGCCAAGAGAGCAAGGGTGGATGCTCCCCCATGCGTTGGGCCCACCGCGCGAAGGCGCGATCGAGCGGCGCCAACCGTTGGGCATGGCCATTGGCGACCACCTGGTAGGATTGCCCCAGCGCCTCCAGGGTGACAAGCAATTCCAGCCGATGACGCCCTTGGGCCCGGAGGAACTCGGCGACCGCCATCGTCTTGATTTGTTCGCCCTGCTTGACGATCGCGGCCAGTTCCCTGCGATGGGCCCCGGCTTGGGCAACGATCGCGACGCCCAGTAGAAGGACGATCGCCACCGAGGCCGCGACCTGCGATCTTCGCCCTTCCGATCGCGCCAAGAGGCCACGGTGGGCGAGACCGATCAAGGCGCCGGCCGCCGCTCCGCCGACGTGTCCGAGGTTGTCCAGCATGACTTGCCCTTTGGGGTCGATCCAGGGCATCGCGATGCCCAGCAAGACCGTGAACCCCAGGATCGCCAACATCTGGCCCTTGACGAACTGGCCGAAGCGCGTGCTCGACCGCCAGCCGACCACCGCGATCAAACCGACAAGGCCGCACACGATGACCGACCCCCCAGCGCTCGGTGTGTCGATCGACCGGCCCAGGATCGCTCGGACCACGTCGAAACCGGCGGGAAGGCGCGGCAAGAGAAGAAGCTTCGCGACCACCGAGGCCAGGTTACCACCCAGGCCGATCAACAAAAGGACCAAGAACGTTCGGGCGCCCCCATACCATTCCTCAACCATCCGGCCGAGTTGGAGTAGGCCGACCAGGTTGATCGTCAAGTGCAGGAAATTGTAATGAATGAAATTCGCGGTGAGGGTGCGCCAGAATTGTCCCTGGGCAAGGTCGAGGGCCCGCAAGTCGCCGAAGAGTCTGGTGGTCACCGGCCAGACCAGAGGTGGAGGCAAGGCGGGAAGGATGGTCGATTGCCAGACCATCAACAAGTAAACGACGACCCAAAGGGACATCAGCGAGGCAGTGGCGGGATGGCGGGCGAAGAGGCTACGCATCAGAATCGGGGCTCGTCTGAAGGGTCGGCCGTGGTGGGCCTCGTTGGGTCCGACGGGAACGGCCCCAAGCGATCAAGCAGGCGTTGGAAGTCGTGGTCGTTGAGCACGGGTCGCAGGCCGTCCGTGGTGAGTGGGGCGGGCAGCGTCACCCAACTAGAGCAACCGGCGAACTCGGGCGGCTGGGTGATTCCTTGGGCCAAAGTGCCCACATGGGCACGGACGAGCATCAGCCAGGTCCCTGGGCGTTTGTAATCGAATCGCTTCCGGACGGTTTCTTCCGTCCAAACATGAAGGTCGGTCAGCTCCAAGAGTTCTTCAAGGTTGCTGATCCACCGCACGCCAGCCACGCCCACCAGTACGCCACTTGTCGATGTGTCAGGACTCGGCGGCGGGACGAGCGTTGGGTCTTCGATCAATCCTTGTTGCCCTTGATGCAGCGAGGTGGGGCAGAGCCAGAACCAAGGCCGCGAGGGCGTGAACCGCCCGGCGGGTTCGGCGATGCCTCCTTTCCGAAGGAGGATGGACTGCCGACCGCTCGCCAGCGTGCAACAGACACCGGCCCATTCCTTTAAGGCTGTCTCGCAATAAGGAGGGGGCTTCAACGCTGGGTTCGCGACGCTCACAGCCATTCTCCACGGGGCGGCCTGAGCATCAGGTCGGCGACGGCCTCGCGTGGGTCCTTCCCCTCGAAAAGGACTTGATGGACCTCGCTCGTGATCGGCATCGCGACCCCTTCCTGGCGCGCGAGCGCGTTCACGCTCCGCGTCGTGAAGACCCCTTCCGCGACGTAGGGGAGGTTCTCCAATAAGGTCGATGGCGGGAGGCCCTGGCCGATCATCTCACCGACTCGGTGGTTTCGGCCGAAATGGCTGTAGCAGGTCGTGAGAATGTCGCCCACGCCGGCGAGGCCGAAGAGGGTCTCGAAGCGCCCGCCGAAGTGGCACCCGAACTGGTCGAACCGGCCCCGGAACCTGAAGCGGTCGTACCGGAATCCGAAGCGCCGCCTCCGGCCAAGGGGGCGCAGGCCCGTGAAGAGTTCGGACTCTAGGTCCGGCGCCAAGGAGGAGAGGAACTCCGAGGCCAGTTGGGATCGCGCGCTCGGTGCAGTTTCCTGAACGCGTCGTTCTGGATCTGGGCGACGCGGCTGATCGTACCTTCGAGGACCTCCGCGATCCCCTTATGCGTCATCGGTTCGCCATCGGGTAGCCCGAATCGGAGGCGGATGATCTTCCGCGAGCGGGCATCGAGCACGTCAAGCTCACTTTCGACGAAATCGTGGAGGTCAACCTGTTGCCGGTGCCCAAAGTCCGGCTCCTCTGCCCCTTTCGTGAAGTCGCCCGTGCCAAAGGGATCATGCTCGGGAACGTGTCAGCAGTTCGTAAGAGTGGACGGCGGCTGGGGTCGGCTTGAGGAGATCACCCGTCCCGCTCGAGGAGTCCTGCCTCGCCGAGGTCGTCGATCGCCTTCGCGATCTCGACCGGGGGTGGCCGCCCCCACGAGCCGTGCTCGACAGATCTCGGACCACTACCGTCGTCGCGATCAGGTCCTTGGCGAGCATATATGGCTTGGACCCCACCAACGTTGTCACCCGAGGCCGCATGATTTCGTAGACGCTTCCGACTCCTGGGCATCCTCCCAGGTCCTCCTCACCTCCTTCGGGGGCCGGTAACCGAGCCCCGAGTGGGGTCGGTGGTGGTAGGTCTCCACGTAGGCGGCGATCGCCGCCCTCGCCTCATCAAGGGTCTCGAACTCGGAGCGCCAGACCATGCGCTCCTTCAGCTTCGAGAACCACGACTCGATGCAGGCCTGCGACTCGGGGTCGCGGTAGCCGCCTCGGCGGTGGGCGACACCGAGCCCGGCGAGGTGGGAGGGTAAGCCGCGCGATGTGTAGGCGGTTCCGTTATAGGTGCCGAGCGTCAGCCGGCCGGGCCTGATCTCGTGGCCGGCGACGGCGGCGTCGACCACGGCCGCCGCCTCCTGGCGTCGGCAGCGCAGGTCGAGCGCCCATCCGGGGATCTCGCGGGTGCAGCAGTCGACGATCGCGTTGAGGTAACACCAACCATGGTCTGCCACCCAGATTCTTGTCATGTCCATGTGCCAGAGCTGATCGGGACGCTCGACCCGGAAGTAACCCGGTCGACGGCGACGGCCCGATGGACGGTGACGCTGGAGCAGGCCCTCGGCCCGCATCACGCGCTGCGTCCGCTTGCGTGAGATCGGGCGCTCCAGCTCGCGGCCGGGTCAGCGCCGCCACCATGCGGGTGCCATCGGTCGGGTTCGCCCTGGTGATCTCGACGATCGCCCGGTCGACCGTGCCGGTGGCCAGCCGTCTCATGGCAGCCGGCCTTTGTTTTGGCACCCGGTAGATCGCCTGCCGGGAGATCTGCATGACGCGCGCCACCGCCGCGACCCTGCGGCCACGGGCGACCATCACGCGGGACCGGGCGACGCGCTCTCTCACTCCCAGCCCCGCAATGCTTCCCCGCTATGTCGAGCTCGTAGGTCTTTCGCCCGAGGGCGCGCTCCAGCTCCCCGATCTTCTTGCGGAGATCCTTCTCCGCCTGGCGCTCGTCCTTGCCCGCGAGCGCGGCCTTGCCGCCCTCGAGGATCTTGTCGCGCCAAGAGTAGTAGAGGGCCTCGGCGACGTCGTGCTCCCTGCAGACGTCCCTCACCGATCTGTCGCCCCTCATCCCGGCGAGGACGATCTCCAGCTTCTGTTGCGCGCTGCGGTTCTTCCGTTGCTCTGCCAACTCGATCTCCTTGGTGGTCGAGCGGCCATCCTGGGTGCCATCCCGGATGCCTCGTCGGGGCTTCGCCCCTCCTCGGCATCCGGACTTATTCAGCCCAGGTGGGTGTCAACGCGGGGACGGGGTCCAGGCCAGTGGCTCCCCGGTCTCGGGATGGCCGAAGACGAGATGCTCGTCGCGGGAGATCTTTGCCCTCCCGGGATGCACGTGGCATTCAGCCTTTCGCTGCCTTGGATTCCCGTAAAGACGGACACCGAGCTCCCCATGGTCTTCGAGGTTCCCCTCCCCGGTGCCTCGCTGGTCGGTCAATCGGTTGAAACTGAGCTCCATCACCTCATACGAGTAGGAGACGAAATTCGCCTTACGGAGGAGTTGCTCTCGCTGAGAGAGGAGAAGCAGACGGCGTTGGGACCTGGACATCTCGTGACCGTAGGCTGGAGCTATTTCAACCAAGACGATCGCCTGTGCGCCGTCGATACCGTCGTATCGTTCCGATTCACACCGAGAACGGGAGAGTCGGACTTGGAATCTCCGCGGGCACTACAATTCGTACCCGGCGGAGACTCGTCCTCGATGACGCTTCCGATCACCTACTCACGAGCCTGCCAGGCCGCTGCTTCGACTTGGGACTGGTATCCGGACGACCGCGAGTAAGCGCAGGCGCAAGGAATGCCAGATGTGTTTGTGGACGCCTCGTTCCTTCAAGGTCTTGTCGACAGGTTCATCTATTCCTGCTCTGCGCCGACCGACACGCTGGTGCTCCGTAAGATTCAATGATCCAGCCGCTGTTCGCCGGGCGGATCGCCAAAGTCAACGGACGCCTCCTGATGGCCGCCTTCCTGGCATTCGCAGCTTTCCTCGCCAACAAGGCGGTGAAGGAAGTAGTCGCCGGCGAGACCGATCGCGCCGACGCCACTGCCCGGCTCGAGACCAACCTCCTGAAGACCGACGTGATCGAAGGCAACGCCGAACTGCTGCGGGTCATCGGCGGCGGCAAGGAGGCAGAAGAGCTGCAGTTGAGGCGCGTGAACGGGAGGTGCGTGTGCAGAAGGAACTCGCCCCGGCCGACGCCCGCCTCCGCCACGAGATTCGCGACGACGACACCACGTCGAAACTACGACGACAGGCACCTCGCCTACGAGTTCGCCGAGGTCGGCCTCGTCCTCGCCTCCGTCTCGATCATCATCCGCCGCTGGCTGCTCGGGATCGGCAGCGCGGTAGGCGCCGCCAGCGTGGTCGCGCTGGTGGTCGGTCTGCTGGTGTAGCCCCACGAGCGCTAACTCGGCGGTACCGTTCCGCCCATGGAGCACGACGCCGCTCTGGAAGCGGTCTTCATGCCGGTCCAGCCACCCAGCACCTTCGAGGAGACGGTCGAGCGCCTCGGCACCGCGATCCGCCTCGGACTCCTCGCCCCGAGCAGCAAGCTGCCGCCGGAGCGGGAGCTCGCCAAGCAGCTGCGGATCTCCCGCTCGACCCTGCGCCAGGCGCTGACCACGCTGGTCCAGAGCGGCCACCTCGTCTCCCTGCGCGGGCGCAAGGGCGGCACCTTCGTCGCCGCCGAGCCGCCGCTCGTCG
>CALLYK010000128.1 GCA_937858365.1 uncultured Isosphaeraceae bacterium | reverse complement strand
AGCGCCCAAGGCCGACGAGCCCAAGGGGGAAGCGCCCAAGGCCGACGAGCCCAAGGGGGAAGCGCCCAAGGCCGACGAGCCCAAGGGGGAAGCGCCCAAGGCCGACGAGCCCAAGAAGGCCGACGAGCCCGCCAAAGGCGACGATCCGCCTCCCCAACGTCGTTGAGACGGGGCCGACAAGCAAACACGCCTCGGTCGACGGGACCGGCCCGTCAACCATCACCCTCTCGATATCACGCAATCGTTTGTTGGAACGGATGAGGAGCTAGACCCGATGGCCAACCCGACCGTCGAGAAACTCAAGGCCCTCGGCATCCGCCACGGCGAAAAGGCCGCTGTCGGGATCGCCGCGACCATCTTCCTGGTCTCTTTGGGCGCGGCGTTCGCCGCCAAGAGCAACGTCCAGGTCCGACCCGAGGAAATCACGGCCGACGCCTCCCGGGCCGAGCAGAACATCAGCAAACCCGTCGCGGAAGATGTCGTCCTCGAACGGATCACGGAGGAGGGGATCAAGGACGTGGACCTCACCGACGAGGTCAAGAACCAGAAGGTCATGAAGGCCGACCAGTTCTCGGTCGCCCAGGGTTGGACCGCCCAGGAGCCGGGGGCCGGCCTCATCCGCGAGACACCCGGTCTGATCGCCCCGCGCGACATCGTCGTCCGGGCCAATCGCGGCGGCTTGCTCGTCTACGCCCTGGACGCCAACAACAAACGCATCATCGAAGAGCCCAAGGCGGGTGAGACCCGACGTCGAAATCGACCGGCGCGGCGCAGCACCATGAGCATGCCCGGCATGAGCGGTATGCCCGGCGGCGGCGGCGGCACACGCGCCGGCGGTCGCGCCGAGGCGGAACAGAAGAAGAAAGACGAGTTGGCCCAGAAGCAGCTCAAGGCGGCACTGGCCGGCGGCCCGGCGAGCAAAAAAGACAAGGACAAGGAACCGGAAGAAGAGCTCGGCCCGCCGGAGAAGGAGATCACCGAGGGGTATCGCTCAGTGATGGTGACCGCGATCCTTGACCACAAGGCAATGCGGGACGCCTACGTCAAGGCCCTCAAGCTGGACATCTCGCAAGCTCACCCGAAGTATCTGCGAGTGGACGCGGAACGTCGTGAACAGGGACCCGACGGCAAGTGGTCGGAATGGGCCCTTGTCGATCGGGCATCGAATGACCTCGTCTTGCAGAACCTCCCCGAAATCGAGGAGGAAATGGCCCCTCCCGACGTGATCATGGATGCCCTGGTGGACCATCTTCCCTTCTTGCGGGCTGGGCTCTGGCAGGCCGCGCACCGGAGCGAACTGGTCCCCGAGGAGAAGCAGACGATCCAGCCGCGACAACCGATGGGCGGCGGCTACGGCGAAGGCATGCCCGGGATGATGGGCGGTCGCGGCGGCGGCATGAGCATGCCGGGCGGCGGCTACGGCGAAGGCATGCCCGGGATGATGGGCGGCTATGGCGGCTCCATGGGCGGGGGCGACGTGATCGACTTCCCCACCAGCCAGGCCAACGAGCTGATGGTTCGCGTGATCGATTTTACGGTCGTCCCCGATGTCACCTACCAGTACCGCCTCCGGGTGGTCGTCCAGAACCCGAACTGGAACAAGGAGAAAGTCGCCGCCGACGTGGACCGCAAGTCCAAGGAACTCTTCGGCAAGTTCAGCGAACCTTCGGCCGAAGTGACCGTGCCCGGCGACCTGACCGCTTACGTCGTCAAGAAGGCCGAACCCGAAGGGACCGCCGACCCCCGGAACGACAAAGTCGAGTTCCGAATCGCCAAGTGGCTCACCGAGGACGGTCAAACCGTCGTCAAGCCGCGCGGCTATGGGCCCGGCGAGATCATCGGCGAACAGAAAGAGTCCGTCGTCGTCCCCACTGATGGCGAAGGGACCAAGGTCCTCCAGAAGGACCTGACCAGCCACTTGCTCGTCACCGACACCGACGGCGGCAAGAAATCCGTCGCCAGTCTCGGCATGGTCGGCGGCGACATCGAAGTGCCCGCCCAGGCCCTGATCCTCCGGCCCGACGGGTCCCTTGTCCTGCGTAGTCAGGCCCGCGACACGGCCGACCAGGAGATGCGGGACGTCTACGAGGCCAATCTTCAGGCCATCAAAGACGCGAAGAAGAAGCGTGAGCCTGGACAGAACCTGGGCGGGATGTCCGGGCCTGGCGGCATGCCGGGGTACGGCGGCGGCGGCGGCGGCATGCCGGGAATCGGCGGCCGGCCACGCTAAGCGAGTCTCCGCTTGACCGAGACCCCAGACGTTCACACCAAAGGCCCGCGACCCCAGCTTGTGGTCGCGGGCCTTCTTCGCTCGCCCGTCCAGGGGCGACTTGAAATGGCGACACGTTTACGCCGTTCCCGCACCATCGAAAGCCGTCCTCCTGCCCACCCCGGCGAAGGCCCTCAAAAAAAAAACCGCCAAGAGGGGTTGACCGTCTTTGTGACTCGGTGTAAGACACGCCCCGTCTTTTCCCCGATCCGGGCCGCGCCGTCTCATTGCGTCCCCACCCACGACATTCACATCCCTCGTCGAGACGGCCGGAAAGCAGCACTTGTGGTGTTCGGTGGGGCCCATCAGTCGCCCGGCCGGACGCGGCAGGTATCACGTCTCCCGCTCCGGGGACATGTCAGTGACCGTCACCACGGACGTTGACGGTCGTCCCACGGAGAGGCGAAAGGAGGTCGCGTTGGGAAGGCTCAAAGCGCTCACCATCCTACTTATGCTCGGCGCCGGGGGTGGGGCCACGGAAGGCGCCCCCCTGGACGACGCGGCCGCCCCAGCGAATGCCGGCCGCCGAGCACCGCTACCCAAACCCGCGGCGGAGTATCTCAAAGCCGCCGCCTATTTGCAGCAAACCGGCAATAACGACCTGGCCGTCAAGTACCTGCAAGTCGCGCAAGACTATCGCGACGAGTTGTCGGCCGCCGAACAAACCGTCCTCGACGAGTATCGCAAGGCGATGTCACCGGCCCAGCCGGGCCCTCGTCCCGCGTCCGCCACGCCCTCGTTCGCTTCTACGCCTTCAGGTGGCGAGCCCTCGTCATCCGATTCGCTCACGCCGCGAACCTGGAACCGCGGCGGGGCCAACACGCCCGCGTCCACGCGTCCGGCCGCCAACGCGGCGCCGGCCGGCAACGACACGCCCCAGGTGATGACCTTGCAGGGTCGTTCCGGGACCGTCGATGCCAAGCAGAAGGCCCGTTGGGCCCTGGCGAACGCCGTCGAGGCGATGCGCCGGAACCAGTTCGACGAGGCCACCGCGAAAGTCGCCGAGGCCCGCGCCTTCAACGTCAAGTGGACCCTCTTCGAAGACTCGCCCGACAAGGTCGCCAAGGCGATCGAGAAGGCCCGAGGCAAGGCCGGCCCCGCCGGGGCGCTGGCCGACGCGAGCCATTCCAAGAAGGCCGCCCAAGACCGCCTGAAGCAGGCGCGTGACCTCATCAAGTCGAACCAGTACGACCAGGCCGAGGCCCTCGCCCGCGAGGTCGATGGCTGGAACCTGGGCTACTCGGTTTGGGACGACAAGCCGACCAACGTCATCGCCGCCGCTCAGGCCCTGCGCCGCCGCGACGGCATCCGCAAGACGGGCCCGCTGAACCGACCCAGCACGGACGCCTACGAGACGCTCGTCTCGGATTCGCGTCAGCTCCTCGCGGCCGGCAAGGTGGACGAGGCCGAGGCCAAGGCCGCCCAGGCCCAGAAACTCGGCGTGGTCCCGCCCGTCACGGCCGATCGTGCCGAATCGGTCTTGCGCGCCATTGAGGTCGTCCGTGCCCAGGCCCGCGCCGCCACTCCCGACGGTGCTCTCGCCGCGAACGTCCAACCCCCCGCGCTGGCCGAATCGCCCGCGAGCATCCTGGAGCGCGAGGCCGACCGACTCCTCTCCCGTTCCGACTCCGCCGCCGCCGCCGCCAAGTACACCGAAGCGGAACGCATGCGTGCCCGCGACACCCGCGGCGACGACGAACTCATGCCACTGACCGGCGCGCCGCCCACCATGCCCGCCGTGGACCCGATGCCCGAGCCCCCCGGCTTCGCGGCCACCGGACCCGAGGCCGGTGTGGGGATGCCCGGCGCCGCGACCTCGCCCGGCGAGCAGTTCCTCGGACAGGCCCGCGCCCTCTTCCAGGCCGGTAACTTCCAGGCCGCCCGCGAACTGGCCAATCGGGCCCGTCAAGGCGGTTATGGCGTCGAGGCCCAAGCCGACGAGCTGCTGAATCAGGTCAACACCAAACAGCAAGCCGCCGCGCTCGCCCTCTACGAAGAGGCCCTGGGGGCCGTGCGCAACGGCGAGTTCGAGCACGCCCGCGTGCTCCTCAACGAGATCGCCAATTCCGGCGCTCTCGACGAGGGCCTTCAGCAGCGCGTGCAGGACCTCGTCCTGAAGATCGGCTCGGGCCAACAAAACGGCCGCAAGGCCCAGGTCGACGTCCAGGCCGACGCCGACGTCGTCGCCGCCCAACGGCTCAACGCCGAAGTGGCCGTCAAGCTCGGTGAGGTCCGTCGCCAGATGGAGATCGACCCCGACAAGGGGATGGCGATCCTCCAGGAGACCCTCACCGCGGTGAACGCGGCCGAAGTGCCCGACGCCGCCAAACGGACCCTCGCCCGCCGTCTCGAAGTGGCCATGGAACTCGCCAAGAAGGACAAGGCCGCCTTCGACGCCAAGGTCCAAGACAAGACCTCCCGCGAAGAGGTCGAGAAGAAGAAGCTGCGGATCCTGGAGGCGAGCAAGGCCAAGCAGGCCCGCGTCCAGGAGTACATGACCAAGGCCCTCGCCGCGATGAAGGACGGCAATTACGACGAGGCCGAGGACTTCGCCTTGCGGGCCCAGGAAGTGGACCCGATGGAAGTTTCCGCCGTGGCCCTCGCCTGGAAGGCCCGCGCCGAACGCGGTTACAAGCGCGACGTCGAGATCCGCCGTCAGAAGGAAGACGGGTTCGTCGCGGCCATGCAAGGCGTGAGCGAGGCGGGCATCGTCAACATCGACGCCTACCGCAACGGGCTGGACATGCCCAAGAGCTTCGCCGAACTGAGCGCCCGACGCCGTGAGGCCAACGCGCGGCTCGAACCCAAGGCCGACCCCGAACGGGTGGCCGTCGAGCGCAAGCTCAACGAGTCCATCACCCTGGACATGGACAAGCAGCCGTTGTCCGAGGTGATCGCGTTCCTGCAAAACGCCACCGGCCTGAACGTCGTCTTGGACCCCAAGGCGATGCTTGAGACCGGTATGAACGAGTCCACGCCGGTGAGCATGAGGCTCAAGGACGTCAAGCTCAAGACGGCCCTGAAACTGATGCTCCAGCCGCTGGGCCTGACCTATCAGCCCGACGAGGGCGTCCTGCTCATCACGTCCCCGCAGGCCAACGTCAAGTTCGTCGAGCGGGTCTATCCGGTGGGCGACCTGGTCCTGCCGCTGAGCCGTCGCAAGAAGATGGAGGACAACCCGGTGCCGGGCTTGCCCGACCCGCGAACCATGTCCCCCAACGCCGTCCCCACCACCACGTCGAGCGGCATGGGCAAGACGGTCGACGAGATCGACCCGAACAGCCTCGACTTCACGCCGCTCATCCAGCTCATCACGGTCACGGTGGCCCCCAACACCTGGCGGGTCTTCGACGGCAAGGGCGGCATGGTGAGCGCGCCTGGCGCCGTCGGCTCGCAGGCGGTCGGCATGGGCGCCGGATTCGGCGGCGGCGGCGGCTTGGGGAACGACACGGCGGAGAACCTCCCGCCGGGCTCGATCATCCCCTACCTGCTGAACATCAGCCTGATCATCCGCCACACGCCGGAAGTCCACGAGGACATCGTCAACCTCCTCAAGCAGCTCCGCAAGCTGCAAGACCTCCAGGTGTCGGTCGAGGTGCGGTTCATCACGGTCAGCGACAACTTCTTCGAACGGATCGGCGTGGACTTCGACTTCGCGATCCAGGCCGAGACCTACGGCAAGAAGGCGTCGTGGACCTCGTTGAACCCGGCCTCCGTGCCGATCGTCCCGGGCCCCGCGGCCACGCCCGTCGGCCCCTATCTGGTTCGTGAGAACCTGAGCCGGTCCACCCTCGGACCGCGCCTGCCGGTGGTCACGGGGGCAAGCGGCTCGGGTGACACGGGGATCAATCGCCTCACCCAAGACCTCGCGATCCCGTTCCTCCAAGACTCGTACTCGATCACCAACCCGTTCAACGCGGTCTCGGGCGCGGGTGCGACGCTCGGACTGGCCTTCCTCAGCGACCTGGACGTTTACTTCTTCCTGAACGCCGCCCAGGGCGACACTCGCAGCAACATCGTCCAGGCGCCCAAGGTCACGACCTTCAACGGTGCCCTGGCCTCCGTGTTCAATGGCCGAACGGTCAATTACGTGGCGGCCCTGATCCCGGTGGTGAACTTCGGCGCGGTCGCGTTCACGCCGATCCCGCAGCAGATCTTCGACGGCGTGCAACTGTCGGTGCTGCCGGTCGTGTCGGCCGACCGCCGTTACGTCCGCCTGACGATGGCCCCCTTCTTCAGCACGATCGACGGGTTCGACACCTTCCCGGTGCCAGCGGCCGTCGGCGGCGGCGGCATCGGCGGCGGTAGCGCCTCGATCACGGGGCAAATCCAGCTCCCGCGGCAGACGATCACCAACGTCAATACGACGGTGACCGTCCCCGACGGCGGTACGGTCCTCCTCGGCGGCGTCAAGCGGCTCCGTGAGGAACGCCAGGAATACGGCGTGCCCATCCTCTCCAAGACCCCCTTGATCAACCGCCTCTTCCGCAACATCGGCATCGGTCGCGACACCGACAGCCTGATGCTCATGGTCACGCCCCGAATCATCATCCTCGAAGAGGAAGAAGAACGACTCGGGATCCCGGCGACCACGACCCCCTGACCGCGGCGCTGGTCGGCCGACACTGACCGGCCGGCCCATGCCCGCGAACGACCTCCCCGCCAAGGGCGGCCACCGGATGTTCCGGTGGCCGCCCTCTTTCGTTTGCGGCCAAGGTCCCGACGGCGGCGCCGAGGGACCAGACGATAAGCACACAATGGAAATCTACAATTGTGATAACAGTTTAGATTTATAATAAGAAATCGATCCAGCGAATTCTAATGATCGTCATACTACTATTCGGTTATTGAAATATCTTTTGCATTTTAGAATTTTTTCATATCAAGGGCCCGTGCGTGCCCATCGACCCACGCCTCAAGGGCCTCCCTGGGGAGATGGGCCACGGGAGATCGCGCCGTTTTCAGGCCGAGCCAAGACCTGTTCGCGCTCTCATCATGATATTCGCGTCCTCCTACGCTTGACGGCGAAAAATACGGACCTAGTGTCCTTTAGCAACCACAAACGCACCGAGAAAGGAGCAACACGGTGAGATTTCCCATCCTCGCGACGATTGCGATGCTGTCCGCGACGCCCGCGTTGGCCCAGAAGCCTACCGCCCCGCGCGTCATTGAAAACGGGCCGGTGATCATGATCTCGATCGACCCGTCCCAGTCGCTCTCGACCATCCAGATCGAGGACGATTGGAGCGGGCACATCATGATTTCCATCAACGATGCGAACTTCATTGTCCCGGGCACATGGTATTCCAGCGTGCTTTATGTGGACGCCAGCACCGCGCCGCTGGGGACGACCGTTGACGTCGTCAACAACACATGGGTGCCGTTCTTCGCCCTTGGTGGGGCCGGAATGCTCGACGTCGCCTGCGGCTACGCGGGCAGCACGATCTACTGCGGGTATGGCGACACCGTCGTCCACGGTCGGAACGCGAGCCTCTCCTTTGTGGTCGGCCACCCCAAGGCGACCACCGTGACCTTTCACATCGAACAATCGCAGTCTTCCGTCATCCTCGAATACGTGAACAACTCACGCACAAGGTACAAGGTCGTGGGCGTGCCCACCGCCAAGTGGGAACGGTGATTGGGACGAGTGAGAGCGACAAGGCCCGAGCCAATCAAAGCCAGTCTTCGGACTGGCTTTCTTCGTGGGACTTCCGGCAACCCCCCAACCATGCGCGTGCGCCGCTTCCCCCGTTGAGCGGTCCAAGGGTCGTTGGCGTTTGGCGACCAGCGACCACCGCCACCAACGGCGTCAAGCCCGGTTTCGCCGCGCCGAGTTCGATCGACCGACTTCTCCGAGTTTGACATTTGCGGTGGCCGGAATGGCGTGCTAAGCTAATCTGCCTGCCGTGATTCTGCTTGCTGGAAGACCAGGACAGATTGGGGGCTTCAGTTCCATCATGAGAACCAAGAGCGCGGGCTTCACACTGATCGAACTCCTCGTGGTGATCGCGATCATCGGTGTTTTGATCGCCTTATTGCTCCCAGCGGTCCAGCAGGCCCGCGAAGCGGCGCGTCGAATCCAATGCGTGAACAACCTGAAGCAATTCGGACTAGCGATGCACAATTATGAGAGTGTCGCCGGCACATTGCCGCCGCCTCTTGTCCTGGGCGGCGCCGGCACGACGGTGACCTGGTATGGAGGATGGAGCGTCCACGGCCGCCTGCTGCCGTTCGCCGAGCAGGGCGCCGCGTTCAACGCGATCAACTTTGATATCGACTATGAATCCGGCCCGAACCTGACCGTGACGGGCATGACCCTGTCGCTCTTCCTCTGCCCAAGCGAGCCGCGTCAGACCGCCGCGATCGGCCCTTTCGGGGCCCTCGCCGGCGTGACGAGTTACGGCTTCGTGATGGGTGATTGGTACGTCTGGGGCGGCTTCAACGGCCAGCCCAACCGGGCCCCTTTCGAGGTCAATCGGTCGCGCCGGTTCGCGGAGTTCACCGACGGTCTCTCCTCCACTTTGATCGCCTCGGAAGCGCTGACCTTCCAGCATTACTACCGCGACTGCGGGGCGGGGCTGTCGATCATCAACAACCCCAACACGGTCCCACCGCCGACCGCCGACCCGTTCGTGGTCGCCCCCGAGTATCTTGGAGCGAACTGCTCGCTTCGTCTGGATCAGGGGCACTCGGTCTGGGCCGACGGCCACGTCCACCAGACCGGGATCACCACGGCCTGGACCCCGAACCGGAAGGTCCTCGGCGGCCCGAACCGGGTGCTGGACGTGGACCTGAACGGCCGTCGCGAGAAGAACGCGGGCCCGACTTACGCCGCGGTGACCGCGCGGAGCCGCCACCCTGGCGGCGTGAACGCCTTGATGGCCGACGGAAGCGTCAAGTTCATCAAGAACACCGTCAACGGCGGCACGTGGCGCGCGATTGGCACGATCGCCAGTGGGGAAATCGTTAGCTCGGACGCCCTCTAAGCGTCCTTTCCCAAGAAGCGGGTCGCGGCTCAGCCGGCAGGTCCCGCCGGCGCGACGTGTTTCTCGAAGAGGGCCCGTGTTCTTTCGGCGCGGTCCTTCGCGTCGGCGAGGAAGCGCTCGATGTTCGCGGTCTCGCTCGCCCCGTCGTAGCCGAGGCGGCGGGCCAGTCGCGCCAGCTCCTCACGCTCGCGCGGGACCTCCACGCGGGCCCGGTTATGCACCAGACGCAGCCGCGCTTCCACCGTCCGTCGGAAATCGTAGGACGACGTCAACGACGCGTGCTCCTCCTCGTCGAGCACCCCCTTGTCGCGCAAGGCGTCGAGCGCTTCCCAGATGTTCGTTTTGAGCACGCGCGGGTCCGCGGGCGCGTGGACGAGTTGAAGAAACTGCACCAGGAACTCAATCTCGGCGAGGCCCCCGTATCCCCGACGCAAACCGTGCGGCGGCGCTCCTTCCTCGACACGTCGCCGCATCTGGCGGACCTGAAGGGCCAGGTCGGCCACGTCGATCGCCTCGGTGAGGACCTCGCGGACGATCGACGCCACTTCCCGGCCGAAGTCGCCCCGCGCGTGGACGACTCGGGCCCGTGTCAATGCCAGGCGTTCCCACGCGCGGGCGGGACCTCGGTAATAATCGCGGAAGGTCTCCAGCGTCACCGTCAGCGGCCCCGACGCGCCCTGGGGACGAAGGCGTGTGTCAATCGCGTAAAGCGGTCCCTGGCCCATGCCCCCTTCCAAGGCCCTCAAGGCCCGTTGGGCCACCTCGGCGAAGAACTGTTCGTTGGTGATCGGACCGGCCTCACCCGTGTTGTCGGTCCGGCCGGCCCCTTGGTGGATGAAAACGAGGTCGAGGTCGCTGTGATAACTCAACTCGCGACCGCCCAGGCGGCCCAGCGCCAGGATCGCCCAATGCGCCGCGCGGCCTTGGTCGGCCAAACGCGGGCTGCCGTGACGCCGGACGCGCCGGGCGAATTGGTCGCGGGCCACATGATCCACGATCGACTCGGCCACGTCGGCAAGTTCGCGCGTGACGTCGCGAATCGGCTCACGTCGCAGGACGTCGCGGGTGCCGATCCGGATCAATTCCTTGTTGCGGAAGCCCATCAAGATCGGCCCGAGGTCCTCGGCGCCCCGGCAGAGTTCGGCCAATTCCAAACGGATCGCCGAGGCCGGCTGCGAGCGGTCGACGACTAACGAGTCCATCAAGTCGTCGATCATCCCTGGGTTGTTGATCAAGATCTCCGTGAGGAACTGGCTCGACGCGCAGAGTTCCACATAGAGTCGGAGCGTGGGCGGGTTGAAACTGAAGAGTTCCCAGAGGACCGCCTTGGCCCCCAGAGAGGCCGACACTTTCTCCAGGTTCGTCAGGGTCATGTCGGGCTCGGCCGTTGCCGCCACGGCATCCAGCAGACGTGGGGCGATCGCCGCGAAGAAGTGCCGGCAACGCGCCTGCGAGAGAAATGGAGTGTCCTCGCGCGCCAGCGCGAGCAGGTTGCGATGCGCGGTCGGGCCATCATGGAAGGGATATCGGCCCAGGGCCGCCGCGATCGTCTCGGGCGCCGGGTCTGGGTCGAGCACCAGATCGACCACCGGGTCCACCGGCGCGCCCGAGTCGTCGCGGAAGGCGTCGTGCAAGAGGTGATTGAGGATCCGGCGGTTGAATTCCGTCTTGGCCCGGTAGTCGGCGACGAACCGTTGGGCTGGTCCCGCCCGGTCTTCCCAGACGGTCCGGGGATGATATCCCATCCGGATCGCCAGGGCCCGTTGACCTTCGGGGTCGGCGGGCATCTGGTGGGTCTGTCGGTCGAACATCGCCTGCAAGCGGTGTTCGACACGGCGGAGAAATCGATACGTGTCTTCCATGATCCCGCGTTCCTCGGCGGTCAGGCAGCCGAGCTGTTCCAGACGTGTGAGGGCCTCAATCGTGTTGTGATGGCGGACCTGCGGATAGGTGCCGCCGTGAAGAAGTTGCAGGAACTGGACGACAAACTCGACGTCGCGGATGCCGCCCCGGCCCGTTTTCACTTCGAGTTCTTGCGTGCCGGCCGAGAGCGTGCGGGCCTCGATCTTGCGCTTGATCGCCTTGATCTCGCCGATCTCAGCGGCGCTCAGATACCGGCGGTAGACGAACGGTGTGATGGCCGCGAGGAATTGCCGGCCAAGGCCCAGGTCGCCGGCGATCGGCCGGCACTTGATGAGGGCCTGACGTTCCCACGTGCGTCCCTTCGTTTCGTAATGTCCCAGGGTCGCCGCCAGCGAGCGCACCAGCGGCCCTTGGTCGCCGTCAGGTCGAAGGCGGAGGTCCACGCGATAGGCCCGTCCCAAGGCCGTGTGGTCGGCCAGAAGGCGTACCAGTTCGCCGCCCACTTTAGAATGGAACTCCTCGTTGGTCGTCTGGCGCGGGCCGCTGGTCGCGCCTTCGCGATCGTAGAGAAAGAGCAGGTCGATGTCGGAACTGTAATTGAGCTCTTGCCCGCCGAGCTTGCCCATCGCCAGGACGACGAACCCCATCCAGCTCACGACCTGTCCCTGGTGCGGTTGTGGCTTTAAACCGGGGAGAGACGCACGCGTTGACCCCGTACTCCACCGAGTGATCCTCACGTGCAGCGACCGCCGCGGAGAATGCGACTTCACGCAGGCAAAGAGCCCTGAAGGCATTCCGGTCCTGACAACCGACGAGGAGATTTATCGCCTCATCCCGGGCCTCGTCATCGCGACGGTGGACAAGTTCGCCCAGCTGCCGTGGAAGGGGCCGCTGGCGATGCTGTTCGGTAGCTTGTTGACGGCGCTGACGACGCTGGGGATTGTGATCGGGATTTCGGCGGTGATTTTGCTGACGGCGCTGGGGAGCGGGGTCCAGCAGCAGATCACCGGCCAGGTGAATACGCTGGGGGCGAATACGCTCCAGATCAGTCCGGGAACGACGCGCGGCGGCGGGCCGACGGCGCTCGGGGTGGCGGTGAGCACGCTGACGATGGCCGCTCCGGCGCCGACGGAGAGATCGATCTCGCGGGCGATGATGACGAAGGTCATCCCGAAGGCGACGGTCGCGAGCATCACGGCCTGTCCGAGCACGTTGTTGAAGTTGCCGTGCGTGAAGAAGACGTCGGTCGAGAGGGAGAGGTAGACGAAGAGCGCGACCACGACCGCCGGGACGAAGGCGACGTCGATCCACGTGCCCTCGAGCAGCCGCAGCGCCAGGCCCCGTCTGTCGCCGACGGCGTCGGGCTCCCGGGCGGCCGTATCGCCTGCGTTCATCGTCATCCGCTCCTCTCACGTTGCCGCTCGATCGTCTGTTCCTCCCGCATCAGCTCGTCGACGAGCTTCCCGGGGTCGCGAAGGCCGATCAGCAGGACGTCGGCGTCGGCCTCCATCATCACCGCGAAGGCGAGGCGGAC
>CALLYK010000127.1 GCA_937858365.1 uncultured Isosphaeraceae bacterium | reverse complement strand
TCAACAACCGTTCGATGATCTTGGCGGCCGAACACGCTCATCGCCCGTCGGCTTGACCAAGGGGCCCCACTCGGTGGGCCATTGTCCCGGCCTTCCCCAACGCCCGCTGGAGAGGACCCACTTTGGTGGTCCGCTCCCCAAAGACGAGCGTGATGGTGGCCCGGCACGATGCGAGTCGGCTCGACCCTCGAAGCGTCCCTCAATACGAGGTCTCGCCCTCGTGGCAACAAGCACTCTACCAAGGCGGCAAGGCCAGGACTTCAACTTTCTTGTTACCGATTGAACACAGAGGACACAAAGGATGGTCACGCAAAACCGCACCGAGAAGGAAGCTCCTTCTCACCACCAACGAGGCGCGAGGGCCTTTCACCACGCACCCAGCGCCGCTCAGGCCACTTCTTCCAACACAGGGAATGATGCCAAGGCTTCGAGGTCAGGCAGAAGGCAAGGCTGCTTGTACTGCTCCATCGTGCCACCGCTTTTGGCGAGCCGGCGACGTTGGAATTCCAGCCAGGATCCCGGCGGCAAAAGGGCCGCTCGCATGGGTCCCAAACGCAGGGTCGTTCGCTTGTTCTCGTACTCACAATTGATTCGCTGAAGGCGGGCGTCCACGGCGGCGGCCAGCAGGTCGGCCGCCTCGCGCGAGTCCCCCAAGTCCCGTGCTTCGATCAGGAGGCGATAGAGTGGTGGCCCACCCCACTCCGGTAAGACCAAGAACGAGGCAAGGCGCATGCCGAGTTCCTTCTGCGCCGCGTTCACTGCCTCCACCACTTGGAACTCCGAGAGCTTCTCGCCCGTGAGGCTCGATATGTGGGCCCCCTTGTTCAGGAAGGCGATCACCGGGGCCTCACCGTGGAAGCCCACGCAACGGACGAGGTCGTGGATCTGATATCGGTAAAGCCCGCCCGCCGTCGTCGGCAGGATGAAGTAGTCACGACCCACCGTCAGGTCGGCCGCTTCGAGAACTTCGGGGTCGTCGCGTTCGATTTGCTCCTCGGGCAGGAACTCGAAATACTGATGCCGAATGTCGAGGATGCCGGCCGACGTGTTGTCTTCGATCGGGATCGTCATGCGCCCTTCCGACGCGATCAGGCCGGGGTCGCGCACCGGCTTCTCGCCGAAGAACTCGGGGTAATTGCGGAGGTAGGCCCCCATCGACCCGCCCGTCCAGTTGGTCAGGAACTGCAGGTTCGGCCAATAGTCCTTGGGCAGCAAACGCCCCGTTTCGGCGACGATCGCTTCCAGTCGCTTCGCGGCTTCTTTTCGCTTCTTTCGGACCTTCCGGTTCAAGGCCCGGCGGACGTCTGAAGGCACGTCCCACTTGCGGTCCAGGGTCCCCTGAAAGAAGTCGCGGATGAGCGTCTCGCGTTCGCGGTCTCCCAGACGCGCAATGCCCAGGATCGTGCTCGGATTGGCGGCGATCGTCGTGCCGACGTCTCGGTAGGCCGAGAGTCGCAAGGCCACGTAATATTTCGACTGCACGTCCTTGATGCGCGACGCGGCCGGGTGCATGCAGTAGGTCGTGCGCACGAACGGGTTCTGCATCTGCGCTGTCAGACCCGTGATCGCGCCGCAAGGAATGCCGGCGGGCGTGGTCGTTTCCCGCCAGTCGCTCGCGAGTTGGAGGATGGGCTTGAGCCCTTGCATGAGGATGTCGGGGTGGTCGTCGAAGGCCCGAATGCCCCAGATCGTCCAGCCGTCTTTGTAGTTGCGCAAAGACTCCTCGGTGACTGGGATCGTCTTGGGTCGCGCGGTCGTGCCCGACGTCATCGCGAACATCAGGACTTTCGTGCCGGGACCGAAGAGGGCCGACGTCTCGCCGTTGCGCACACGCTCGATGTAGGGCTCGTGGCCGTCGTAGCCGCGGATCGGCACGCGCTTGCGGAAATCGGCCGCCGAGCGAATCTCGGCGAAGTGGTGGTCGCGACCGAAGGCGCTCTCGGCGTTCCGGCCCACGAGTTCAAGTAGGCGAGCCCTTTGCGCGGCGCGGGCCGTTTCGGTGAGCTTCAGGAACGATTCGGCGAGGGCCCGCGAACGGCGGATGATGGGCTTGCCGAACAGCTTCTTGATGAAAAAGAACATGGCGGGCGTGACTCGGCTTGGTTCGATTCAGACGGCGGGGGTCGATTCGGACAGGGCGCCCGGACTTCCGGCGAGTTCGGAGGAGACGACCTCCATCGAATGGTCGTCAGTCACGACCGCACGGGGGCCGTATCGCGTGAGGAAGGCGAGGAGGCGGCTCGTGTATTCCTCGGGTTGAATTTCCTTGCACCGATTATGTCGCGCTCCGGGCACGACCCAGGATTGCTTCGGGTCGCCCGCGCGGGCGAAAAGGTCCTGGGCGACACTCGGGGGAATGTACGTGTCGCGGCCCCCGTGGATCATGAACCAGGGGCGCGGCGCAAGGCGCGGCACGGCCCCTTCCACGTCGAGAAAGCGGCGGTTCAAACGGTTCTGCGACTGGTGATGGCTGAACCACCAGACCACGTCGATCACCCACATCGGCACGTTGCGCGCCAGCCATTTCCAGGGAAGATAGACCTCGGCCCAGCGGCACATGTACACGCGCAAGGTCCCTCGCGTGGGGAAGGCACCGTCGGTGACGACCGCCCAGACGCGGGGCTCGTCGGCCGCCACGCAGAGGGCCGTGGAGCCTCCGCGGCTGATGCCGAAGAGGGCCAGGCCCGCGGGGTCGGCGTCGGGGCGCGCCAAGACGTGGGCGAGCGCGGCCCGCAGGTCAATCGCTTCACGATCACTGATCCAGGGCAACGGCTCGTAATCGTGTTCCGACTGACTCTCGCCGTGATTGCGGAAGTCGAACGAGAAGAGGTCGTATCCCTCGTCCAGGAGTTCCTGGCCGTACGAGAGGAAGCTCCAACGGTCGCTGAGGAACTCGGGGCAGAAGACCACCACTCCCGCACGGCTCGGGGCGTTTGTCTTGAAGTAGGTGCCAGCGAGTTGAAGGCCGTCCTCGGTCTCGAAGCTGCAATCCTCTCCACCCGGCACGGGGTCGAGTCGAGGCGGTTGGAAAATCGGGGGCCTCTGCAAGTTGCGCGTGACGATCGGCGCGAAGCGGACGACCGTGAGGACCATCACGCCCAAGAACGCGATAGCCCCGCCGGCGGCGGCCAAGAGCGTCCAGTCCGGCAAGCTGATAGGCACGAGGTGCTCCGTGAGGCGCGTGAACACAGGGCGGGCGCGATCCGACTCGGCGCGCGTCGAGGATCTCGGCCACCGCCGCCAGTGGTGTCTCTATGGGGAGCTTCGGTCAGGAGGGGTGGAAAAGTCAAGAAGTCTGGTGGGGGTCGACGGGGCCCCCGCCTCACGACCCTCAATCCGCGTACCTTCGGATCACCAGGGCGACGTTTTGGCCGCCGAAGCCGAAGCTGTTGGTCAGGGTCACGTCCACCGCCTGGCCGCGGGCCACATTCGGCACGTAATCGAGGTCGCACTCGCGGTCCGGGTTTTCGAGGTTGATTGTCGGGGGCAAGATGCCGTCGCGGATCGCCAAGAGGCAGATGATTGCCTCGACGCTCCCGGCCGCCGCGATCAGGTGGCCCATCATGCTTTTCGTGCTGGAGATGGGGACCTTGTACGCGGCCTCTCCCAGGGCCTTCTTGATGGACAGCGTCTCGATGGAGTCGTTGACCTGTGTGCTCGTCCCGTGGGCGTTGATGTAGTCGATGTCTTCGGGTTGAATGCCCGCGTCGGCGATCGCCTCGCGCATGCAAGCGATGGCCCCTCGGCCCTCGTCGTGGCTGTCGGTGAGACGAAAGGCGTCGGCGGTCGACCCGTAGCCGGCGACCTCACCGTGGATCGTGGCACCTCGGGCCTTGGCGTGTTCGAGTTCCTCCAGGATCAACATGCCGGCCCCTTCGCCGATAATGAACCCGTCACGGTCGCGATCGAAGGGGCGACTGGCCCGATGAGGCTCGTCGTTGCGGGTCGACAAGGCGGTGAGGAGGACGAAGCCGGTCACGCCGAAGGGGTGGATCATGCTGTGCGTGCCTCCGCTGAGCATGACGTCGGCGTCGCCCCGACGGATGATTTCGGTCGCCTCGCCGATCGCCTGGGAACTGGCCGCGCACGCGGTCAAGCAATTGGCGTTGTGCCCGCGAGCGCCGTACTCACGCGCCAGGTGCGCGGTGGGCGTGCCCGGTTCTTGTTCGGTCTCCTGAAGGAAGCGGAGGTGATTCGGGCCCAAAGTGGTGAAGCGGGCCGTGTTCACCTTGTCTCCCTCGCAGGAGAGGTTCACGAGCTTGACGAACGGGAAGAAGTCGTGCTGACCTTCGCCCGAGCCGAGATAGACGCCGAAGCGATCGCGATCGAGCTTGGGGTATTCGAGAAGGCCCGAGCCGTGAAGGGCCATGTGGGCCGCCGCCAAGGCGAGCTGCGAGTTGCGGCTGTGCTCGACCCAGCGTTCCATCTGGGGCCCGTAGTCGAGGAGGCGGAAGCCCTTCACTTCAGCGGCGATCTTGGTGGGGAAGGTAGAGGCGTCGAACAGCGTGATTTGAGAAACCCCACTGCGCCCTTGACGCAATCCTTCCCAGGTCGATTCCAGGTCGAGCCCGAGGGGCGTGACCATTCCCATGCCCGTGACCACGACTCGGCGACGCATGCGAGGTCCCCTTGGTCCCGCGGGAGGCGCCCCCGGGGTCAATACTCGGTGCCGCCACGGTTGCCGCGCACCACCACGGCGGCGGCCTGTCCGTAGCGGGTCAGGTTCGTATTCACGAAGATCGGGTTGTCTGTCGGCCGCGGGGCACCTCGGACGAGGTCCACCCGGCAACGCGGGTCGAGTTCATCGCAGTGGACGGCCGGCGGGACCATCCCTTGGTTCACGCCGATGAGGCTGCAAATCAACTCGACGGCCCCGCAACTGGCCCCCATGTTCCCCATGTAGCCTTTCAAGGCGGTGACGGGGACCCCTTCCGGGCCAAAGACACGCTCGAAGGCGCGGGCCTCGGCGAGGTCGCAAATCTGTGTGGCCGAGCCGTGCGCGTTGACGTGACCGACTTGCGACGGTTCAAGGCCGGCGTCCTTGAGCGCGGCCCGGATGGCGACTTCCGTCCCACCACCCTCGGGGTCGAGGCCGCCTGGGCCGTAGGCGTCGCAGGCCGAGGCGCAGCCCAGGACCTCGCCGTAGATCTTGGCGCCGCGTTTCTTTGCGTGTTCGTATTCCTCGAGGATGATGATCCCGGCCCCTTCACCGGGGACCCAGCCGTCGCGGTCTTTGTGGAAGGGGCGGCAGGCGGTCTCGGGTGTGTCTTGCCGAGTGAGTACGTTGAAGAGGCCAAGGCGAACGTAGCCGAGGGGATGGATCTTGGAGTCGCCGCCGCCAGTGACCATGACATCGGCCCGACCGCGTTGAATGATACGGGTCGCCTCGCTGATCGCTACGTTGCTGGCGGCGTCGGCCTCGGTGATCGTATTGCTGGGCCCTTGGCAATCGTTGAGGATGCCGATGTGGCAGGCCAGCATGTTTGGCAAGTAGCGCAAGAGCCAGATCGGCAGGATCTGGGGGAGGCCGTCTCGTCCCCAGGCCGTAAAGTCGAACTCGCCGTCGGCCTTGGTGGACGTGTTGATGGCGGGGGCCAGCTCGTCGATCTCGGTGGAGATGAGGGCGGCCCCGAGGTCAAGGCCGAAGCGCGTGGGGTCGACGCCGCCGTCGGCGAGGCCCGCGTCGGCGATGGCCAGTTCGGCCGTGCCGACGGCCAAGACGATGTCCCTGGCCATGTACTTCTGGTTCTTGATCAGTGCCTTTTTGTGTTTGGGGATGGCCAGGGTCTTGAGGTCGAAGCGGTCGATCTCGGCGGCCATCGTGGTGTGGACGTCCCCGAGGGGGAAGGCCTTGAGTTTGCCGATCGCCGATCGGGCCTCGGCCAGGGCGGCCCAATTGGCCTCCGGACCGATCCCCAAGGGGGTGGCGATCCCCAGTCCGGTGATGACGACGCGCTGCTCGTTTCCGAACATGAGAAACTCGCCTGCGAGGGACACGACTCGATCGGGCGGGGACCGGGCCCGGTCGTTCCGGGGGGCACGATCCACGGAAATGGAGGACGATTTCGGTCAGGACCTCGAGGGACGCCGGCCGGCGCTCAGGCTGGTGGCGTCACCACTCCGTCGACCGGTTGACCGTTGGTAACCTCCGTGATGGGCGTGCTCGGCCGCGACGCGTTCCCCCGCGCCTTGGCCAGGTCGAGCACGTTGAGCAATTGTTGCGTGAAGACGAAGTTCTTGGGGCCGAAGATCTGGTTCGATCGGGTGTTGTCGAGGTGGGCGAAAACGATCTCGACATCGGCCAGGAGTTCGTCTTGGAGGAAGGCCTTGCCTTGGACGACGGCCCCCTCGGCGCGGAGGTCGGTGAGCGTGACCTCGTAAACGAGCTGGTCGCCGGCGCACGCGACGCCGTGGAACTCGGCCTTGGGGATCTTGGCGAGGACGACCTTTTCTTGAAAATTGCTGGCCTCACCCACGAGGATGCCGCCGGTCTGCGCGAGCCCCTCAATGATCAGGGACGCGGGCATCACCGGGTATCCGGGGTAGTGGTCGTGCAGGTGCTCCTCGGCGAGCGAGAGGTTCTTGATCGCGCGCGCGAACTCACCGCTGCGGAACTCAAGGAACTTGTCGATCCAGATCCAGCGCATGATGGGCGGGCCCGTGAAGGTCCTTCAGGTGGGGGACGGCCCCCCGTCTTCGGGGCGGGTCGGGCGGTTGGGCCCGGTCCCGCCGCGTGGGACGGGGCTCAGGCGTTGTTTAGCTTGGTGGCGACGTACTTGACGAGCATGTCCACCGTGTAGAGGTCCAGAAGCTTGTCGACTTCCGGGTTCTCGGGCAGACCACTCAGGTCAACGAACGGCAGGCGGGCCTTCATTTCGTCCACGCCTTTGGTGGTGAGCTTGCCGTCCTGGGTGAGCTCGGGGTCCGAGACGTTCTCGGGGAAGAGTTCGCCGCGGGGGATCTTGATCCCGAAGTTCCGCTCGAGCCGGAAGACGATGTCGAGCAGGTCGATCGACTCGGCCCCCAGGTCATTAAAGAGGGTCGCTTCCGGGGTCACGTCTCCCTCGTCCACGCCCAGGGCGTCGACCAGAGTGGCTTGGACCTTCTCGTAAATCTCGTCGTGCGTCGACATGGTTTCCTCGCGAAAGAACAGGTTCACCTGACCCATCCCGCCCCGCCGGGACCGAACCGAACCGGGGGCCGCCGACTCCCGAAGGCGTTCGGTCGAACGGACTCAGGACATCAATGGTTGCATGTTCAGGGCCGCCGTCCTTGTGGCCCCACAAGGTCGGCGTATTCTGTAGAATTCTTGAAAACCTTGCAACATCATCGACCCGCTGGGGGCCTCGCCTGAATCGAAAACAGCGGGCCGGTTTGGAGGTTAGGATTTCGAAACGGCCTCGACCGGGGCGGGTTTGACCATCACGGGACGAGGCAGTGCCTTGGAACCGATCGACCCCTTGCGGAGCGTCGAGCATTGGTCGCGAAGGCCGGCCACGATGAACGCGTCGGTCGTGTGCAGGGCTGGGTCCTTGTCGCGCAAGTTGTAACGCTCCAAGGTGAAACGGCCTCGCACCATCACCGTCTCGTCGCAAGTGCCCTCCCCTTTCAGGGTGCATTCGCGAGGCCCCAGGTCTTGAAGGTCGACCTTCAAGCGGAGCTGCCGGCCCGGTTCGACGAAGCTGCCGTATTTGATGGTCTTGGCCGACCGGAGCAGGATGATGCTGTGGGCGTAGTCCTCGGTCTCGCGGATGAGCCAGGCGCCGGCCTGTGTCAGGGCCTCGAGCATAAGGACACCAGGCATCACCGGGAAGCCTGGAAAGTGATCGGCGAGGTACTCCTCCGTCAAGGACAGGTTCTTGACCGCCACCAGACTCCGTCCCGGTTCCAACTCCAAGATCCGGTCGATCAGGTGAAATTTCATGGAATGACCCAGGAGGCTCCGAGGCCCGCGGTCGGGCCGAACAGGGGAAGGGCGCGCAAGAGGACGCCCTCGTTGACGGACAAGGCCCCATTCTAGGGGGCATGCCACGGACGAACAAGGGCTTCGCCTCGCGGTCCTCGGCCTGCGGTGGCCACCCGTCCCGCCAGTTTACCCGCTTCATCGTCCAGGTCAACGACCTCCCCTCACTTTGACCGAACCAAAGACCGGCCGCCATCGTCTCAGTCTGCAAAAACTGCCCGATCGACGTGGACCGCACGGCCCGCGCGACCTTCGCGGACACTCACCCTCCCGCCAATAGGACCGACCGGTGGCACCCGAAACGACCCCTTGACAGCCGACTCACGATCCGGCTCTAGTATTACCGAACTCGATACGGGTCGTGCGTCATTATCGTCTCTGCGCGATTTTCATCCCGTCGGCGAGTCACAACGCCGACTCGCCTGGGCGGTCTCGTCGGCGCCCGCCGGCGTCAGCATCGCCGTGGGAGAGCCGAGGAGCGGACCTTTTTCATGAACTTGGAAGCCCTCAAGGTCTTTTGCGATGTCGTGCGATGGGCCAGCTTCTCCCGAGGCGCCGCCGAAAACGGCGTGGCGCAGTCCTCGGTGAGCCAAACGGTCCAACGTCTGGAAGAGCACCTCGGCGTCAAGCTGATCGACCGTTCCAAGCGCCCCTTCGTCTTGACTCCTCAAGGAAAGGTCTTTTACGAGGGCTGCAAGGAACTGGTGGGCCGGTATCAGGAAGTCGAGGTCCGGGTCCGCTCACTCGATGCCGACTCGCATCTCGTGGGCACGATCCGGGTCGTCTCGATCTATTCGGCCGGCTTGGCCCACCTCGACCGCCATGTCCGGACATTCAAAGAGGCCCATCCCGAAGTTGACGTCCGCCTCGAGTATTTGCACCCCACGCGGGTGGTCGAGGCCGTCACTCAAGGGGCGGCCGACCTGGGCCTCATCTCCTATCCCAAGAAGTGGCCCGAACTGACCGTGATCCCGTGGCGAGAGGAGGCCATGGTCGTGGCCTGCGCCCCCGACCACCCGCTCGCCCAGTGCGAATCCATCCAAATCGGCCAACTCGATGGGGCGACGCTCGTCAGCTTCGACCCCGATTTGTCGATCCGCCGGGCCATCGACCGCCACCTCCGGCGGCATGGCGTCCATGTCCGTGTCGGCCTCATGTTTGACAACATCGAGAACATCAAGCGTGCGGTGGAGGTCTCGTCGGGACTGGCGATCCTACCCGCTCCGACGTTGGCCCAGGAGACGAAGGCGGGCACCTTGGTGGCGGTGCCGTTCGCCGACCCGTCGTTGACCCGGCCCCTGGCGGTGCTACACCGCCGCTCGTCCGCCCTGGAGCGGACCACCCACAAGTTTCTCGAATGGCTCCTAGCCGATGGGGCGAGGCCCGAGGTCGCGGCCGACGCGGCCTCGTCGTCATCTTGACCCAGACCCACCCCTCCCGCGACGCGACCGCGATCGCCGCCCCCCGCCGCGGCGGCCCTCTCCACCGATCGAGCCAAGGGACCCGACGATGACCATGGGACTGCCTCCGAATCAAGGACTCTACGATCCCGGTCACGAGCACGATGCTTGCGGCGTCGGCTTCCTCGTGGACCTCAACGGCCGGAAGTCGCACCGCCTCGTTCGAGACTCCCTCACCGCCCTGGAGAACCTGGACCATCGCGGCGCCCGCGGCTGCGATTGCAACACCGGAGACGGCGCCGGGATCTTGGTCCAGGTCCCTCACGACTTCTTCCTCGAACGCTGCCGGCCCCTTCAGATCGATTTGCCCGGCCCGCTCGAATACGGCGTCGGCCTCTTCTTCGCCGCTCGCGACCCAGTACAGCAAGCCTATGGCCGGAAGCTCTTCGAGGACATCGTGGCCGAGGAAGGTCAACGGTTCCTGGGCTGGAGGCCCTTGAAGACCGACCCGACCGACGTGGGCCCAAGCGCCTTGAAGGTCGAGCCGGCGATGTTCCACACGTTCGTCGGCTCGAACGAAGAAGACCCCGACCGCTTCGAGCGGAAGCTCTACGTGATCCGAAAGCGGTTTGAAGACATGATGATCCGCTCGGGTCTCGACGACCACAAGTACTTCTATTTCGCCAGCCTTTCCTGCCGGACCCTCGTCTACAAGGGGATGCTCACGCCCAAGCAGGTGAGCTCCTACTTCGCCGACGACCTGGAGGACCCGGCCCTCGCGTCGGCCTTTTGCCTGTTCCATTCACGGTTCAGCACAAACACGTTTCCAAGTTGGGAGCTGGCGCATCCCTATCGGATGATCGCCCACAACGGCGAGATCAACACGCTGCGCGGCAACATCAACTGGATGCGCGCCCGCGAGGCGCTCTTGGAGTCGGACGTTTTCGAGCCAGGGGACGTGAAAAAACTCTTGCCGATCATCCGGGAAGGGCTCAGCGACACCGCCTGCCTGGACAACGCCGTCGAGCTGCTGGTCCGCGCCGGTTATCCGCCCGCCCACGCAATGATGATGCTCATCCCCGAAGCGTGGGAAGGGGACAAGACCATGTCCCAGGCCAAGAAAGACTTCTACCGTTATCACTCTTGCCTGATGGAGGCGTGGGACGGCCCCGCCTCGGTCGGCTTCACCGACGGCAAGACGATCGGCGCGACGCTCGACCGCAATGGCCTGCGACCAGGTCGCTATCTCGTCACACGCGACGGTCTGGTGGTCATGGCCAGCGAGACCGGCGTGCTCGACTTCCGACCCGACGAGATCGTCCGCAAAGGGCGGCTCGAGCCCGGCAAGATGTTCCTCGTGAACATGGAGGAAGGCCGGATCGTCGAAGACGAGGAGCTCAAGGAGACGATCGCCACCGCCAAGCCCTACGGGGAGTGGCTCGAGGCCCACATGGTGACCCTGGCGGACCTCCCCGAGGCGGGGCACGTGCCGGGTCCCAACCATCACATGCTCATCCATCGCCAGATGGCCTTCGGTTACACGCTGGAAGACCTCAAGTACATCTTGGCGCCAATGGCCACGAAGGGGGAGGAAGAGATCGGCTCCATGGGCACC
>CALLYK010000126.1 GCA_937858365.1 uncultured Isosphaeraceae bacterium | reverse complement strand
CACGAACATCCCGCGACGTTTCGCCTCGATCGCCACGTCCACCGTCACCGCGTTGCAGCCGCTGGTCGAGATTGCGAGAAGGGCATCGGCCGGGTCCGTCGCGAAGTTCCGCCAGAGCACCGGGCCAAATCCGCCCACGTTCTCCAGGAACATCGCCTGTCGCTGACCGTTCGCGCCCACCACCGTATTGTGATACGTCATCGAGAGTTCGACGATGGGATGAAACCCCGGAAATGACCCATAACGCGGGAACATTTCCTCAACGGCCATGCGCGAGTGTCCCGTGCCGAAGACATGGACGAGCCGACCGGCCAGGATCGCGTCGGCGAAGCGCCGCGCCGCTTGTCGTACCGCGTCCAGTTGGGTCTCCCGGATGCGCCCGAGCGCGGCAGTCACGGCCCGCAGGTAATCGTCGAGGGGATCGTTGTTCATGAGAATTGGGTCACTCGTCGCCGGATGACAGGCACCAGCCGCCGTCGGCCTGAAGGACCGCCCCCGTAATGAACTTGGCCGCTGGTTCGGCCAGCGCGAGCACCGCCTCGGCGATGTCGTCGGCTTGACCGGGGCCCTCGCTGAGGGGCTGCTTGACCCTGAGATAGGCCGCGATGGATGGGTCCTGAACGGCCCGACGCGACATCGGGGTGTCGATCAACGCCGGCTCGATCAAGTTGAATCGCACCTTCTCGGCCGCGTAGTCCGCGGCGGCCGCGCGGGTCATCGCCCGCATGGCCCCTTTGCTCGCCGCGTAGGCGATCGTGCCGAAATGCCGAGGCGACGGAGCATGGGAAAGCACCGACCCAATGTTGACCACGGCGCCGCGCATTCCTGTCACAGGGTCGATCGTCTGGGCCAACATCTGCTTGACCGCCGCCTGATTGGTCAGGAAGGCCCCCCGCGCATTGATCCGCAAGACTTGTTCCCAACCCGAATCCGTGCATGTGTCCAAGGGCCCATCACCGTATTTTCGGCCGCTTATCCCGGCTACGTGGACGAGGACGTCCAAGCGTCCGCCCAACCAGGCGACCGACGCGGTGAACAATTGGCGGACCGATTCGGCCGAACGGACGTCCGCGACATGGGCCCAGTTGGGACCGACCCCATCCAAGGCCGTGCGCGCGATGTCCACCTCCGCATCGACAAGGCCCGAAACGACGACGCGCGCCCCTTCCTCCAGAAATCGGCGGGCCGTGGCCAGACCGATCCCGCCCGTGCCCCCAATAATCAGGCAACCCTGGTCCTTCATCCGAGCGTTGCGCGTCACCGTGGTCCCTCAGCACTCACTGGGCACCCAACACGTCGTACCGCACTGTAAGGATACCGCTCTTGGGGTACAGCGTCTGTCCGGTGTACCGCAGGTTCGCTCGGGTCGCGGGGGACGGCAAAAACGGGATGCCGCCGCCCAACAAAATCGGCACGATCGAGACCTCGACCGTGTCGACCAGACCGAACCCCAATAACGAACGAAAGAGCGAGCCGCCCCCGAAGAGCCAGACGTCCTTTCCCGGCTCTCGTCGGAGTTGTCGCAAGGTCGGTTCGAGGTCCTCGCCCAAAACGGTTGCGTTCGGACAAGACTCAGGTCGCAGGGCCCGCGACGCGACGAGCACTCGCTTTCCAGATATCGCACTTTGGCCTTGCTTCGACATGACTTCATAGGTCCGACGACCCATCAAGAAGATGTCGAACTCACGAAAGATGGTCGCGAAGTCGATGTCCGGGTCCGACGTGATCCAGTCGAACTCATCGTTCGGGCCGGCGACGAAGGAATCGAGGCTGATTGCGACTGCGTAGCGTATGCGCCGCACGAACGTCCTCCGTTTGGTCCTTATCGGCGGAGGCAATGGGGACAACGGGTGTACCGCGCGTCGGGGCCGAAGGGCTTCCAGGGTTGCGCGGCGAACTTCTCGTACTCCCGCGCGGCGTCGCTGTGCCATTCCTCGTCTTCCGGCGAGTCGGGAGTGCGGGAATACTGGGAATGGCGCAGGGCCATGTCCGCATATCGGTCGTGGTTCCAGAGAAGATAGATTGGGACGGCCAAGACCACGGCCGCGGCCGCGAAGGCCATTTTCCACAAATGGGGTTCGAGAGCACGCTTGGCACTACGTAGCGTTTTGGTCATTTCTCAAGTCCGAAAGCCGAAGCCCTTCGGGTCGCGAGGGTCGCGATCGAGCAGGAGCAGGACGAGACCACCCTCCCCGAAAGAGGTCTCGCGGACCGGCCGCCACCCTTCTTTGAGGAGCGAAGGCAAGCCCGCGACGTGCTCCGTCCCGCCGTCGATGATTCGGCGGCAGATGCCTTGGTTGTCCAGGACCACAAACAGATGTTCCAGGTCGTCGTTCGGCATGGCTTTGCTTGCTTGGCGATTAATCCTTCACCTGGAAGATGGCCTCAATCTCGACGGCGATGTTGCCCGGCAGCGCGCCCATTCCCACGGCACTTCGGGCGCCCTTGCCGGCCTCGCCGAAGACGTCCACCATCAAGTCGGAAAACCCGTTGATGACCTTGGGCTGTTCGCCGAATTCGGGAGTGCTGTTGACCATGCCCAGGACCTTGATCAGGCGGACGACGCGGTCGAGCGTGCCCAGATGACTGCGCACGGTCGCGAGGATCGCCAGGCCGACTTGTTTCGCGGCGGCCTGTCCGGCGGTGACGTCCAGGTCGTCGCCGAGCCGGCCGGTGTGCATCGTGCCGTCATCTCGCAAGGGACCGTGGCCTGAGACGTAAAGAAGGTCGTTGTAGCGCACGGCCGTGAGATACGTGGCCACGGGCTTGGGAGCGGGGGGCAACGTGAGTTTGAGCTGAGCGAAGCGCTCTTCATGGGTCATGGCGGTTCGATCCGGTCGAGTCGGGAGGGAGAGGGACCTGTCCGTGCAGATGCTCTGAGGCTACCTGAGCCGCCTGACCGTGACAACCACCTCGCCACCGGGCCACAGAGACGGTCGGGGCTCATTGAGGTGGCCGATCACATTGGGGGAGAGGTGATATCACGCGGCTTTGGTCCCAGCCGCGGTTGCCGCTTCGCACAGGCGTGGTGACAATGCTCGCTTCGTCCCCGCTCGAAACTCCCCGGAGGTGCTCGCTACCGAAGTTGAGTTGGTCAATCCACATGTCTCGGAAACGTCGTGGGTCTTCTTTTCTTTTCATCGCGACTCGCATGGTCTAGCTTTCGACCACGCCTGGTTGGAGACTAGAATGGACATCAGCACTGCGATTCTCCCCGCCGCCCCTCGGCCATCGCCGCCCCGCCTGGACCTCCCCCATGCCCTGGATCATCCTGGCCGCGTCCTTCGCGATCTTCTCGGGACCGGCAACGACCGGTTGGACCTCTCCAGCGTCGGAGGACGGTGCCCCGATTGACTTCAACCGCGACGTCCGGCCGATCCTGTCGAACAACTGCTTCCTTTGCCACGGTCCCGACCCCACCGAACGCAAAGGGGGACTTCGCCTGGACACCCAGGAGGGGGCCTTCGCCGACCTGGGCGGCTACTCCGTCATCGTCCCTGGGAACGTCGAGGAAAGCGAGTTGATCGGGAGACTCGCCCCCGACGACCCGACCCTGATCATGCCCCCCAAGAAGACCGGAAAATCGCTGACGAAACGCGAGATCGACGTCCTCACGCGCTGGGTGCGGGAGGGAGCGAAGTACTCGAAGCACTGGTCGTACGAGAGGCCCATCCCCCACGACCCACCGATGGTCGGCGACCCGGCCTGGTGCCGTTACACGATGGACCGCTTCGTGCTCGCGCGCCTGGAACGGGAAGGTCTCAAGCCTTCCCCCGAAGCAGACAAGTACGCCCTGGCGCGTCGCGCCACCCTGGACCTGACCGGGCTGCCGCCGACCCCGGAAGAGGTCGACACGTTCGTCCACGATACGGCGTCCGATGCGTTTGAACGCTTCGTCGATCGCCAACTCGCCAAGCCCTCCTACGGCGAACACTGGGCCCGACTCTGGCTCGACCTGGCCCGCTACGCTGACTCGGCAGGCTACGCGGACGACCCGGGCCGCACCATCTGGGCCTATCGCGACTGGGTCATCCGCGCCTTCAACAAAAACATGCCCTTCGACCAGTTCACAATCGAACAACTCGCCGGTGACCTTCTGCCCAACCCGACCGACGACCAACTCGTGGCCACCGCCTTCCATCGGAACACGATGACCAACAGCGAAGGAGGCACCAACGACGAGGAGTTTCGCAACGTCGCCATCGTCGATCGCGTGAACACGACCTGGACCGTCTGGATGGGCACGTCGATGACTTGCGGTCAGTGCCATAATCACAAGTATGATCCATTCTCACAGAAAGACTTCTTCCGCTTCTTCGCGATCCTCAACAACACCCAAGACGCCGACCGTCCCGATGAGTCCCCGGTCCTACCCTTGGAGACCGAGGCCCAACGCCAAGAGAAGACCGCTCTCCAAGCCGAAATCCGCCGCTTGGAGACATGTTTGCGAACCACCACGCCGGAACTCGACCGGGCCCGTGAGCGGTGGGAGGCCGCTTTCCCACGCGAACTTACTTGGGACATCGCCCATCCCGCGCTGGTGACCGCCCAGAAAGGGGCGACCTTCCAGGTCCTCGACGACGGCTCGGTCCGAGCGAAACAAGGTCAAGGGACCGACACCTATTCGGTTGTGGCCCCCATTCAGGGAGAGCGTCTCACAGCGCTACGCCTTGAGGCAATCGCCGACCCGGAACTGCCCGGCGGTGGTCCCGGCCTGGCTGGGAACGGTAATTTCGTCTTGTCTCGTCTCAGTGCGGTCCTAGAACCGGCCGAGTCGAAGAGACCCATTGCCCGTTTCGTGCGCGTCACGCTTCCAGGGATGAAGAAGTATTTGTCCTTAGCGGAAGTCCAGGTCTTTCGAGGCGACCAAAACGTCGCCCCGCGCGGTGAGGCGTCGCAGGTCAGCACGGACTTCGAAGGTCCGGCGAAACTGGCCATCGACGGTAAGACCAATGGCGACTTCGACAAGGCCAAGTCCACCACGCACACGGCCCTCGCCGACGATCCGTGGTGGGAAGTGGACTTGAAGGAAAGCGGCCCGATCGACCGCGTCGTCGTCTGGAACCGGACCGACAACCGAGTGGGAGAACGCTTGAAGGGGGCCGTCGTCCGTCTCCTGAACGAGGCGCGCGAGACCGTCTGGGAAGGGACCTTGGAGGCCGCGCCCAAAACGTCCGTCGAGTTTCTTGTGAGCAACGCCAAGGCAATCACGTTCAAGGCGGCCCTCGCCGACTTCGAACAAACGGGCTTTGGCGCCGCGGGCGTAATCGCGAGCGCGACCGACAAGGACAAGAAGGGCTGGGGGATCGCCCCCGAGATGGGTCGTTCCCATGCGTTGGTCCTGGTGACGGACGCTCCTGTGGAAATCGCGCCGGGTTCGGGTCTTCGGGTCACACTGACTCAAGAACACGAGTCTGATCCCGGACACACCCTGGGCCGGTTCCGCCTCTCCACGACCCACGACCCCAACGCGGCCGAGTACGCCCGCACTCCGCCAAAGGTCCTGGCCATTCTGCGAAAGCCGAAGGGCGAGCGGACGGCCCAGGAAGACGCCGCGATCGTGCAGCACTTCCTTTCGATCACCCCCGAGTTGAATGCCGATCGGGAGAAGCTCGCCGTCGCCAAGAAACGGCTCTCCGAACTCAAGCCGTACACGACCGTGCCCGTGATGCGCGAGCTTCCCGAAGGGCAGCGCCGGGTCACGAAGGTCCAGAGACGCGGGAACTTCCTGGACCTCGCCGAAGAGGTGACGGCTGGGACCCCCGAGGCGCTTCATCCCCTTCCGGCCGAGACGCCGCCCAACCGTCTCAGCCTGGCCCGATGGATTGTCTCCCCCGACAACCCCTTGACCGCGCGTGTGATCGCCAATCGCTATTGGGAGCAGATCTTTGGGACCGGGCTGGTCCGCACGAGCGAGGAGTTCGGCGCCCAGGGCGAATTGCCCAGCCATCCCGAGTTGCTCGACTGGCTGGCCACCGAGTTGGTGCGTTCCGGCTGGGACACGAAGGCGTTCCTCAA
>CALLYK010000125.1 GCA_937858365.1 uncultured Isosphaeraceae bacterium | reverse complement strand
GGCGGGGCCACCGGGAGACCACCCGCCGATGCCTGTGCATGGAGCAACTCCAGGACAGGTGTGCCGGCACGTTGATACTCAGGCCGTTGTGAGCGCACCCCGAAGAGAGACACTGTCGACAACCGACGTACGAGTCCCCTACCCCAACGGAATCGGCCGGTCGCGGCCGGTCGCGGCTGAAGGACACGCTCGACCTCGACCGCCTGCTCCACCACTTCCGTCGAATCGATCCGCACGGCCCAAAGGGCCCCCAGGATGCCGATCACAAGTGCGAGTGCGAGCGGGATGACGAGTACCCACGATTTCGAGTCCCACTGCCATCGATTCGTTCTTTCTGCTCGACCCCACTCTTCGCCTTCTTCGAGTGGAGGGACGGAGGGCGGCATCAACACATCCAAAATCAGACTCGCGTCGCCACGGTTGAGAAACTCGGCCCGACCGACACTGGGCAGCTTCTCCCACGAAGCTGAGAACCTGGGTGCCGCCAGCCTGTCGCCGGAATGAATGAGTCCCGTGGCGGAAGCGAAGAACAAGCCGGCGAGCCAGCGCTCAGGGCGGGGCTGAGCATCGGGCACCGACGTCTCGCAGGTTCCCAACTCCGGGACCAGCATCAAGGGACCACTCGTCGGGGCGGGAAGACTGCCCCAGGACCGAGGAGACGCATCAAAGGACGCTTGACGGGTCCTTGCCTGACTCAAGTGGTCGGCTTTTGCCTGCGTGCCTGCTGCAGCACATAAACAAAGTGCGAGAGCGGAGAGTCCACCGAACGTCCGGATTGATCTTCCAAGAGGTCCCAAACTGCCGGAGCTGAAGGACTCCTCAAGGTTGTGAACCAGGAGGGACTCCTTTCGGATTGTTCGGCAATGATCGAAAAACATTGGTTGGATGTGGACCGCGCAGTATGATTTGGCCCATCGCATTGGAGCAGAAGCGGTCGGATGCTGGCAATAGTAGTCTTTTTGCAACGATCATCATCCAATCGCGTGAAAACCACGGTCAATTCGTGTTGGGGCGATTCCGTCGGGTGCGGCCTTGCCCGCGAGGGTCTGGGCCTGGAGGATGGGCGCGGGATGCTCGGTCCCTTGGAAATCGGAGTCGTTGCAGATGAAAGGCATACCCCGCGCTTGGCACCCGGAACAGCACATCGACGGCCGCGTAACGCTCTGGCTGGATCGCCCGGGTGGTCCTCACAATATTCTCGACTCCCCCACCTTCTTGGAGCTTGAGGAGGTGCTGGAACGTCCGGACATTCGGTCGGCTCGTCTATTGGTTGTGCGAAGTCGCAAACCCAGAGGCTTCTGCGCCGGTGCCGACCTGAAGGAACTGGCGAAATGTACCGGCGCGAAGGAGGCCGAAGCGTACATGAGGCGGGGTTGGTCGGCCCTCAAGGCCCTCATGGGCCTGCCGATGCCCACGGTGGCCGACGTCCATGGCGTTTGCCTCGGGGGTGGACTGGAACTGGCCCTGGCCTGTCGGGCCCGGTGGGTCCGAGAGGGGGAGGACCTCGCACCGGCCCAGCTTGGGGCGCCGGAGGTCACACACGGATTAGTCCCATCCTGGGGTGCCATTTCGGCCTTGCCGCGCTTGATTGGATTGGACGCGGCTCTGACCGTTTTGCTAGGTGGGCCCTTGCTTGGCGCGAACGAGGCCCTCGCTCTTGGGTTGGCGGACCTTCGCTTGAGCGAAACGACGCAACCATCGACGGCCGAATTCGAGTTGCGTCATCGGGAGGTCCCGTGGCCGCCGCCGGACTGGCCGGAGGCCCTGGAGAGGACACGCCGATCGCTTCCCAAGGAGGACGACGGACCCAACCTGGCGCGTCGTCGCTTGCTGGACGTGCTGGAGAAAGACTGCGAATTCGGTTTCGATCGCGCCCAGGAGGCTGCGATGGTTGGCCTATCGGAATTGGCGGTCAGTCCAGCGGGGCGGACCTTGTTGGACGCCTTCGCCAAGAAGCGGCCGACCTCCGATTCCCCAACTTAAGACGTTCAACCTTGGGGAACCGAAGGGGCCGCAAAACCCGTGCAAACGCTACGATCTTCCGGTTCGTTCGCCTCGGTCACGAGAAAACGTCTTGCAATCCCCACCCGAACACTTATCCTAGTTTGCCAGGAGGTGTCGGTTTGCCCAATCGGGAAGGCCGTCACCGGCTTGGGCCGAGCGATCGGCCCCATCTACCACCGGGAGTTTCATCCATGCGAAAGACGATCTGGGTCGCGTCGGTCCTGGGCTTGGCCCTGGCGATGTTGAGCAGCGACGCCCAAGCGGGCGGTTGGGTCAAGGCGCGGAGCCGTCAACGGATCGTCTCGGATACCCCGCTGGCCGAACGCCCCCGCATGCGGTATAATCCCCAGCGACGGCGCCAACAACCGCGCCGACACGGCCCGTTGGTGTA
>CALLYK010000124.1 GCA_937858365.1 uncultured Isosphaeraceae bacterium | reverse complement strand
ATGTCAACTGGAGAGAACTGCCATGAGCGACGAACTGTTCGAGAAGGGCCTCAAGGTCCGCCGTGAAGTGCTGGGCGCGGAGTACGTGGACAGCGCCATCAAGAATGCGGACGACTTCAACCGCCCGCTGCAGGAACTGGTCACCAAGTATTGCTGGGGCGAGATCTGGAACCGGCCCACCTTCGACCGCAAGACCCGCAGCATCATCAACCTCGCCATGCTCACGGCGCTCAATCGCCCGCACGAAGTGAAGCTGCATGTGCGCGGCGCGATCAACAACGGCCTCACCAAGGACGAGATCCAGGAAGTCCTGCTGCAAGCGATGATCTACTGCGGCGTGCCCGCCGCCATCGACAGCTTCCGCATCGCGCGCGAAGTATTCAAGGAAATGGGGATCTAGATCGTGGCGGCCGATGCTTCCACGACGCGCGTCGCGTTCGTTGGTCTGGGCACCATGGGTTATCCCATGGCGCTCCAGATCGCGCAGAAAGGCTTCGCGCTGACCGTCTACGACATCAATCCCCAGGCCGGCCCCAAGCTCGCGAGCGAGGCGCCGTGCACCGTCGTTCCATCGCTCGCCGCCGCGGCCGGCGGTGCGGACGTCCTCGTCACCATGCTGCCCAGTTCGAAGGAAGTCGACGCCGCCGTGCTGGGCAACGAACAGGCGCCAGGAATTCTTTCCGCCTTGAAGCCCGGCGCGGTGATCATCGACATGAGTTCCAGCGATCCCATCCGTACGCGGGCCCTGGCGGCAAAGGTCGCAGCAGCCGGGTGCACGCTCGTCGATGCGCCGGTGTCCGGATCGGTGCGCCGTGCGCGCGATGGGACGCTCGCCATCATGTTCGGCGGATCGGAAGCCGACTTCGAGTTCTGCAAGCCCGTGCTGTCTTGCATGGGGACATCGCTGTTCCGTGTGGGCAATGCCGGCGCGGGGCATGCGATGAAAGCGCTGAACAACTACGTGTCGGCCGCCGGACTTGTCGCGGCCGTCGAAGCGCTGCACGTGGGCGAGAAATTCGGCATCGATCCACACGTGATGACCAAGGTGCTGAACGCCTCCACCGGCAAGAACAACACGACCGAGAACAAGGTCGAGCAGTTCATGCTGTCGGGGTCTTACGCGTCGGGCTTCTTCCTGAAGCTGATGGCCAAGGACGTGGGTATCGCCATCTCGCTCGCCGATCACTTGGGCATTCCCGCCACGCTGGGACACGTCTGCACGCGAATGTGGCAGGACGCCGCGGCCGAGAGCACGCCCACCACCGATCACACGGAGATGTACCGGTTGTTGCGGAAGGACTTCACCAATCAGTTTGGCGGGCCCCTCAACGGGTCCCAGGTTCGTCAAGAAACTGTGAGGGAAATCAGCCGCTCATGCGCAATCCGGGCGATCGTCGAGACGGGCACGTACTGTGGGGACTCCTGCGCCTTCCTCGCTGAGACGGGCGTGCCCGTCCACTCGGTCGAGCTCCACCCGCGCTGGTACGCCTTCGCGCGGGCCCGCCTGGCCGGCGTACCCAACGTGCATCTCCAACGTGGCGACAGCCGGGGGTTCCTCAAGAAGCTGACGGTCAATCCGGCAGTCCCCCGCGAGAACGTCCTGTTCTACCTCGACGCCCACTGGTTCGACGATCTTCCGCTGCGCGACGAGGTCGGGATCATCCTCGGTCACTGGAAGAACGCGGTCATCGTCGTTGATGACTTCCAGGTCCCCGACGACCCAGGTTACAAGTTCGACGACTACGGCGGCGAGAAGGTCCTCGCCCTGCGCTACCTAACCCCGATCGTCCATCTCGGCTTTCGCGTCTTCTTCCCCGCCGTCCCCTCCGACCAGGAAATCGGGATCAAGCGCGGCTGGGTGGTGCTGGCCCGGGACGAGGCGGTGACCGCCCGCCTACGATCCATCGAGGCGCTCCGCGAATGGCAAGGCACCTGGGACTGACACGCCACGTGCGAGCGGTCCCTTCAATTCCGCATTTACCATCATGTTTTGAATTTATGTACTTACAAAAAAATACTGCAAATGAATCGATCGATATGCATCGTCGACATGTATCTCGCTAGGCCGCCTTTTGGCGGTCCCCATACCTTCCTGCTCGGCCTGGCGCGTGGGTTGACGGAGCGCGGCTGGACCGTGACCGTTCTGACACAGCCCGGACGAGACAACACCCTTTGCGACGCCTTGCGGCGCGATGGCCTGTGGGTTGTCGACGACCTCTGGGGAGACCACGACGTTCCCACAATTGCAGCGGGGCGCTTGCGCATGTGGTCGGAGCTGCAAGCGCCCGCGTTCTTTTTGATCTCGGGATGCGCCAGCGCCTCCTGGCTGGTCCTCCCCGGCCTCTCCCACGCGGTCCGGACGGTCAGCGTGGCCCATCACGACGTCGAGGCGTACCTGGCCCCCGCGAGCTACTACGCTCGCTTCCTTGATGCCATGGTCGGCGTCAGCGAGACCATCACCACTCATCTGCGCGAAGGGAGTGCGGGGCATGAGGAGCGTTGCCGGTATGTCCCTTACGGCGTCCACACTCTGGACCCGGCCGCGTTCGCGGCGCGAGTCGCGGCCCGACAGCGCTCGACCCTTCAACTGGGCTTCGTGGGTCGAACCGTTCAGCCCCAGAAGCGCATCCTGTGGTTTCCACGATTGCTCGCTCGGCTCAGGGAGCGCGGTGTCGACTTCCATTTTCACGTCGTCGGCGATGGTCCCGAACGGTCGGCCTTTCAAGACCTGGTTAGGTCGAAAGGTCTGACAGATCGGGTCACGCTTCATGGGTGGCTTTCCGGCGAAGCACTCAGCCGGACGGTCGCGACGATGGACGTGCTCCTCCTGCTCTCCGACACCGAGGGGCTGCCTCTGGCCATGCTCGAGGCGATGGGACACGGCTGCGTCCCGGTCGTTTCCGACATCGATAGCGGCATGAGAAACGTCGTGCGCGATAGTGAGAACGGCTTCCTCGTGCCGTTCGACGACCTCGATAGCCAATGTGCGGTGATTCGGCGACTCGATCGGGACCGAGACCTCCTAGCGAGACTTGGCCAGGCCGCCTGGGAGACCAGCCAGGGCTACACGACCGAACGCATGGTGGCCGCTTACGACGCCCTCTTCCAAGAGCTGCTCGAAGGCCGCTTGAGACGGCCGGAGACGGCGCCCGTGCCGGACTTCCCACCGATGCCCTCGTGTCGCTCCAAGTATCCCCTTTGGCTCCGCAAGGTGAAGGCGCGGCTGCTCTCGATCACGTCGCGTGATTGAACGGACCGACCCCCTTCTTGGAACGGAACCTACCGCAATGTCGTCAGCATCGGGTCTCGACGAACTTCCTTTCGTCTCGGTCGTCACACCCGCCTACAACCAAGCCCAATTTCTGCGCGAGACCATCGAGAGTGTCTTGACCCAGGATTATCCCCGCATCGAGTATCGCGTGATCGACGACGGCTCGACCGACGCGACGCGCTCGATCCTCGAGGAATACGACGGCCGCATCCTCTGGGACTCGCGACCCAATCGCGGGCAGACAGCCACCATCAACCAGGGCTGGGAGCAATGCACTGGTGATATTTTGATCTGGTTGAATTCGGACGACACGTTCCTTCCCGGGGCGGTCCGTAGCGCGGTCGATTACCTTCGTGCACGTCCCGAGGTCGGCATCGTCTTCGGCGACTCTCTCTTCACGGAGGCCGACGGCACGCCGCTGCACCGCTCCCGCGATTGCGGCGCCTTCGACTATCGCCGGTTCGTCCTGGAGTGCGAAAACCCGATCTGCCAGCCCTCGGCGTTCCTCCGCCGCTCGGTGGTCGAAGACGTGGGGCCCCTCGACCCTTACTATTTCTATTTCATGGATTGGGACTATTGGCTCCGCTCCGGCCTGCGCCACCGGATCGAACACCATCCCGAACTTTGGTCCACGTATCGTTTGCACGCGGCCTCGAACACAGTCGCCCAGGCGAAGCGCGTCGCGCCGGAGTTGGAGCGGATGTACGGCCGCTTCTTCGAGAGGGCCGACTTGCCGGATTGGGCTCGGGCGCGGCGCGACGAGGCGACGGCCAACATGTGGTTCACCACGGCGGGCTACTATAGCAAGGGTGGTGCTCACGACCTGGCCGCCGAGGCCGGGAAGGCGGCCCAAAGGGCCTATCCGGCTTTGACGCGCGATCCTCGAATGCTCCGCAAGTGGGCCTTCTGTCGATATGGCAACCATCCAGTTTACCGAGCCGGCCGGTCCCTCCTGCGTCGAATCCGAACGAAGCCGTCTCCGAAAGGACCATTGCACGCTGCTGACGCCTCCCGAGGCCGTTCCACGACCATCTCTTAGACGGGCCGGGCGAATTGACGGGCCTTTCCGGAGTTCGCAAAGAAAGGGCCCTGGGCATGAGGCCCCGGACGACGAGACCCCACGGTCGGCAATTCCGGAGGGGCACCTCGGTCAAGTCCTTTTTTCTTCCCAAGGAGATCAGATGCGCACCCAGACGAAAGTCCTTGTCACCGGCGCCGGTGGCTTCATTGGTCATCATCTGACCCGTTACCTCGTCGAACGCGGCTACTGGGTCCGGGGCGTGGACATCAAGGAGCCCGAGTACGAGGCGACGGCCGCCCACGAGTTCGAGGTCCTCGACCTCCGCTACTGGGAGAACTGCCAGAAGGCCACGCGCGGCATCGAGGAGGTCTACGGCCTCGCCGCCAACATGGGCGGGATCGGCTTCATCGAGACCAACAAGGGCCTGATCGTCCGCGACAACACCCTCATCAACATGCACACGATCGAGGCGGCCCGCGAGGCCGGCGTGAAGCGGTACCTCTACACCTCAAGCGCCTGCATCTACCCCGGCTATCTCCAGAAAGAGGCCGACATCACGCCGCTGAGGGAAGAGGATGCCTACCCGGCCGACGCCGAAGACGGCTACGGGTGGGAAAAGCTCTATATGGAGCGCGTCTGTCGGCATTACACCGAGGACTTCGGCCTCGACACCCGGGTCGTCCGCTTCCACAACATCTTCGGCCCTCTCGGCACCTACGACGGCGGTCGCGAGAAGTCGCCCGCCGCGATTTGCCGGAAGGTCGCCCTGGCCGAGGACGGCGACGCCATCGAGGTTTGGGGCGACGGTCATCAGACCCGTTCCTATTGCTACATCGACGACTGCGTGGAAGGGATCTACCGCCTCATGCGGAGCGATTACCACGAGCCGCTCAACCTGGGCCAGGACCGGATGCTTTCGATCAACGAGTTGGTGGACATCGTTGCCGGCATCGCGGGCAAGACGGTCCGCAAGGAACACGACCTGACCAAACCTCAGGGAGTTCGCGGTCGCAACAGCGACAATTCGCGTCTCCGCAAGGTCCTGGGATGGGAACCGGCGATCTCCCTGGAAGACGGCCTGGCGCGCACGTATCATTGGATCGCCGGCGAGTTGGCCAAGGCCCGTCGGCTGCAAGGGGCCGCCCTCGTCACGACCTGATAGCTTCGGCGAGCCTTCGATTGTCGCCTCGAAAGCTCGCCGCGTTTCTCTCGCTTGGTACGCGGGCCGTCGCGCCCGCTTTTCGCGCCACATGCATCGTGGAAGGCGGTCGATGTCGGAGCGAACCTCAAGCACCGACGAGGGGACGACTCGGCCAGCGACGAAGCGTGACCTCAAGTCCCGGCGCTTCTTCTGGTTTCGCATCGCCGCCTTGGCCTTGGGCTCGTTCCTGGGCCTGGTGGTCCTTGAGTTCGCACTCCGCGCGCATGAGCGATTGAGCCGACTGGGCACGATGCGGAGTCATGACGGTTACTCGATAAGTGACCCTGAGCTCGGGATTCGGCCCGCCCCGAACACACCGGGGCACGATGAGAACGGCTTTCGCAACCTCGTCGTCCCAACACAAGCTGACGTCGTTTGTGTGGGAGATTCCCAAACCTGGGGTGTGAACGTGCTCACGCCGGGCACATGGCCGGTGCGCCTCGCGAGTCTGACGGGGGTGCGCGTGTACGCCATGGCGGTCGGCGGATACGGCCCTTGCCAATACGAGGTCCTGGCGAGACGGGCCCTGAAACTCCGGCCGAAAACCATCGTGGTCGCGGTGTATCTGGGCAACGACCTCTACGACGCTTATCGCGACGTCCACGTGAATGCGCTCCGGGAAGACCTGCGCGGGCCTTCCCCGCTTCCCGAGTTGACGAACGACACAATCGCGGAGAGTTCCGCGAGCGAGGTGCGGGCCTGTCACGAGTTCCTCCAGTCCTATTCGAGCGGGACGATTCGCGGCGTCCCCAATTGGCTGAGGGGGCATTCCGCGATTGGCCGCCGTTTGGACAAGTCGGGCCTTTGGCCTGGCGCCACGCGCGGATTCTTCACCGACGCCTACGTCGCCTACGCGCAACTCCATCCCGAGTCCTGCTCGGTTTGGCTCGTGGGCCCCAACCCGACATGCTTCTTACCGAAATACCGTCTTTGCGGTCTCAACCTCGAGGACCCGAGGATCGCCGAGGGCCTTCGAATCACCCGCCTCGAACTGGCGGCGACCCAAGGGCTTTGCGCTGAGGCCGAAGTCCGTTTGATCGTTGTCCTTTGGCCCACGAAAGAGTCGAGTTACGCCCGGCTGGTTTCCGGTCAAGCTATTCCGGCCACGTTCACTCGACTCGTGAGCATGGAGGCCCGCGTTCGCGAAAACCTTCTCCAGAACCTCCAGGCCGAGGGGATCGCCTTCATCGACGCCCTCGGCCCGTTTCAGGACGCCATCGGACGCGGCGAGTGCTTGTTCCCTTCGGATGACGAGGGACATCCCGCGGCCCCCGGGTACGACTTGATCGCTCGCTTGGTTCGCGACCGGCTGGCGACGATCGGCGATTGAACGGAACCAATCACCTCCCAGGGATTCGTCTCGAGTCCCGGACTTCGTAAGGTCATCGCGGGCGTTCGTTTCGATACATGATCCGGGCGTCCGGCCCGTGGCCACGAGCATCGATCTCCTCATGCCGCGTTTTTGTTTTCCAGGCTGGTTCGGTCCTCGTCACGCGGGGCTCGGAAATGAGTTGATCCCCCTGGCCAAGGCGTTCATCGCCAGCCGGGAACTCGGCATTCCCATGTTGCCCACCGCCTGGGGGCTCAACGACCGAGGGTATCGCCATTACTTCGGCACTTCGCGGTTCGACTGGGTCCGCCTGTACGCACTTTCGCGGGCCCTGCCTCGATACACGTTCCGTGAGGAAGACTATCTCGCGACCGGAGAGGCGGACTACGGCCGCGCCGTCCGAGTGTACGCGGAGCGCATGGGCCTTACTCAAAAGCGTCATTTCGTGCTCATGACTGACGGCCTTTGGGGTGCTTATCAGCCGATCCGCAAGGCCCGGTCATTCGTCCGGGGCCTCCTTTACAACGCCCGTCTCAGCGTCGCCAACCTGTTTCAACTTCAAGGTCGCGTCGGGGACGCGCCGCTCCTGATTGGTGTGAACATACGATTGACTGATTTCGCCGTCCCCACGCCTGAGACGGACTTCCGCGGTCTCTGGAACACCCGGGTGCCAATGCCCTGGTACTTCGCCGTCTGCCGGGCTTTGCGAGGGGCCCTCGGGGAGCTCTCCCGCTTTCTGCTTGTGACCGACGGCAGTCCCGAAGAGCTTCGGGAGTTCATCGACGAGTTCCGGCCGATCACGACCTTCGACATGGCCCGAACGGACATAAGCAACCTCATCGCCCTGTCCGAGGCGGACCTCTTGATCTGTTCCATCTCCAGCTACAGCCAATGGGCCGCCTTCCTGTCGAACGCGCCCTACATCTGGTATCGTCCCCACCTGCGTCCCGTGGGCAAGTACCTGACGATGTGGGAGTCGATCGTCGGCTCGGAGACCTCATAGCTGTCCTCGACGAC
>CALLYK010000123.1 GCA_937858365.1 uncultured Isosphaeraceae bacterium | reverse complement strand
TCGGACGAGAGCCCCCGCCGCGTCCGCGCCCGTTTGGAAAAATCGGGCCGCCTGGATGACCTCTACACGCAAATCGTCGACCGCAAGGTCATCGACCACATCCTGGAGTCGGCCACGTTCGAAGACGTCGTCGTCGCCGAGGAGGCCCCTGCGGCTGAGACCCTCGACGAGGCCGTCGCCCCTGAGCCCGAAGAAGTCGAGGAAGAAGCGGTTGCGGCCGAAGGAAACTCGGCCTGATCGCCCACCTTCCCAGGACCTTGAAGGGCCCTTGCCCCCACCCCCATAATCACCGTGGCGGGAACGACCCGGATCGCGACCGAGAGGCGCCGACCCCGGGTCTTCACGTCGATCGTCCGTTCGCACGTCTCGCCACGTCAGCCAGGACTGAACGCTATGCCATTCGACCCCGCGCCGCGGCCGCTCGAGCTGAACCGCAACCGCGACTACGCCCGGCAGCGGCAAATGACCCTCAACGACCTCCTCCTCGAAAACCGGATCATCTTCCTTGAAGGTCCGATCGACACCCTGGTGGCCAACCACGTCATCAAGCAGTTCCTCTACCTCCAATTCGAGAACCGTACGCAGGCCATCTCGTTCTACATCAATAGCCCCGGCGGGAGCGTCTCGGGCACCCTGGCCATCTACGACACCATGCAGTTCATCGAGTGCCCCGTCTCGACCTTCTGCATCGGCACGGCCGCGTCGGGAGGGGCCGTCCTCCTCGCCGGCGGCACCAAGGGAAAGCGCTACGCCCTGCCCCACGCCGAGATCATGATCCACCAACCCTACGGCGGCGTCGGCGGACAAATTTCCGACATCGAAATCCAAGCGCAACACATCCTTCACAGTAAGAAGCTCATCAACGAGGTCTTGGCCAGACATACCGGCCAGCCGTTCGAACGCATCGCCCGCGATACCGAACGCGACCGCTACCTCACCGCCATCGAGGCCAAGGAATACGGCATCGTCGATGAAGTCGTCGGCCATATCCCCTCGGCCGAGGCCAAACGCGCCGAAGGACTGACCTGAAAAAAGGGGCCCGACTCAACCCCCTCGTCCCCGAACCGAACCGCGAGAGGCACCGTTCCATGCCCCTGATCCCGATCGTCATCGAACGCAGCGGCCGCGAAGAGCGGGCGATGGACATCTACTCCCGCCTCCTCCAAGACCGCATCATTCTCCTGGGCACCGCCATCGACGACAACGTGGCCAACCTCGTCGTGGCCCAAATGCTGGTGCTCGCCCACCAGGACGACAAGGCCGACATCCACCTCTACATCAATAGCCCCGGCGGCAGCGTCACCGCCGGCATGGCCATCTACGACACAATGCAATATGTCCCGTGCGATGTGGCCACATATTGTATTGGCCAGTGTGCCAGCATGGGCTCATTGCTTCTGGCGGCCGGGACCGCGGGTAAGCGCAACGCCCTGCCCCACGCTCGGATCATGATCCACCAACCGCTCGCCGGCATGGAGGGGACCGCGACCGACATCCTGATCCACGCCGAGGAGTTCATCCGCATGAAGCGGCAGCTCAACGAGATTTACCGCCGTCACACGGGTCAATCTCTCGAGCGTCTGGAGGCCGACACCGATCGCGACCGCTTCATGGGGCCGGAGGAGGCCAAGGAATACGGCCTGGTGGACCACGTCCTGACGCGCGAGCCCAAAGTGGACCGCAACCCCGATGCGCTCTGATCCCTACGGCCGCGTGAAGACGGAAAGCGAAGGCATCCCGGACTGGCAAATGTCGCCCTTCGGGATGCCCCTTCGACCGGCTTGAAGGCCTAAGGCCGGAGTCGGATATCCACGAGGTTGACCACAGACGCCTCGCCGCAAGTTCTTCAATCTTTGCCACTTCCGTCGCCAAAACGGGTACGTTTTCCGGCTCAGAGGGCCTTGCTGGAGGAATGGCCGATTCTAGACACGACCCTCTGATATTTCACAGCTTAAGCACTGCTGACATGAGCCGGCCGCGGAACGAAGCGAATTGACGATCCGGATTGTCAAAGAGCATTGGTCGACACGAGCGGCCATCAATCTGGAGGGTCGCTCGGGGAAGATTGAACACACAACCTCCCCTACCATCAATATCGCAGTGAAGGGCCCTTCTCATAAGGCCAGGTCCCGATGAAGCCCGCGGTCGAGACAATCGCCGCCCGACGACCAGAACAAGAACCGAACCAGAAGGGTCAGTGACGGGTCGGCGGGAACCCTCTCTGCACCAACGCTTCCGCTTTAGTTTGGTCTTGTGACGGGGGTGGGGGCTTCCTCCCGTCTCTCAGCCGTGTTGGAGAGTTCGGCGCGATGGCAGCCGACGGCATCATGGCAGCTTCATGGCCCGTGGTCTTCGACTCGAGTCCGCACAATCGTGGGGCCTCTGTAACGAAAGCCTCGCACGGCAGTCCGCTCCACTCCCTGACGCTCTTCGACGATCCGTCCCGGGTCGCTTGGACAGTCGATTAACGTCGGTGGGTCGCGCAGGTCCCCTTCCTCCGAGCCCAGGGTGTCGCCGTCGGGGAGTTCCAAGACATATTACGCATCTTGATTCAAGAATCGCCTATCAACATCGTTCGGTCTCAACCAACGGGAAGGCTGAGAGGACCGCGTTGTTTGGGCCGACCATTTCAATCTCAGTGACCTCGAACGAACCAGCCGACGGCAACATAACGAACGCGGGCCACGCCGACACCAACCGCTCCCCCTTGTCGGGGTGGAGGAGGGTAATATGCAGGCCGAACCGCGCGCGGCGGGTAAACGGCGGGGCCAGCACCTCATCTCGGATGACCGCCACTCCGCCGGTTGGGTCGACGACGCGCAGAAACGCCCCGAGGGCCGGGGCCGGGAACCGCTCGGCCGGTCCAACCATTAGCCGAAACCGCCCCACCTTCGAGGCTGCGAGGCGGACCCGCTCGGCGAGCACGGCCGGGTCGGGGGCCTCGTCCTGGTAGGCCACGGTGACGTGGGCAGGATTGTCGGTCGCGTGCTCGGGGTCCCACGCCAACCGCAGCCGATCGATCTCCCGGCGCACGTCCGTCGGCAGCGTGATCCGGGCCTGGACTTTCAAGGGAAATCCTCCGAAGCCGTCGCCGTCGAACAAGCACGCTCACTCACACCGGCCCCGTGAGTGGGCCTCAAACTCCCAAGACCTGTGCAGCAGCCGGTGACAGATGCGGTGTTGAGTTCGGCCTGTGCTCATTCCTCAGCGGAGAGGGACGTGATACGTGAGGCCGCCAGGTTTTCCGACGACCAGAAAGTACGACTTGGCCAAATAGCCCTCAGCGAGCCACGCGGAACAGCTCTTGTCGTTGATTGCCATGCTTGTGTTCGCGATCCACCTCACCTTGTCGTCTTGTATCACCAACTGGGCCTCCTGAGGCACCTCGGTGAATTCGAGTGAGGCTAAGATGACTCTGGGCTTCGGTGTAATCAGCTTCACCTTCATCCCCAGCCTCGCGGCCTCCTCAAGCGTCAAATAATCGTCCTTCTCCGAGGCGGGCTGGGCCGGGAGCATCCAGACGAACGCTGACACTGTCACCGCTCCGAGGAATGCCGCCGCGTACCTTTTCATGAGATATCTCCTGTTGGACTGATTGGCCTCACCACCGAGCCATCCAGCTTGATAGCACCGTCCTCGATGAACTGTGGTCAGGAACAACCGTGGAGCGGCGTTCGATTTGGCGCATGGTTCGGCGTGCCGCGGCACTCCGACGCGCTGAATCGAGCCAGGTCCGGCGCCGGAGTGCCATCCTGGACCGATGATACCGCAGCGAGAAGGAGTCGTGGAGCAAGCCGGAGTGGTTGACCATCCATTCCATCGACCGAAGTATCAGAAGGTCCACCGATCTCCTCCAGTCGCGGCGCCATATCATTATTCGCAAAATCTTCATAATTGTAATATTTGTTATATTATCATACTTCGATATCTCGTTGAGTCAAACTGGATCACCAAGACAAACGCCGAGTTGTGTAGTACAGTGAGGACTAGCACCCCTGGCTATCGACGGTCGCCCCTTCGGGGCTGCGGGATCGCGGGCGATCGCTTGCCAAAACCAGATCGGACACGGGCTCCTTCACGGGGTCCTCCCCTGGCCTGAGACTCCTTCGGCCACGGCTCGAAACCCGCAATCGGTTCGCTTTGTGGGTAACAACGAGGGCGTTGCCCGGGACTACGTTGCCCCGCTCCATAGGGTCGAGGTCTTCGTGCCCCAACCGCAGCATCGGCACACCTCGTCCTCGGCCACTTCCTCGGCGGGCCCACGGACCTACGTCTCGACCACACGCCGAGCGTTCTCCTCGCCGATGGCCCAGGCAAGCTCTTCCAAGTCCACGAACTTCGTGTCCCAGGCATGGTCCTCGGGAGAAACCGCGCGACCCTTTTCGCGAGCGACCAGAACCAAATGGGTCTGCTACTCCCTCGGCAAAGGAACAACGTCCTTGCCCTTTCTTAGCTTGTCGGCGCCAAGTTGAAGTTGTGAGTTATGGGGCCTCAGAAGGCACGGGACCCAGAGGGAAACTCAACGAGGGGCAGTTTCGCAATGCAAATCGTGTCGTGCGCGCCCAGCCCCGCTTCGACCACCTTTTCAGTGGAACGGTCCGTGTCTTTGCAGTAAGATTCCTGTCGACCCACTCGTGATCGCGTCCATCGGGTCCGCCCGCGACGCGAGTGGCCCGCCGCCTGCCGACTCGTCCCAGCCGGTCCCGCCTGGAGGTCCTACCATGCCGGTCGTCCCCCCGCGACTTGCCCTCCTCGTGATTCTCTGCTCGTCCCCTTGTCTGGCGGCAGACGATGACTTGCCTGAACCGAAGTGGACCCCCGACCAACGGGCCCACTGGGCCTATCAGCCGCTCGCGAAACCGGCCGTCCCCAAGGTGGATCGACCAGGTTGGGACCAGGACCCGATCGACGGCTTCTTGCTCAAGGCGATGACCGATGTCGGCGTCGCCCCTACTGACCAGGCCGACCGCTTGACTCTCCTGCGTCGCGTCACGTTCGACCTCACCGGTTTGCCTCCGACTCCCGAAGAGATCGCCGGCTTCCTCGCCGATCAGGGCGCTGACGCTTATGAACGCCTTGTCGATCGGTTGCTCGAGTCGCCCAGCTACGGGGAACGCTTCGCGCGTTTCTGGCTCGACCTGGCCCGCTACGCGGAGAGCGACGGCTTCAAAAGCGATAAGACCCGCCCCAACGCCTGGCGCTATCGCGACTGGGTCATCCAGGCACTGAACCGCGACATGCCCTACGACCAGTTCGTCCGTCTCCAACTCGCCGGCGACGAGATCGCGCCCGGCGACCCAGACGCGTTCACCGCCACCGCGTTCAATCGCCACTGGCCCATCGAAGACAACAACATGGTCCCCGGTCTCAATCGTCAGCTCATGCTCGACGACATGACCGACACCACCACCGCCGTCTTCATGGGGCTGACGGTCGCCTGCGCCCGCTGTCACGACCACAAATACGACCCGATCAGCCAAAAAGACTATTACCGCATACAAGCCCTCTTCGCGGCCGTGAAAGCGCGCGACGACTACCCGATCGCCGAACCGTTCGACGTCGCGCAGCAGGACCTGGTCGAAACCAGCTTTCACGAGAAGCGTGACGCCCTTCAGCGCGAGATTGACGCCCTCGAAGGCCCTCACCGCCAGAAACTGCTCGCGAAGAAAATGGCCGGCCTCGAACCCGACGTTCTCGTCGCTTTCCAGACCCCCGCGGCTGAGCGCTCGGCCTTTCAGGAAGACCTCGTGCGGATCCACGGCGGGCGCATGAAAGTGGACCCGAAAGCGATGCAAGGGGCCTTGCCGCCCGGCGATCGCGTGGCCTGGGAGTCCATGACGAAGCGAATGGAGGCGTTGCAGAAAGAGGCCCCCGCGCCGCTCCCGGCGACGACCGGCATGACCGAAAGCGGTCCTTCGGCCCCGCCCGTCCACCTCCTCATCAAAGGGAACTACAAAAAGCCGGGCCCGGAAGTCCTTCCTGGGTTCCTCTCGGTCTTGACCGCTTCCCCCGAAGCCATCGACCCATCAGCGAGCGAGTCCACCACCGGCCGGCGCGCGGCCCTGGCCGATTGGCTGACCCGACCCGACCACCCGCTCACGGCCCGAGTGATGGTCAATAGGCTTTGGCTTTGGCACTTCGGTCGGGGCATCGCCGCGGGCATCG
>CALLYK010000122.1 GCA_937858365.1 uncultured Isosphaeraceae bacterium | reverse complement strand
TGAGGGCGATTCCGAGTCAGCATTTGCATCATGTCGCGGATCATCGTTTCGCCCCCCCCTTTTCGTTGCTCACGTCACCGTTCGTTTCTCTCTCACATCAAGGAAATCGCGGCCCCTTGCCAGACGTTGCGCGGTGACCTGAAATTTCTTTTCGCTTTGCGTGCTCGGCGCTGGGCCCACACCAGGAGAAGGCACGCGACCCACGATGGAAGTTCACACAAAGACTTGTTTCGTGTTCGCTGCGATGAAAGTAAGCATGTTGATCGCCTTGATTGGCGTGTTGGTCGCTGAATACTGACAAACGATGTGATGGGCCGGTGCGAAGCCGCCCAGGCCGCGTCCGACTCGCACTTCGGTCCCGATGTGTTTGGGGGAGGAAACGGCCGGGGACACGGTGGCCCCAGCCGCCTTGGGAGAGTTCGCGATGGACTGCGCTTTGACCCTTCGAAAGTGGGGAAGGCCGGGCCCCGATGTGGTTCGCTCATCGCAACGTGAAACTCCGACGCATTTCCTCAAGGACACCGGTCCCCTGGTCGATAACGAAACGGATGGATCGTCTCCAGACCGGTCGGAGTGCCGGTCTTGATCGGCAGGAAGTCGAGCGGAGGCAAGTGTTTCGGATGCGATTTGGGGGTGCCCGCCAGGTTTCGGTCGGGTTGGCTTTGGTCCTCTGGGGGACGCTGGAACTTGCCGCGTCCGCCCAGAGCTTGCCCCCATTGCCTTCGACCACGGCCGCTCAACCTCTCCCGATGAACCGCTCGGACACGCCGGTCCGAATGACGGTCGAGTTGGGATGGCGGCCCCCCGCACAAGGGGCGCGCGCCTTGCCGGCGGTCGAGTTGGGGGTCAGCGACGGCCAGATCGTCGAAGCGGTCCTTTGGCCCGACGATCCCGCTTGGCGAGTCGTCTTGGATGCGGGGACGGCGCGCGTGCCCCTTGGGCAGGGACAAACAGGAAAGGTCCGCGCGAGGGTCGAGGCCCCGATCGGCGCGACCCTGCAACTTCACTTTGGCGACCATGTCGTCAAGTTCCCGCTGAACGCCTTGCTCGATGGACCGCTACGACTGGCCCAAGCGGGCATGGTCGAAGTCGAGGCGAGCCGCGTCGGCTGGGACAGCCTGGAAGTCCGGCTGGGTGACAATGCGTTCGATGGCACGCTCGCGCCCGGTTCGTCGGTCCCCTTGATGATCGGGACGAACATCCTGACGCCCGAACCGGCCGAAGTGACGGTCTCGCTCGCGGCCGAGTTGCGACCCGCGCGGGGTGGCGACCCGGTGTGGCGTCTCGATCGCCAGGACTTTACGATGGCGACGAACGGCCTGGTCCCGGCTCGGGCCCTGACCTTGCCCGTGCCAAAGGTCGAGGGGACCTACGTCCTCGACGTAAAGGCGACATGGGTGCCTAGCGAGTCGGCGGAAGGCTCGCGTCTGGCCCGTTGGTGGCGGCGGCGGCGGCAAGCCCCCGCGGAACCGGCCACGGTCGCCCGACGGGTCACGTTGGCCATCTTGGCCCCCAAAGCGACCGCCGCTGAGAACGTCACGTCCACCGCCGACGTGCGGGTGGATCTTTGCGACCTCGGTCGGGCCCGCGGTGCCGGTCGAGCGATCGCGTCGGGACGCACTCCCCGTGGCGGCGCGAATTGGTCCTGGACGGTCCCCGACGGTGCCTGGGTACAATCCGGCAGACTTGACCGGCTGAAGGGTCTTCTTCCCAGGGTTGGGCCCGACCCGGCGCAGCTAGCTGGGCTAGATGCGTCGGGCGTTGCATGGACGGCGCTGGGGTTGAAGGTGCCGCATCCGGGCAAGGCCCATCGTTTGACGGTCTCGGTCACGGGTGGGCATCCGTCGGCCGTGGGCGTGGGCCTGCTCGCGTGGGGACCAGGCACCAATGGCGAGGGCCGCGCGCGCGTCTTGCTCGACGCCTGCGCCTCGTCCGGCCCGGTGGGGGAAGGAGGGGGCGGGACCACCTTCTCATGGTCCGTCTGGCCCGACGCTTCCGACCCCGTGCTTGTCCTCTTCAATCGCGCGGCCGATCCGGTCCGTCTGGGTGCGATCGAGTTGACGGAACTGGCCGCCCCGCCGACTCCCGCGATCCCGGCGGAGGTGACCCCGACGAATCGCGAAATCGGGTTGGACCTGACCGGCCCCCATGACCTCGATCGCTTCGGCGGTGGCAACGACCCGGTGCTCCTGGCCAAGAACCTGGCCTCTTACGCGGGAGCGTGTGGGGCCTCGTTTGTGGTCCTGCCCACGCCCGCGAGTGCCCGGACGCGTCGCTGGGCCCTGGACGGCCAGTGGACCGAAGACAACATCGGTCCCGAGCGGACGGAACTACTCTTGCGCCAACTGGAGAAGGCCGGCCTTTCGGCCTGGTTCGAACTCCGTTTCGAGGGGCCCTTGCCGGGTCTCCCGGTGCCGGAGGCCCCCGAAGCCCTGCAACAGGGGCTTGTGTTGGTGGATCGTCAAGGTCGCGCCGAGCCCGCCTCGTACAACCCACTTCATCCCGAGGTGCGGGCCGCGATGGCCCGTCGTGTGACGGAGGCCCTGGCGCTTCGGTCGTCTCGACCCGCCTTGACGGGCCTCTTGGTCCGCTTGGGACCCACGCCGACCCTGCCGGGCACGGGGGACCTTGGTCTCGACGACGACACGTTCGGCCGGTTCGTCCGCGAGAAGCTGGCCGAAGTCTCCGCGCGGACACTCTCGGGCATGTCGGGCGACGACCCCGCGCGCTTCGCGGCCCGTCATCAGTTCCTCGCCGGTCCCGGCAAGGGCCCTTGGATCACTTGGCGGACCGGTCAGATCAGCCTTCTGTACGCGAACTTGGCCAAGGTCGCGGCCAAGTCGGCGCCTGGGGCCACGTTCGCGGTGGTCACGCCGGGCCTGGAACAAGGCCCGATCGGCCAGGAGACCCGGCGCGCCGACCTGCTCGGCCTGCCGCCCGATCAAGCCTGGCGCAACGTGGGCCTGGACCTGACCGAATGGCCAAACAGTGGCGACGCGCCGATCGTCCTGCGCGGCGTGAATGTGTCGGCCGAAGACCTCGGCCACGACCTGGCGACGAGCCCCGAACTGGACTTCCGTGTCGCCGCCCGATCGGACCGCGGCCTTTTCGCATGGTCGATCAGTGAGACCGGTAACGGCTCGGCCCCTGATACCACCGTCTTGAGCGCCCCGGCCGTGAGCGGCGAGACCGAAGGCGACGAGGTCCTCGGTCATGCCCTGGGGGCCCTCGATGCGCGTCGGGTGATCTTGTCGGCCGCCGTGGCCACGGGACGCGAGGCCCGCCTGCGCGACTTCGCCAAGGTCTTCCGCTCGTTGCCCTTCGCGCCTGGACCAGCCTCGGGCCGTCTTTCCAGCGGCGTCGCGGCACGAGCCTGGTCCCGTCCGGAGAGCACGATCGTCGCCCTGGCCAACGACACGCCCTATCCGATCACGCTTGACACCACCTGGGCGATCGCCGAGTCGGTGGGCCTGGACGACCTGGGTCGCGGGGCCCGTCTGGAACCAACCGGCCCGAGCGGGGCCCGGCGGCTCTCTTTGGACGTTCCGGCCCACGGTGTGACGGCCCTGAAACTGACCACGACCGGGGCGCGGCTTTCCGCGGCGGTGCCCAGGCATTCCGAGGCCGTCAAGGCGATGCTGGAGGCCCAGTCACGCGACTTGTCCGAGCGCCTGACGCGCTTGGTGCGAGCGGGCGAGACCGTCAACCTCGGGCCCGCCAATCCTGGTTTCGAGCCCGAGGCCGCGTCGTCGGGGCACGGCGAGGTGCGCGTGGTGCGCAACGCCCCGTCGGTCGTTGGCTGGAAAGTGGCAGGGATCGGCTCGCACGCGGCCGAGATCGACACGCAGGGGGCCCACTCGGGTCAGGGGAGCCTGCGAATGGTCACGCAATCCCCTCCGGCCGGTGTCGTCAGCGATTCGTTCGTGCCGCCGCCGGGACCAGCCCTGACCGCGCGTTTCTGGCTCCGCGCTGAACCCGCGGGCTCGGCCGTGCGCTTCCGCCTCGACGGTGAAACAGGCGGTCAAAACCTGGCGAGACAGGCCGAACTCGTGCCGGGCGGGACCTGGAACGAGTTCGCCGTTCGACTGGGCGAACTGCCCGCCTCGGGCCTCGATCGAGCGCGCTTGCGATTTGAGCTTCTCGGGCCAGGAAAACTCTGGGTGGATGACTTGACGCTCACGGGTGGCGGCCCGAGTGAGGTCGAGCGCCTCAAGGCCCGGCAGCGGACGATCCTGGCTGCGGTGCAAGCCTACCGCGAGCAGCGCTTCGCCGACTTCGCCCGCTTGGCCGGTTCACACTGGGTCCGACCGATCCCGTCGGACCCCGACGCGGCCCCTGCGCCGGCGGTTCGAACGGTGCGCAACGGGTCGGACGGCACCGGGAATGACCTACCCGCCGGACGGCGCCTTCGCTAGAATTGACCCGCCGCGCCGAGGTCGGACGCGCTCGGCGTTTCAGGCCAGTTCACGGAGGGGGTACGTGTTCGTCTCTTGCAGCACTCGTTGCTTCTCAAAGAAGCCGCTTGAAGCGGCCATTCGCCAGCTTTTCGAGCTGGAATTCCCGAAGTTCGACCTGGCCGTGATCGAGTCGGGCACGCAGCTTCGGCCATCGGAGGTCGCCGAGGACATCGAAGGGACGCTGCATCGTCTGCGCTCCGGTCCCGGCTTGACACCGTCCACGCTTGAACTCGATCTGGGGCCACACGACCCTGACCCCAAGCTGTGGCGCAAGCGCTTCGAGGCGATGTGCCGCCTGGCCAAGCAACTGACGGTGGCCGTGCTGGTGATACCGGCCTCGCCTTTGGGTGCATCGTTCGACGAGGAGGTCAAGCGACTCTCGTCCCTGGTGGAGTTCATGGGACGCGAGGGCCTGGTGCTGACGGTGCCAACACACTCGGCCACGCTCACGGCCGACCCCGCGCAAGCGATCGCGTTATGCAAGGCGGTGCCGGGACTGGGACTGACCCTCGACCCGAGCCACTACACGAACGGGCCGACGAAGGTGGGGAACTACGACGGCGTCTATCCCTACGTGCGACACGTCCAGTTCCGCGACACAGGTAAGCAACCGGGGGCCTTCCAAGTGAAGGTGGGCTCGGGCGACATCGAGTACACCAGGATCGTGAGCCTCCTGGAACGACAAGGCTACGATCGGGCCCTCTCGATCTCGATCTGGGACGAGCTCGGCAGTCCGTTTGAAGTCGACGTCGAGGTCCGCAAGCTCAAGCTCCTGCTCGAGAGCCTGCTCTGAGGACTTGAGACCCGCGACGGCGCAAGGCCCAACCCGCCGCGATCCGTCGGGTTCGGCGGTTTTTGTAAGCCCTTTTCTTACCTTGGCTTACGACGACTTCTCAGGTTCGTTCCTCCGGTTTCCCTCCCGATATTCGGGTTCGTTCCGAGGACAAGACCTAAAGCCTTGTCCATACAAAGGTTAAGTCGCGCGGGACCGACCCGTCGCGCGCGATGTGGGGTTTGGCCCTGGTGGCTTGTCCACACCTCGGGGGCAGACCCTCGAGATGCCAATCAGGGGTCCGAACCTAACCCGACACACGAGTCGGGACCCGGGCTGACCGAAGCGATCTTTCGGTCTCAGGACCACACGCGCCGGAACGGACGCCGATCGTCGAGGCGTGTTCGTCAGACGTTC
>CALLYK010000121.1 GCA_937858365.1 uncultured Isosphaeraceae bacterium | reverse complement strand
CAGTTGGCCGTCGCGAGTGCAGCCGAGGAAGGGGGAGGGCCCGTGGTTCTCCTCGACATGGGCGAGGCGGCCCAGATTGAGGCTTTCCGTCCCGCCGTGCGAGCCCTCCAGAGGGCGATCTCCGCGACGCCGCGCGATCCCCGACCGTGGGTGCAGTTCGGGCACGCCTACTCGGGGCGTCGCGCGTGGCCTCTCGCACTGTTGGCCTACGACCGGGCCATCGAGCGCGGGTGGCGGCCGGAAGGAGGGGACTACGTTCGCTCCCTCTGGTATGGAGGGCGACCGGATGCGGCGAAGGCCGCTCTGGCCCGGCAGGACTCGGGGGACGGCCTTTCGCCCGTCCACCGGGCGCTTCTCCTCCGGGCCACTTCAAGGTAGGTGGCGGACAGGGCCACGACAGCCTCGGAAAGCGACGCTTCGCCGCGCCTATCCCTTGCGCGAATCCTCCGACGGAGACCCCCCGGTGTTCCGCCTCAACTGGAGCGTTCTTCGGGCTCGGATGCCGTGGGCTCGCTCGGCCCAGCGTCCGGGGCAGCTTGGCAATGGAGACTCGTGGCGACCTGCCGCCGCCGGGGCTCTAGTAGACGTCCAAGACCAAAAAGGTACGTCTCGGGATGTTTGGGTGGCACTGGTGGCTTGCCCACCAGTGCGCACTTCGAGCCGGCCTGGCCTCGAAGTCGTCGGCCCTCCCGGAACACTGGTGGGCAAGCCACCAGTGCCACCCGCCGCCGAAAGCAGGTCAATCCAGCCTGTGACGGATTGGCGATCCATCGTTCCGACTCTCGCGCGAGTGAGCGGCTGTGATAAGCCCTGACAGTCCAGGTGTTCCCATTCGCTCATCGTAGCATTGAACGAGGCCTGCTCCCAGTGAAATTTCAGAAAATCTGGCAATGGCCTGTCGGACTTTCGGCATGGTTGGACATTCCGATTGTAGGGCCCGATCGGTTCAGTCGGCCCGCAACCAGCCACATCGGCTCAGATTTCCATCACCTTGAACCGCTGGAGAAGACGATGAACAGGCGAATCGCGATTGCAACCCTGGCACTCATGGCGACCACCATGTCGGTTGCCTATGCTGGTGACTTTGAAGAAGCCACGAAAGGGCTTTACGGAAGTTATTCGGAGCCGACTGGGGGGAAGGCTCAGATCAAGACTGGTGATGCTGGAATCCGGTTTGTGCAGCTCAATGGTGATACCACGGGTGATTGGCATTGTAATATAGCGAGGGATGGGAAAGATCTAGGCTTTGAATTCACACAAGGGCCCCACAAAGGTGAGTTTTATATCATCGTACGCGATGGCACGGGTAAAGTGAAGGAGTTGCGACTCCGGGGGGGCAGGAAGACAGTATGGACGCGTAACTAATGCCCCGGAGTACCCGGAAGTTGTCCCGCCCGTAACGGGAAGTTCAAACGATCGGGGAAGGCTTATGGGGACGCAGCTCGTTTTACAAAACGAGCTGCGTCCCCTTCGGGCGGGTGGCACTGGTAGTCTATTAACAGTGCTCCGGTTCCGACGGTGGGTGGCACGGGTTCCGGCTTCGGAACCCGTGTGAAGGGCCTCAACTCAGGCCAGTCAGACGCCTTGGCCCCGATCCACTCTCTCGGCCTTCCGTCACGGGTTCGCATGCGAACCCGTGGCACCCAACGATCCGATTTCCGGTCGTCTTGGGGGCCAAGGGATTGCGGCGGGCCGACGACCCGGTATCTTGCCGACATGATCCGCAAGACTTGCCGGCGTTACGACGTCCCTGGCCACGCCCATGAGTTGACCTTCTCCTGCTACCGACGTTTGCCCCTGCTGTCGCGCGACCGCACCCGACGATGGTTCGTCGAGGCCCTGGATACGGCCCGATCGCGCCTTGGCTTCGACCTCTGGGGCTACGTCATCATGCCCGAACTCGTCCATCTGCTCATTTGGCCGCGCCAAGCCGAGTGCCGAATAGCCCGCGTCCTCCGGCACGTCAAGCGACCGGTGGCGCGGCGGGCCATCGCCTTCCTGGAGCGTCGGGCCCCCGACTGGCTCGACCGCTACCTGACCGTCCCTCGCCCCAGGGGAGCGTCGGTTCGCCGGTTCTGGCAAGCCGGTGGCGGCTACGACCGCAACCTGTACGACGCGCGGACCGACTCCTTCGCCCTGTCCTACATCCACGCGAACCCGGTGCGCCGCGGCCTCGTCGAGCGGCCCGAGGAGTGGCCCTGGTCGAGCGCAGCCTGGTACGCGGGGCACCGTCCGGCAACCCTAGAGATGGACCCGACCCTGCCGCGAGTCTACGAACTCTGATCCTGCGTGTCCGTTCTTGCGAACCGGTCTTTCCATCACTCAGTCATCGAACAGACCCAAGGGGGAAAGCCGTTTGGTGTGTGCGTCTTCGCGGTCGTGGGTCGCCTTCGACAGAAAGACCTCGGTCTCGGGACCTCCGCACGAGCCGGCGCATCTCGATAGGGAAAGGGCCCAGGGGGCGTGGCTCGCCCGGCTCAGGCGGTCTGGTGGGACGCGAGCAACCGCCGAATCTCGGGGAGCAGGACCGTGGGCACGGTGATGACGGTCTGGTCGCCCTCGTTGGTTGCCGCCGCCTCATCCGCCGCGATCCACTCCTCGTC
>CALLYK010000120.1 GCA_937858365.1 uncultured Isosphaeraceae bacterium | reverse complement strand
CTTCACCGCGTCGACGAAGTTGAAGCCGGCGCTTCGCTCGCGGGGCCGGACGCGCAGGTGGACCTCGGCGAACTGGCCGCGGCCGCCCGACTGCTTCTTGTGGCGGTGGCTGGCCTCGGACGAACCCGCGATCGTTTCCAGATAGGGAACATGGGGCACGTGGGTGTTCACGTCGAGTTTGTAGCGGTTCTTGAGCCGTTGCTGGATGATGTCCAGGTGCAACTCGCTCATACCGCTAATGACGAGTTCGTGCGTCTGAGCGTCGCGCCGGAAGGTGAAGGTCGGGTCTTCGTCGGCGATCTTGGCCAGACCGACCGAGATCTTCGCCTCGTCTTCGCGGGCCTTGGGCTCGACGGCGCGTGGGACCATCGGCATCGGGAACTTGATCGGCTTGACCCGCAGGCTCGTGGAACTCTGGCCGCCGCCCACGTTCGAGACCGTGTCGGAAACGTGCAGGTCGTCGAACTTGACGACGGCCACGATGTCGCCGGCGATCGCCTCGGGCACCTCGTCGTTTTGCTTGCCCTGGGGCATGTAGATGTGGCCCGCCTTCGCGGTCTTGCCGGTCCGGAGGTTGACCAGGGTCGTGTCCGAGGCCATCCGGCCCGAGAGCACGCGGAGGTAGCTCATCTTGCCCATGAACGGGTCGTTGGTCGTCTTGAAGACCTGGGCGACGAGCGTGCCGTCCTCGACCGGCTTGATCTCGACGTCGTGTTGGGCCTCCCCTTCCCCTTCGGTGGCGAACCGGTGGATATCGTCCGGGTTCAGGCCACATTCGGCGATCAGGTCGAGCAGTTCCCGGATTCCCAGTTCCTTGCGGGTGCAGACGCAAAGGACCGGCACGAGGTCCCCCTTGGCGATCGCGTCGTGGGCCGCCTTGCGGAGTTCCTCGGGGCCGATCTCCTCTCCTTCGAGGTAGCGGTTCATCAAGGCCTCGTCGATCTCGACCACCTGCTCGACGAGCATCTGGTAGGCCTCGACCGGCGAGAGGGGGCAATCGTCGGGCACCGTCTCGTGTTCTTTGATGACGTCGACCACCCCTTTGAACGAGGGCCCCTGGCCGACCGGCACGTTGAAGGGCACGCACTGAAGGCCGAACGACTCGCGGAGCATCTGCAGGTCGCGCGCGTAATCGGTGTTGTCGGCGTCCATCTTGGTGATGACGATGATCCGGCCGAGTCCCAGGGCGGTCGCCTCTTGGAAGATCCGGCGCGTGTTCACTTCGATGCCGGACGGGCCCGAGACGGCGATCACGACGTTCTCAACGGCCGCGAGGGCGCTCAGGGCGTTGCCGATGAAGTCGGGGTAACCGGGGGAGTCGATGATGTGGATTTGCTTGCCGTTCCAGACGAAGTGGCCGAGATGGCAGTCGATGGTGAAGTGCCGGCGCTTTTCCTCGTCGTCCACGTCGAACGTGCTGGTGCCCTCATCGACCGAACCGCGTCGGGTGGTGGCGCCACCCGAGAAGAGGAGGGCGTCGGCAAGGCTGGTCTTGCCCGACGCCCCATGTCCAGCCAGGGCGAGGTTGCGAATGTCGGCGATATGATAATTGGTGCTCATGGTGACCTTTTCGGATTACGGAGAGGTTGAAGGATCGGAAAGGGGCGGGGTCGCGCCGCCTCTGCCGGCGACCGCGCGCAACGCCTCGACGAGGGTGAAACGTCCTTCGTAAAGGGCCTTGCCGACGACGCAGCCGGCGAGGGGCAAGGCGGCGAGTTGGGCCAGGTCGGCGAGCGTGCCGACACCTCCCGAAGCGATGACGGGGGCCTTCAGGCCCCGGGCGAGGGCGGCGGTGGCATCGAGGTTTGGTCCTTCCATCATGCCGTCGCGGTGGATGTCGGTGAAGATGACGCCGGCCAGGGGTAGGTCATCGAAGACCTTGGCGAGTTCGAGCGCGTCCACGCTGGAGTCGTCCAGCCAACCATCGGTGGCCACCTTGCCGTCGCGCGCGTCGAGTCCCAGGATGAGCCGGCCTGGATGAAGGTCAACCATCTCACGAAACCAGGCTGGATCGCGCACCGCGCGGGTGCCGATCACGACGTGACGGACCCCCGCGGCGAGCCACGCCTCCAGGGTCTCCTGGTCGCGAATGCCGCCGCCCAATTGGCAAGGGACATCGACCCGGGCCAGGACCTCGCGCACGACCTCCAGGTTGACGGGTCGGCCGAGCTTGGCGCCGTCGAGGTCGACGAGATGGACGAGTTCGGCCCCTTGACGCTGCCATTCCAAGGCGACGGCCGCCGGATCATCGGCGTAGACCGTCTCGCGGTCGTAGTCCCCTTGGCGAAGCCGCACGCAACGGCCGCCGCGCAGGTCGATCGCCGGGATGATTCGCATGGCCTTCACCGGGACCTTCGGCGTTCCTTCATCAAAGTGCCAATCTATCCCGCGCGCCGACCGCTTACAAGCGGGCCGTGCGGCGACATGGCGCCGTCGACGGGGCGACGGAAAACGCCCGGGACCCACGCTTGACAAATTTCTTTGTCAAGGCTATGCTCCCTTCATGCTCGACATCCAGGTCATCGATGATCCCGAGGCGGCGACGGTGGCGTTGGGGCCCATGCGGAGTCAGCTTCTTTCCGAGTTGGCCGAGCCGGCTTCCGCGGCGACCTTGGCCAGTCGGGTCGGTTTGGCCCGGCAGAAGGTGAATTACCATCTGCACGCGCTGGAGTCTCATGGGCTGGTGACTCTGGCCCAGGAACGCAAGTGGGGCGGCTTGACGGAGCGGCTGCTCGTGGCGTCGGCGTCTTCCTACGTCGTATCGCCGACCGCCTTGGGCCCGGTCGCCGTTGATCCCAACCGAAAAGTCGATCGGCTCGCCGCGAGCTATCTCATCGCCCTGGGCGCGCGGGTCGTCCGGGAGGTGGCTGAGCTTGTCCGTCGCGCGACGGGCTCGGGCAAACGCCTGGCGACCTTGGCGGTGGATACGGAGATACGCTTCCGATCGGCGGCGGACCGCGCGGCCTTCAGCCAAGAACTCACCGAAGCCATCACGAAGCTCGTTTCCAAGTATCACGACGAATCCGCCCTCGGCGGCCGGGCGCATCGCCTGGTGGTCGTGGCGCACCCTTTGCCGCGGAAGACCGACCCCGAGGGACCATCATGAGCGTGAAGAAAGAACCATCCGGACGCCGTTCCATTCAGGTCGAAGGCGAGGTGCCGGGAACGCCGGAGGAAGTCTGGGAGGCCATCGCCACCGGGCCGGGCATTTCGTCCTGGTTCGTGCCGGCTGAGTTCGAGGAGCGCGACGGCAAGCCCGTCGCGATGACGTTGAACTTCGGTCCGGGCATGGAGTCGCGTTCCGCCCTTACGGCCTGGGACCCGCCGCGGACCTTCGCCAAGGAGAACGACGCATGGGTGCCGGGCTCACCGCCGATCGCGACCGAGTGGAGCGTCGAGGCGCGGGCGGGGGGCGTCTGCGTCGTCCGAGTGGTGCAAAGCCTCTTCGCCGACACGGACGACTGGGACAAGCAACTGGAAGGGACCGAATCCGGCTGGCCCGGCGCCTTCCGCGTCTTGAAGCTCTATCTCACGCACTTCCGCGGCCTGGGTTCCGCGAGCATGACTTGCATGGCCCCCGTCGCGGGAACGGCGGCCGATGCCTGGAGGGCGATGACCGAAGCCATGGGTTTGGACGGCGTGAGCACCGGGCGGTGTTGGACCGTCCCGGCGGGCGCCCCGGCACTGGGGGGCGTGGTGGAGCATGTCGGTGAGGCCCCGCCCGGCGTCCTCCTGCGGCTCGACCAGCCGGGGCCAGGCGTCGCGGCCCTCTACACGATGACATACGGCGGTTCGGTCATCGCGGTCTTCAATTTCTACTTCTATGGCGATCAGGCGGCCGAGACCGCCGCCCAAGAGAAGCCGCATTGGGAAGCCTGGATCGCGGAGCGCTTCCCCATGCCCCCAGGCCCGAGCACGGGCGATTGAATGAATGGGGCCCGAGCGTCACCGACGTCTTTGGCCCTGTTTTTCATTCTAGGACGGGTCGTAGCCGAGGTTGGGGGCCAGCCAGCGCTCGGCCTCGGCCGGCGTCCAGCCTTTGCGACGCGCGTAGTCTTCGACTTGCTCCTTCGTGATCATGTCCACGGCGAAGTAGCGAGCTTGCGGGTGTGCAAAGTAGAGACCGCTCACCGAAGCGGCCGGCCACATCGCGTAACTCTCCGTGAGCTTCATGCCGGTCGTCGCCTCGACGTCCAGAAGGTCCCAAATGGCCCCCTTCTCGGTGTGTTCGGGACAGGCCGGATAGCCGGGGGCCGGTCGGATGCCGCGGTACTTTTCGTCGATCAGGTCTTGCTTCGTGGCCTTCTCCTCAAGGCCGTGGCCCCAGTCGCGACGCGCCCGTTCGTGGAGCATCTCGGCGAACGCCTCTGCCAAGCGATCAGCCAAGGCCTCCGCCATGATCGCGTTGTAGTCGTCGTGTTCCGCCTTGTACTTGGCGACGATCGCGTCCAGTCCCAGGCCCGCCGTGACCGCGAAGGCCCCCACATAATCGACCCGCCCCGAGTCTCGCGGCGCGATGTAGTCGGCCAGGGCGCGGAAGTCCTTTTGGCCTTCACGTTCCCATTGCTGACGGAGCGTGCGCAAGCGAAGCCGCTCGCGATCGCGCGACTCATCCGTGTAGACGACGATGTCGTCTCCGTCGGCGTTGGCCGCGAAGAAACCATACACGCCGTTCGCTCGCGGGGAGCGATCGGCGATCAGCTTCGCCAGGAGTTCCTGGGCGTGGTCGAAGAGCTTGCGGGCCTCCTCCCCCACGACTGGGTCGTTGAAAATCCGGGGGTACTTCCCTTTCAACTCCCAGGTCATGAAGAAGGGGGACCAGTCGATGTAGGGGACGAGTTCCTCCAGGGGCACCTCGAACAATGAGCGCACACCCAGGAACGCGGGACGGTCGATGGTCGCGGCGGCCCAGTCGGTGGCGAAGCGTCGCTTGCGGGCCTCTTCCAGCGATACGAGGTTGCGCTCTCGCTTGCGGCCGAACGCGGCCCGCTCTTCGGCTTGAGCGGCCCGGTTTTCACGGTCGAGTTCGGCGCGGCCGTCGGCACGTGTGAGCTTCTCAACCACGGGGACCGATCGCGACGCGTCTTTCACGTGGATGACGACGCCATCGTAGGCCGGCGCGATCTTCACGGCCGTATGCTTCTGGCTGGTGGTGGCCCCGCCGATCACGAGAGGGATGGTGAGGCCCTCGCGCTTCATCTCCCTCGCGACGTGGACCATTTCGTCGAGTGAAGGCGTGATCAGGCCGGAAAGGCCGATCATGTCCACCTCGTGCTTGCGGGCCTCGGCGAGGATGCGCTCGCAAGGGACCATGACGCCAAGGTCGATCACTTCGAAGTCGTTGCAGCCCAGGACGACGCCGACGATGTTCTTCCCGATGTCGTGGACGTCTCCCTTCACGGTGGCCATCAACACCTTGCCGCGCGCCTTCCGGACGCCGTCGCCGCCCGCGGCCCGCTTCTCCTCTTCGAGGAAGGGG
>CALLYK010000119.1 GCA_937858365.1 uncultured Isosphaeraceae bacterium | reverse complement strand
TTTGGTGGATGGGGACGACCTTGCGGCAATGGGTGCCCTTCTTGACGGCGTTGCCACGGGACTTGGCCTTGCCGGCCTCGGTCCTGGGCCCAGTGGACTTTTTGGCGTTGTTTTGATTGGCTTTGACCGATTTTTCTGTGGTTGCCATGACGGTAGTTCCAGGTGAGGAGTTTTGCACACCAGGGTGATTTTACGGGATGAGGCCATGTAAGTCAAGATGGGGGCTTGGGGTGATTTTCGGAATGATCGAGCAGGTTGCGATTCTGGGAAACACGGGGGAACGTTCAAGGGTCCCGTAGCCCCGAAGGAGGGACCCTCGATCGCCCGGAGTGAGACTCCTGGATGATCCCAAGGCTGTCGCACCGCGATCCCGCAGCCCCTCCGGGGCTTGGGGAGAATGTGGCCGTTCGCGTGGTCAAGGGGCTCGCACCCTTGTCTTTACCCGAGGCTACCGACGGTTGCCCCACCGGAATGTTGGACCACGCGGCGACCGCCTTTCGGCCAAAGAACGGTTCACCTCTTGGAGACCGGGACGGGAGGGACTCCCGACATCTTGGCGATCGCTTGTCTAACTCGGTAGGGGCGAACCCAACTTGACTTGGGAAGCACTCTGGGCACGTGACTCACGTTGTGTCCAACGGCCCGTCGTCGGGAACTGCCTTCAAACGTTTCAAGGCCCAGGCCGCCGCCCAACGGACGACCTCGTCCTGATCGTCGAGCAGTTTTCTGAGGGCGGGCACCGCTTCGAAGACCCCGCGTGATCCCAGGAGCAAGGCCGCGTTCCTCACCAGTCCCCGACGCCTGGCCCGTGACAGTGCAGTCCCTTTCAAGGTCCTGGAAAACTCCTCGGCATCGCGTTCGAGCCAGTCAATCAGGTCCGTATTCAGCAGGACCGCTGGCCCGGGGCCTTCAACAACCACAGGGGCCTTACGGTTCCACGGGCAAACGTCCTGGCAGACGTCGCAGCCGAAGGCCCAGCCGTGAAGGGCCTGGGCTGCTTCGTCGGGCATCGGCCCTTTGTGTTCGATCGTCCAATAGCTGATGCAACGCCGCGCGTCGAGTTGGTGGGGCCCCACGAAGGCGTCGGTGGGGCAGGCGTCTAGACAGCGTGTGCAGGTGCCGCAGTGGCTTGTGTTGTGAGGTTCGTCGTAGCTCAGCGGAATGTCGGTGAGCAAGGCGCCGATCACCGTGAAACTGCCGACCCGCTTGTCGATCAGCATCGTGTTCTTACCGACCCAGCCCAAACCGGCGAGGGATGCGAAATCACGTTCGAGCAAGGGGGCGGTGTCGGCCACCGCTCGTCCGTTCGCCTCGGGACGCTTCATGCGGAGCCAGGCCAGGAGGGCTTCAAGTCTCCGCCAAAGGACCTCATGATAATCGGGTCCTTGGGCATAGCGTGCTATTCGGCCCCGACGTGGGTCTGTCGAAATGGGTGTGGCTGACCCGTGCAACATCGTCGCCATGACGACGGAGCGCACTCCTTCAAGGAGATGGTTGGGATGAGCGCGGGCGTCGGCCTGTCGGACGAGGTAGTCCATGCCGGCCGCATGGCCTTGTTTCAGCCATTCCCGGAACCGAGGATACCCAGGCGGGTCGACCGCCGGGGCGACCCCGACCTTGGCGAAACCCAGCCGTAGGGCCTCCGCCTTTAGTTGATCGGTCAAGGACCGTTCCGGTGACGATGTTTGCACGGCCCCTACTTCCCAAGTCCGACGGCCAAACGTCCCGTCGGGAACATCATAGGGGAAGTACCGTGGGGGATGAAGGTCGCGCGCTGGTCCTACGAGCTTCGAGGTCACGCTCGATTGTGTCTCGGCTCGAGCGTCCCGGTTCATTGGTCGGCGCTCATGCGATGTGTTCGACATGCTGCCTCGTTCCTTGGTGGGGAGCTTCGCCTATAATGGGAGCCTGGGGTGTTCCAAAGAACTGGTTCGCGAGGCGGCCGTTGGTCGCGAGAGGGGCCGCCGATGTCCGACGACATTCTCTGCCCGAACTGCGGTTTCGCTCTTCCAGCGGACTTCGTCCAAGGGTCCTGTCCGCACTGTCTGGCGCCCAGGGCACATTCCGACCAGAAGAAGCAAGGTCCGGAGGAAACGGTAGACCACGACCGTCGAGCGGCCTCGGCCGACCTGACGAGCGATTGGTCCGAGGTCCCCAGCGGGCCGACTCGGGAAGGCCCTGGTCCCATTCCGTCAGAGAACCTGGCCACCGGAGCGAAGGTCCGGTATTTGGGGGACTATGAGGTCCTTCGCGAATTGGGCCGCGGGGGCATGGGGGTCGTGTACGAGGCGCGGCAGGTCAGCCTCAATCGGCCGGTGGCCCTGAAGTTGATCAAGGCGGGCCTGCTGGCCGACGACGCCGAACTGCGCCGGTTCCAGAACGAAGCCGAGTCGGTGGCCCTGCTCGACCACCCTGGAATCGTGGCCGCGTATGAAGTGGGGGAACACGAGGGCCAGCAGTATCTGGCGATGCAGCTCGTGCTCGGCAAGGGCCTGGACTCGCTGCTGGGAAGGTATCGGGACGACCCGAGGGCCGCGGCGGGGCTCGTCGCCGAGGCGGCCGAAGCGGTCGCGCACGCGCATTCCCGTGGCATCCTGCACCGGGACCTGAAGCCGGCAAACGTACTTGTCGATGCCCAGGGCCACCCGCACATCACCGACTTCGGCCTGGCCAAGCGCCTGGAGGCCGATCTGGAGATGACCGCCAGTGGCGCCATTTTGGGCACACCCGCCTACATGGCACCGGAGCAAGCGACCGGCCGTCGCGGCGGGATCACCACGGCGACCGACATTTACGGACTTGGCTCGGTCCTTTACGCGCTGCTGACCGGCCGCGCACCATTCGGCGGCGAGACGGTGGTTGAAACGCTCGACGCTCTGCGCACACGGGCCCCCGATCCGCCAACGCGCCTCAACACGCGGGCGCCGCGCGACCTGGAGACGATCTGCCTGAAGTGTCTGGAGAAGGACCATCGGCGCCGGTACGCATCGGCCCAAGCCCTGGCCGACGACCTTCGCGCCTGGCTCGATTCGCGGCCGATCGCGGCGCGACGGGTCGGGCCGACCGAGCGGGCCTGGCTTTGGTGCAAGCGTCGTCCGGCCGTGGCCGCGCTGATGGCCTTGGCCGCGGTCGCGATGGTCGGTGGCACCATCGCGACGATCGCCGTGCAAGCCAGGGCCAACCGAGCGCTCCGGGCGAAGAACCAAGAGCTCACCGTCGCGTATGGCCGTGAAGCGAAGGCCAACGCCGACCTGGCCGCCGCGAACGCCCGGGTCGAAGAGCGGTACACCCTCGCCATGGACGCCATCAAGACCTTTCACACCGGGGTCAGCGAGGACTTTCTCCTCAAGGAGCCGAAATTCCAGGCCCTCCGCGACCGCCTCCTCAACTCGGCCGGCGGGTTCTACCAAAAGTTGGGGGCAGTCCTCGAAGCCGGCGGCGACACCGGCTCGAAACAGGCCATGCTCGGGTCGAACTTCGAGCTGGCTGAGCTTGACGAGAAACTCGGCCGACGCGACGAGGCGCTCGCCCTCCATCGCCACGTCCTGGCTGAACGGGAGGCGCTCGCGAGCCGGCCGGGCGCCCCGCCTCGGCTCAAGCTCGAGGCGAGCCGCAGCATGAGGGCCCTCATCGCCTTGCTCAACAAGACCGGGCAAAAGGACCAGGTCCCACCGTTGGTGGCAAGGGCGGTTGGGTTCGCCGAGCGCCTCGTCGAGGAGCGGCCCGACGACCCGGATGCCCAGGAAGCCCTGGCCTTGGCCCTCTCCGCCCAGGGGGACCAGCTCAAGAACCTGGACTTCAGGCGAGACGAGGCGGAGAAGCTCTTCTGCCGGGGCCTAGCGATAGCGCAGGCGATCACTCGCGACCACCCCGACGAGGCGCGATACCTCGCCGTGGAGTCGGTCCCCCTCTCCTACCTCAGCTTTCTCCGACGCGACGAAGGCAAGTATGAGGAGGCGGTACGTCTGTACCAGCAGGTCCTCGACCTCGCCCAGCGGCAGCTCGACCAGAAACCGGCTGACGTCAAGCTGCGTAGCGAACTGGCCGCCCACCAGACCACGATGAGCGCCTGGAACGCTGACGCGCAACATCTCGATCGGGCGGTCGAGTTCGCCCGGTCCGCAGTCAAGACGTGGCGCGACCTCGTCGCGGACCAGCCCGCGGTCACCGGGCATCGGCAGAGCCTGGCGGCGAGCCTCTACTCTCTCGGCCTGGCCCTGACCCACTCCGGCCGGGCAGCCGACGCGGAGTTCGTACTTCGCGAGGCCATCGCCATCCAGGCGGCGCTCGCCCATGAGGACCCCGGTCTCCGCGCGTTGCAAACCGCTATCACCGACTTCCACGCTAGCCTCGGTTACGTGTTGCTGGAGCTTCGCCGTCCCGGCGATGCGGAGGCCGAGTATCGCGAGGCCCTGCGGCTCCAGACCGAGCTCGCCGTCGAGGACCCCGACGATCCCGAACTGCGCGACAGCCTGGCGCTGAGCCATTTCAATCTCGGGCGGACGCTGGTGGCGCAGGACAAGACGGCGGAGGCGGAGGCCGCATACCGGGAGGCGATCCCGATCCTGGAGAAGCTCGTCTCCGACCGGCCCGGCATCGCCGTTTACCGCGGACGCCTCGCCATGGTGCATCGCCTCGTGGGGAACGTCTACTGGAAGTCGGAGAGGTTCGCGGAGGCGGAGAGCCAGTACGACGCGGCGATGCGGCATTCCGAGGAACTGGTGGCCAGCTCTGAGAACGCCCAGTCATTCCGCAACTCGATGGCCATGGACCTCACCAACAGCGGCGACATCATCCGCGCCGTCGGCCGCGTCGCGGAGGCGCGCGATCGGTACGGACGGGCGATCGCCATCCGGGAGCGGCTGGTCGCGGAGAACCCGGAGTCCGCCCTCTTCCGCAGCCACCTGGCCTGGAGCCTCCGGCGACGCGGGCTCGCTCGCCTCGAACTGGGCGACCCCGCCGGCGCGGAGGCCGACGCGCGGAAGGCCCTTGCCCTGTGGGACGGCTTGCCGACGCGGTCGGCCGAGGAGTGGTTCGAGACCGCTTGCGCCCACGCCACCCTCGTCGGCCTGGCCGGGCGCGACGGCTCGGGAGTGTCCCCGGACGCGGGCCCCGCCGAGGCCGACTCCGCGATCGAGTCGCTGACCAAGGCGTTCGAGATGGGCCGTCGAGACAGGCATTCCATCCGTGTTGAGCACGCGCTCGACCCCCTTCGCGGCCTGCCCCAATTCCAGTCCCTGATGATGGACCTGGCCATGCCGACCGATTCCTTTCAACCTTGATTGGCCCCCCATTGGTCATTCTGAAGGCGAGACGGGTGATAGACTGGGGATATTGGGAGGCCCTCCACGGGTCGGGAATTGGCTCGGGACCGTGCAGGGTGTAAACTCGTCCGAGGGCCAATGGGCTCGAAGCGAGTTGAACACCGACGAGGCTGCCGCGATGAGGTGGAACTTTCGCACACGATTAATCGTGGGGGCCTTGCTTTTCAGCTTGCTGCCGTCGGCATTGATGTCGATCGTCAATTTCGAGGCGACCGGCCAACTCAAAGACAAGGTGGGAAGGGTCGTTCATCGCATGGCCTCCTTCACGGCGACCACGCTCAGCCCTTCCCCGCTGGAGACCAACCCGCAGTCTCCCGTCATCAGTCGCCCTGGTCTGGACGCCGTGAACGGTCAATTCGACCGTGCGATCGCGGAAAGTCAGTTCAGTGTCGCCCGGATGGCCCTGGTCAGTCCCGATCTCGTCGTCCTCACGGCGCGCTCGCGCGGGGTGGAAGTCGACAACTTCTTGCCGGGCCAACGCTTACCGGCCCCATACGCGGAGCTCGTCCGCGTTGGCCTCATGGATTCAGGACGTGTCATGACGGGCGCCAAGGTTCCTTATCTGGAAATCACCGATGGAGCGTCGGGCCCTGAAGTGATCGGCCTGGGCTCGGTGGACTTGAAGGCGGCCGAAGGGGCCCCGTCGGCTCGGCACGCGGTGATCATGGTGGTGCCGCAAGCGTCGGCCCACGCGGTGATCAACACGATTCGCTGGGAGAACTTGGCGGTCTTCGGCGTCTGTCTCGTGGCGGCGACCGTGGCGGGTCTATGGCTTTCGGGCAAGCCCGCGGCCGTCTTGCAAAAAGTGATCGACGCGGGCCAGGAATTGGAGCGAGGCCGCCTTGACGCTCGGGCGGTCGTGAAGACCCGTGACGAATTCGGCCAACTCGCCGAACAGATCAACTCCGTGGCCGAACGGCTGAGCGACGTCCTCCGCGAGATCGGTCAGACGACGAACTCCATCTCCACGGCGAGCAATCAGCTCAGCTCCAGCGCACAGGAGCTTTCCCAAGGGGCCACAGAGCAAGCCAGCACCTTGCAGGAGATTTCATCGAGCCTGGGTACGGTGGACGCGTCGGTGAAGAACAACGCGACCAACGCTCAGGCCACGGCCCAGACGGCGCGCGACGTGAGCGGTCGGGCCGAGGAGGGAGGCAAGGCCGTCGAGGAGACGGTGCAGGCGATGCGGCAAATCGCCCAGAAGATCCAGGTCGTGGAAGACATCGCTTACCAAACGAACCTGCTGGCCCTGAACGCGGCGATCGAGGCGGCCCGCGCCGGGACCCAGGGTAAAGGGTTCGCGGTCGTGGCCGGCGAAGTCCGCAAGCTAGCCGAGCGCAGCCAACAGGCCGCGCACCAAATCGGCGACTTGGCCGAGCGGTGCGTGGCGGTCGCGGAGAACGCGGGCAGGCTCCTTGGCGAGATCGTCCCCTCGGTGCGCCGGACGTCGCAATTGACGAGCGAGATCGCGGCGGCATCGCAAGAGCAAACCGCCGCCATTCATGAGATCAACACAGGCGTAAGGCAGCTCGACGAAGTGGTCCAGCAGAACGTGGCCAGCAGTGTGCAACTCGCGTCGACCGCGGCATCGCTGGCCACTCAGGCGACGTCTCTGGAGCACCTCGTTGGCTTCTTCAAGTTCGGTGCCAACTCTCCTTGGGGCGGTCGGGCGCCACGGCCCCAGCCGGCCCAGGTCCAACGGTATCAGGGCGGTCCGCCGCGCTCGCTCCCGGCCCGGGCCCTGCCTGACACGCGGGAGGCTGCGGACCGTCGTTCGCCCGGAGGGAGCGGCATCGTCGTCAACCTCGACGAGGATGCCGAGTTCGAGCGATTCTAACGGACGTCGGCCGGCCCCTTGCCTTCACGACGAGGCACCACCTTCCTCGTCGATCGTGTAGGCGAGGCAGGCGCGGATATGGCCTTCCGTGAGTTCCGGGTGGGCCTTGAGGACCTCGTCCCACGACCAGCCGTCGACGATCAGGGAAACGACGTGCCGCGCCGTGACCCATGTGCCCTTGATGACAGGCGAAACGTCGGATACGTTTGGGTCGAAGACGAGGCAATCGCGCCATTCGACGCCTTCGGAGTCGGCGACGACGGGGTCCGGTTCTTCGACGACCGGTCGGCCGCGTTGGGTCTCGACGACCGGTGTCGCGACGGGTGCCTCGGGGGCGATCGGCGCGGCGGTCGGCGACGGCCTCGCTTTCCCCCAGGTCTGCTTTCGTTCCCGCTGGCGACGATCCAGGAGCTTCATGGCCTGGGTCGTGGAGCGGTGCAACTGCATTTCGAGTTTCATGGTCCGCGCGTTTTGCGGGACCTTGCGCAGGAGATAGAGGCGTCGGAAGTTGTCCATGACCATCTCGGCGAGGTAGCTCTCGATGGCCCCTTCCGGTGTCAAGTCGGTCATGAGCAGACTGGCGGCCGACTGGAACTCCGGGTCGTCTTCGACGGTGTCCCAGCGCAAGCGACCGGAGCGGTCGCGGGCCCCGAGGGAACGGGGGGGTCCGGCGGCCCGAGGGCCGCGAGGGGTCTGGGAATGGTTCGTGTCAGTCCCCGCGGCGGCCTTGGCCGCGTTGGCTTGTTGTTCGAAGGTCATTCCGCGGTCCTTTCGCGTGGGCGGCTTCGCCACGGTCCGTGCGGGGCGACCTGGATCGTCATCGATCCGAGCGTCGTCGGCCCCCTGTCACACTCTAAGGATCGTACCGATCCCGCCTGGGTCTTCAGTTTTTTCGGCCGGTTTTTTCTGGCGATCGCAACTCGCGCGGACCGACAGGCCACGCCAGGCCGGGAGTGGGACCAACATGGCGGCTGTGGGCGAGGTCTCGTTAGCGGCCTCGGCCACAACAGCCGGTTCCTCCGTGGGTCCAAGTTCGGTTGAGGCCGGGCAGGGAAATTGAGGCGCCTGAGGGTCGCCCGAAGCGAGACCTTGAGGTTGTGGTCCTACGGGTAAACAGTAATATAATTGAATAATAATCGCATAATAATACAACATAATTGTGATTGGCACGATCGATTCTGCGATGGCACTTGCCGAAATCGGTCCACGGAACGGGACTATCCTGGTGCGTTTCGGGCATGAGCTGCGCATTCCTGGATAGAGTCCCCTCGAGGTCCCCATCGGGGCGCGATCTTGTCCGAAGAATCCGTCTTTGCCGCGGCCATGGCGATCCCGAGCCCGCACGACCGCGCGGCTTATCTAGAAAAAGCCTGCGCCGGGGACTCGGCGCTCCGGCGGGAAGTGGAGGCGCTTCTCGCCGCCCATGCCGCGGACAATCCACTGGACCGGCCGCCGGCCGACCTGGACGTCACGGTCGATCGCGACGCGATCGTCGCCCGCCCGCCCGCCGCAAGGACGGGGGATCGGATCGGACCGTACCGCCTGATGGAGCAGATCGGCGAGGGCGGTTTCGGGTTGGTCTTCGTCGCCGAGCAGGCCGAGCCTGTCCGCCGAAAGGTCGCGTTGAAGGTCCTCAAGCCCGGGATGGACACCCGCGACGTCATCGCCCGGTTCGAGGCCGAGCGCCAGGCCCTGGCCCTGATGGACCATCCCAACATCGCCCGGGTGCTCGACGCCGGCAGCACGCCCACCGGCCGTCCCTTTTTCGTGATGGAGCTGGTCCGGGGCGTGCCGATCACCGACCACTGCGACGCCCAGAAGCTCGCCGCGGGCGAGCGCCTGGCTCTGTTCGTCCAGGTCTGCCAGGCCGTGCAGCACGCCCACCAGAAGGGGGTGATCCACCGCGACCTCAAGCCCTCGAACGTGCTCGTCACGACGATCGACGGCAAGCCCGTCCCCAAGGTGATCGATTTCGGCGTGGCCAAGGCGGTGGGGCAATCGCTCACTGAGAAGACGGTTTACACCCGGTTCGCGCAGGTCCTGGGCACGCCGCTGTACATGAGCCCCGAGCAGGCCGAGATGAGCGGCGTGGACATGGACACGCGGGCCGACGTCTACTCCCTGGGAGTGCTGCTGTACGAGCTGCTGACCGGGACCACGCCGTTCGACAGCGACCGCTTCCGCCGGGCCGCCTTCGACGAGGTCCGCCGGATCATCCGCGAGGAAGACCCGCCCCGCCCGAGCACCCGGCTCAGTTCGCTGGGGCCGGCGCTGACCGACGTCTCGGCCCGGCGGGGGACCGAACCCGGGAAGCTCCCCGGCCTGGTTCGGGGCGAGCTCGACTGGATCGTCATGAAGTGCCTGGAGAAGGACCGCAACCGCCGCTACGACACGGCCAACGGCCTTGCCCGCGACGTCCAGCGGTTCCTCGGCGGCGAAACGGTCGAGGCCTGCCCACCGACCCTCGGTTATCGCCTGCGCAAGCTCTACCGCCGCAACCGCGCGGCGGTCCTGGTCGGGGCCGCGCTCCTGGGGCTGACCTATGCGGGGGCCTCGGGGATCTACTTCGCGTACCGAAGGGCCGTGCAAGCCGAGGCGCGTGCGGCGGCGGAGCGAAACGCGGCGCTCGCCAGCGAGGCCCGGGCCCTGGGCGCCGGCC
>CALLYK010000118.1 GCA_937858365.1 uncultured Isosphaeraceae bacterium | reverse complement strand
GAGTGAACCCGCGCACGCGGGTCATGCCCGAGAGTTCTCCCGACTGTTCGTAGCGATAAACGGTACCGAACTCGGCGAGGCGGATGGGGAGGTCTCGGTAGCTCCTGGGCTGGGACGCGTAAATCTGGATGTGGTGCGGGCAGTTCATCGGCTTGAGGAGGTATTCCTCGCTCACGCCCATGTCGCTGACATACTTGATGCGTTCGGGGTTGGTCTTGTCCCAGTAAGGGCCGTCGTCGATGTGGGCCTCGCGGAGCAGGACCTTCTGGGTGTCGCTATCGAGGTCCCCGCGTTCCAGCCCGGCGACCAGGGCCATCGCCGGGTCGCTCAGCATCCTCAAGGTCGGGAACTGGGAGTCCTTGTAATACGGATAATGTCCCGATGTCTTGTAGAGCTCGACTTTGCCGATATGAGGGCTGTAAACGGGCATGTAACCGTAGCGGATCAGTTCCTCCTTGATATAATTCTCCAAAACGCCTCGGACAATGGCCCCCTTGGGCATCCAGAGGACCAGGCCCGAGCCGACGAGCGGGCTGATGGTGAAAAGGCCCAGTTCCTTGCCCAGTCGGCGATGGTCGCGCTTCTTCGCCTCTTCGATTTGGGCGAGGTGCGCTTCGAGTTCCTTCTTGTCGAAGAAGGCGGTGCCGTACACGCGCTGGAGGACCTGACTTTCAGTGCGGCCTTTCCAGTAGGCGCCCGCGATCGAGAGGAGCTTGAAGGCCCCCACTTTTCCGGCGTTGGGAATGTGCGGGCCCCGGCATAGGTCCACGAACTCGCCCTGGCGATAGAAGCTCAGGACGCCGTACTTGTGCAGCTCATCGTCGATGTGTTCGACCTTGAGGGACTGTCCCAATTCCTCGCAGAACTGGCGGGCCTCGGCGGCTGGGAGGCTGAAGCGCTCGAACGGTTCGGCCAGGGCGACGATCCGGGCCATTTCGGCCTCGATGGCGGGGAAGTCGCTTTCGGAAATCGAGTGGCCGGGCACGTCCACGTCGTAGTAGAAGCCGGAACCGGTGGTCGGACCGAAGGCCAGGCGAGTCCCAGGGAACGCGCGGAGGATCGCGCGGGCCATGATGTGCGCGGTCGAGTGGCGCAAAACGTCGAGCGCCTCGCGGTCCTTGGGAGTCAGCAGGCGCAACGTGACGGATGCGGCGCCATTGGTAGGTTCCAAGGGTCGATCGAGGTCCACGATCGCGCCGTCGGCCACGGCCGCGATCGCCGCGTCGGCAAGACGCTTGCCGATTGATTCGGCGACGGCGCGCGAGGTGGTCCCTTCGGCGCATTCCTTGACGGACCCATCGGGCAGTTGGATCACGATCATCGCGTGAAAACCGGCGGCGCCGGCCTCCTGGGGAGAGCGAGGCCGCCGCTCCGACCCACAACGCCGGCACGGGCGAGGCTCGCCAACAATCACCCGACCAAAGAGGATCGCCGGCCGGGCCATTCAGGGTAATGACGGCCCCGCCCCATGCCAAGGGGTCGGGTCGCGTGTGTTCCAGTTGTCGTGTCTGGCCGGTCGGACAGGGCCGGCGTTCGGCTAGCGGGCCCCGACCCCCAGGACCAGCCGATCACCGTTGGCGAGGGTGATGTCGCTAAAGAAAAGCTGGTTCGGCGGCGTGCGGACCACCCGCGAGAACGACGGCTCGCCGACATGATGGATCGTGAAACGCAGGTTCACTTTCCCTTCCGGGTCCATGGGCATCATCATGGTCACTTCGACCCCCCAACCATCTCCCAGCGGACAACTTAGCGTGTCGTTGATGCGCATCGGGCTGCTTCGGCTCCCGAGCAACTTGAAACTGTGATTGGGGAGGAGCCGTTGAAGCTGCGGCGTGATCGCGGCGAGTTGTTTATCGGAGCCCTTGCCGCCCGGCGCGGCCAAGACGCCGAAGAGGGTCACCTGGGGCACGCTAACGCCCTGTCCCACGGCCGATGCCGGTCCGAGCAGTCCGAGCATGAAGGGCAGGACCAATAGGGCGTGACGACGGGTCATCGTGGGACCTCAGTTCCCCTCGCGGGCCTCGAAATAGGCCAGGAGCGACGTGTCCAGACTGACGGTCTCAGTGTCCGAGAGCCTTAGCTCTTCGAATTCAAGACGTTCCAGTTGGGCCGAGGCCGCCTTGGACCGAAGGACCAAGACCTCGGAGGGCTCGATATCGATCACCTTGGGGACCGTCTCGTTCAGGGCGACGAGGGTGTGGGCCCGCACGCGGTCCTGGGTCAACAGAAGGACGCCCACCAAAACGGCCGCCGCCTGGGCCAAGATAAGGGCCGCGAAGCGGAGGCGGTGCCGGAACCGGCGCGAGGGGCCGGCGGCGGAAGCGACGGAGAGCCGCGATGCGGCTTCGGCGCGGGCCGTCACGTCCGACCAGAGGGGACCGAACGCATCGGTCGGCGTCGCGGGTCGGGAGGCTTCCCAGAGGGCCTCGAAACGACTGGACCGCTCGGCGAGCCGGGCGCAGGCAGCACACGTTTCCACGTGCTCAGCCAAAGCGCCTTCAAGGGGGCCGTGGGACAACCCCAGGGCGCGGGTCAGGTCGTCACATTGGGTCGCGTCTGACTTATCCATCGATTCCCTCCAGGTGGGACTGGAGCTTTTGTCGGGCGTAGTGCAAGCGGCTCATCACGGTGCCGATCGGCAATCCCTGGCACTCGGCGATTTCCTTGTAACTTAGTTCGGCCTCGGCGAAGAGGACGAAGGTTTGTCTCGTCTCGGGCCCCAGTTTGGCGAGGGCCTGATCAATCTTACGGCGAAGGTCGCCCCGAAGCATCCCCAACGAGGGGTCGTCGGTCACGCTGGGCTCGAAGCCGTCGGTCTCGCCGTCTCCGAGTGGGACCGTCGGCCTCCTCCGCTTCCGCCGCCCGCCGTCCAGGGCCGCGTTGGTGACGATCCGCAAGAGCCAGGTCCGGAAAATGCTGCGGCCATCGAACTCGGCCAGGTGAACGACCCCTTTCAAGAAACCGTCTTGGACCGCGTCCAAGGCGTCTTGCTCGTTGCCGAGCAACCGATAGGCAACTCGATACGCGACATCGAAATGACGACGGAAGAGTTCTTCCCGCGCCGGCGATTCGCCGCGTCGGGCCCGTTCGACCAGGTCCTCGTCCGGCGCCGCCAGGACGCCCGCGCATGTTTCGATCATCGGCGTACCTGACGATTGGACGTCACGCCCACTCGGATTATTCGGGCGGGGCCCTTCAAATCCCAACCACACCCCTGATTATCCGAGAACGGGGAAAGAAAGACGAGAGCGGGATCGTCGTATTCACCGGCGGGCCCGACCTCGACGCTTTCTTGACGAATTGCCATAACATCTTTTTGGTCAAGGAATAACGTTTTTCTCAAACCACCCTGGGTCGGAGTTTCTCGGCCTCGTTTGGCGGGACGTCGTACAAGGTGGGTGGGCAACGGCCACGCGACGGGGCGCGGCCGGCACAAGGACGTGCGAACCCATTCGGGTAAAGGTCAAGGAATGACAAGTCAAGCCAAGGTCCGCGCGAACAAGCTGAACGCGCAGAAGTCGACGGGGCCACGCACGAAGGTCGGCAAGGACCGCTCCCGCGGGAACGCCCTTCGGCATGGGTTGAGCGGGGGCTACGTCGTGGTGGCCCGCGCCTTGGGCGGCATTCTCAAGGCGGCCGTGAACGAGCTTCGCAAGGACACGCCCCCGCGGAACATGCGCGAGGAGGAAATGCTCGAACGGATCGCGATCGACTGCTTCCGGATCGAGTACTGCCAGGCGTCGGCCCTCACTCTCATGGTCCGGAGCTGGGACGACGATTGTCGCCAGTCGGCCATTCGTTTGGCCCGGCAGATTTCGAGCGACGCCCTGGTGGGGTCACTGGTCGATGCGTCGATGCCTCGGCGCGCGGCCGACCTGGTCGAACGTTGCACTCGACTGGTGAGACGTTCCGACGAGGGGAAGAATTGGAGCGCGGACGATCACTCTTTGGCCTTCGACCTCGTGGGCGCGATGCGTGCCGAGCAGGTGTCCGTCCCCGCGATCGTGACGGAGTCGGGCGCTCGCCCCGAGGACGAGGTGGAACATTGGGGCCGTTATTTCGAGGCCCTGGAGAGGTTTCTCCGAGGCCGCGAGGTCCGCGACCGCTGGACAATGCTGTTGGAACTGCCGCGCGACTTCCTTCCCGACGCCCGTTCGATCGAACGGTACGAAGTGGGTGCGGAGAGTCGCATTCGGCAAACGTTGAGCGAATGGCACTCAGGCCGTTGGCGCCTCGACGCGGTCCAGGAAGGCCGCACATCAAAACGACGCGTTCGCCGTCAGCAAGCCATCCCGACCGCTTCCTGAGCCGGCGTGGGGCCCCGAGGGCAAGTCCCTCGAAGGCCCCGATGCGGGCCCGGTTGTCTCTCTCTTGGAGACCGGCTCGCGGGTCCGAGGACCTTCGGAGACGGTTGACGCTAAAGGACTCGTGGCGGTAGGCTCCGCTTGGGCTTTCTCCTCGGGAGACCGGCGCCTCGTTCGGGTCTACGCCTGTCGGTCCTCTGGAAGAAGGGACTCGGGGGCATCGTGTGGCCCTCACCGCTTTCCCGCTTCTGCGAAGGGACGCCTCCGTGGCCTCGTTGTTCGTCATCCGAGGGGCCGACCAGGGCAAGCGCTTCGAGGTCCGCGACAAGAACGTCGCCCTGGGCCGCGACGGCTCGAACCCGATCCGCCTCCACGACAACGAGATTTCCCGCCGCCATGCCGAATTGCGCCATACGCCTCAAGGCTATCGCCTGATCGATTTGGGTTCCGCCAACGGCACGTTCGTCAACGGCAACCCAATCGACCAGGCCCCTCTGCGCTCCGGAGACCAGGTCCAAGTCGGCCAGACGGTGATGCTGTACAGTGAGGGCGTGGCCGCTGAGCGCGACGTCACCCGGCGCGTGGACCTTCTCACCAGTGTCGGCCGCGACGACCGCTCGGCGATCGTCCGGAGCATCCCGGTGGGTCAAGGCCCGAAGGTGCTCGAGTCCCCGAACGAGTCGGCCGGCGAATGGCTCAAGGTCCGCCTGGCCAACCTGGCCGTCATGTACCAGGCGACGCAAGCGATCAGCCACATCGTGGACCCCGACGAGCTCCTCCCCCGTGTCTTGCAACTCGTCTTCGAGTCGATCGGGGCCGATCGCGGGGCCATCTTGCTTCTCGACGACGAGGGAACGTTCACACCCAAGGCCGTCCGCTGGCGGAACACGGAGGACCCGGACGACCGCTTGCAGATCTCGCAAACGATCGTGGAGTACGTCCGCGAACAAGGGCAGGGGGTCATCACGGCCGACGCCCCCGCCGACAAGCGATTCGGCCCGGCGGAGTCGATCCTGGGCTCGGGCATCCGGGAGGCGATTTGCGTACCCCTTCAGGGGCGGCACACGGTCTTGGGCGTCCTCTACGCCGACACCCTCACACCCCAGACGATCGATGACGAGTGTTCCGGCCCCAAACGCCGCTTCACACCCGAACACTTGACGCTCATGGTGGCCATCGGCCATCAATCCGGGCTGGCGATTGAAAACACACGGCTCTATCAAGAAAAAGTCCAGGCCGAGCGTCTGGCCGCGATCGGCCAAACGATCGCCACCCTGTCGCACCACATCAAGAACATCCTCCAAGGCATCCGAGGCGGCAGTTACCTGATCGACATGGGCCTGAACCAACGCGACGAGGCGATCGTGCGTCGGGGCTGGACGATCGTCGAAAAGAACCAGGCCAAGATCTACAACCTCGTCATGGACATGCTCTCGTTCTCCAAGGACCGCGAACCGGCCCTGGAAGAGTGCGACCTCAACCAAATCGTGGGGGACGTGGTCGAACTGATGCAGTCGCGGGCGGTCGAACTGGGCGTGGAGCTTCTTTGGAGGCCGGGTCTCGGTTTCCCAGAGGTCCTGCTCGACCCGGAAGGCATTCACCGCGCCGTCTTGAACATCGTCACCAACGCGCTCGATGCGGCCGAAGACCGTGAGAACGCTCGAGTGGAAGTGGCCACCGAATGGGACCAACCCAAGGCGATCGCCCGGATCAGCATCCAAGACAACGGGATCGGCATCGCGCCCGGGGACCTCAAGGCGATCTTTCAGGTGTTCGAGTCCACCAAGGGCGGCCGAGGCACCGGATTGGGATTGCCTGTCTCGAGGAAGATCATTCGCGAGCATAGCGGCGACGTCCACGTCACGTCGCTGCAAGGCAAAGGTTCCAGGTTCCTCATCGAATTGCCCATGCGGGCGCGCGACGAGAAGGGCCCCATGGATGACGGCCTTCAAACGATGAGTTGAATGGAACACGAAGGGCCGACCCCAAGCCAAAATGGGTCGGCCCCGGTCCCGTTTGCCATTGACCGGCGATCAGGTCAGGCCGGTTGGATCGTGTTCGTGTGTCGGACACGCTTGGGTGCCGCGGCGGCCTTCGCCTTCGCCTTCGCTTTCACCGCCTGGGCGCTGACTTGCTTGTGGCCGTGCTTGGTCGACGTGTGGTGGATGACGGGTTGGTTCGCCTTGCGGTAGTAGAGGTTGGGGTCGAAGATCGGCACCGCGTTTCCGGACGTCAGCGGGCCGAACGGCGGCACGGGGAAGAGGTTCGTGTCGGGCGCCGGCGGGCTCAGGATCCCGGCCGGGGGCAATCCCGTCTTGTTCGGGCCCACCTCGGCGACGAGCTGGAGCTTCGAACTCCGCGGACCGCGAAGGTCGGAAATCTGGCGGATCTTCATGTCGGGGTCGATTTGCAGGCCCACGTAATAGTGGCTCACCGTGTCGGGCAACTTGACGATGGACGACGGCGTGGCCACGAAGTTCGTGCGGACGTTGGGCGGGTCGGTGATGTTGGCGTCGCCCAGGACGAAGTTCTGGGTGGGGGCCTCCGACGCCCCGACAATGTTGTCGATGGTGAACGTCGCCACCGTGCTGATCTTGGAGAGCGGCCCAAACGTGGCGTCTTCCGAGGCCACGAGCAGGACGGTCACGGGGGACATGGTCGGATTGGCCCCCGCGTTCAGGGTCGGCACCGTACCGTAGTTGGCGATCTTGATCTTGGGCTGGATGTAGTCACCCGGGTTCATCACGGGCGGCAGTTCCAGGCCGATCGCCTCGAGTTGCGGCAAGGCGGGCGAGAGCAGGACCGGCACGCCGGCGGAGACGTTGTTCGTCTTGTCGAGCTCCCGAACCTGCTGGTCCACGTCCACAACGAAGTTCACGTACACGTTCTTGCCGAGATTGGGAAATCCGCCGGGCTGAGGCGGCAGCGGGAACGTCTCAGTCTTCATCGCCTCGTTGTTTTGGGTGAGGCCGTTGGGGAAGCTGATCTTCCCTAAAAGTTGCGACTGACGGGTGAACTTGGGTCCCTTGGACAGATAGACGCCCACGCTGAACGGGCCGGCGTTGGCCTTGCTGGGCGCGTTGGGGGCCAGGTTGAACGGCTCGACGAGCGAGCTGGCCCCCAGGTTGCGGACGTCCACCGTCACGGCGAGCGGGCCGCCGTAAGTGGCCACCGGCCCTGTGTAACCGCTCACGGTCAAGTCGGGGAGCGAGAACCCCAGCGGCGTGTAGGCGAGCAGATCGCGCGTCTCGAGTCGTTCGGGGGATCCGAGTCGCGGTCGGCGGCGCGCGCGACGATCGGGTCGCGTCGTTCCGTGAATGGGCACCACTTCACACCTCCCTGAAGCGAAGCCGAGCGTGACCGCCCCCGCTCCTCCGGGAAGCCAGCCCTCCCCCCGCTTGGTTCTGTCCGTCTGACGCCTGGCCCACGCGGACCCAGCGACTCACGCCGGACCGCCACCTCCCTGCGCGGTCACGAACGCGATCGCCTTGCGTGGGCACTTCCTCGGTCTTCATCTTCGACCAAGGCCCGGCCGAAATGGGCCCGTTCCGCGACGAATCGTCAACCGGCGGACCGTGCGCAAGGAACATGACGGCCCTGACGATCGCAAGACGCGGCCGACTCCGACCGGACATGCCCATTCTACTCCCGATCCAGATTGCGACGACACCGCCGTTGGTCCGGCAAGTCGCACAATGGGGCGTGGCGAATCGGGGGCCGTCATCGAGTCGCGTTCGGCACGGGTGCGTCATGGTCCTTGGTCGGCCGCGTCGAACGCAATGACGCCCCGCGAGCGACGATCGTCGAGATGCACTCGGAGGACGTAGTCCCGGAGGAGGAGGCGCAGTCGCACCACCTGGTCGTCCGGGGCCGGCTTACCGAGGTCCGTTGGGGCGTGAGACTCGACCGGCGTTTTCATTTGTGGAGAACAACAATGGAGACGCCGGGGGCCGGCAGGCCAGACATTTCAGGTCGCTGGACCGAGCCCATCGCGGGCCCATGACGCGCGGGGTCCATGCAATCTCGCACATTCTCCCGCACTTCAAGGTTAGCGATGACAAGCGCGCGGCGACGCAGGCCCGAGGCACGCTACCCGCGTGGTGCCTCGGGCCCGCGATGGTTCCCTGGAGTGGGGGTTGGACGCGCG
>CALLYK010000117.1 GCA_937858365.1 uncultured Isosphaeraceae bacterium | reverse complement strand
GGCCGAACGGGCGGGGCCGTCGGGTCGGCCGCCACCAATTCCACGGCGCGTCGCGCTTGCTCGTCCATGTCGCGCAACAAGATATCGATTCGATGCAAAAGATAATAATAGGCGGCCACGGAGAAGATGGCGATCGCCAGTCCCGCCGCCGTGGCCATGAGTGCCAGGCTGATCCCGTGAGCGAGGCGTTCACTCTTGCTCAGGCCGTCGGCAACGGGGCCGCCCAGGGCCTCGAACGCCTCGATCAGGCCGATGACCGTGCCCAGAAGGCCGAGCAAGGGGGCCAGCGTGGCCGTGCCGTTCAGGGCCCGAACGTTGCGCCTCAGGTCGGCCACTTCGGCGGCCGCTTCCTGACTGACCGCCTGACGGATCAGGTGGGGCGACTGGCCCCAGTGAGCGACGATCGTGGCGAAGACGCGGGCCATCGGACTCTCGTGGGCCTTGCACAACTCCGTCGCCCGATCGCGATCGAGCTTTCCGGCCGAGAGCTTGTCCATGAAGCGTTCGACGAAGTCGCGCGGTATCACGCGCCCTCGCCGCAGGGCCACCATGCGTTCCAGCGTGAACCCGAGGGCCACGATCGAGCAAACGACCAGGGGCCACATCATCGGGTTGGCGGCCCGGGCCAGGCTGATCAAGCCGCGAGCGGTGGTCGGGTCGGCCGCGGCCTTCGCCTTGCCGGCGTCTTTCGTCGCGCTCTTTGGTTGAGACTTGGAAGGGGCCTTCGCCGGGGCCGTCGCGGCCGGTCCTTGGTCCAGGTCGGGGCCATCGTCCTGTTTGGGTCCTTGGGCCAAGGCCGCCGGGCCCGCCAGGGCGAGCAGGAGAAAACACACCATCGCGGCAAGGGCGAGGGCGTGAGTGCGGGTCCGATCCATCGAGGCATCCTCCCGGGAGCGCCGGACGAGGGACGACATTGTCTTGCCTCTCCGGGCGATGCGCGCGCGACCAGGCCGCCGCCCCACCCTGGGCAGGTGCCTGATTCTACCGGGGGTGCTCCGCCTGTCAACCGGACCGGGGCCGGGATCGTTTCAGGTTTTCTTTTTTTCAATAGAGATTTTTCGTTTTATAATATGATGATTCATTTTCGTCCTATCGCCTTGGTTGTCGAACTCGCGTTTCATGCCCAACCGATTGAGAAGGAGGGGCCTTCATCGGGGACCAATGAGGCTGACGTTCTCTCAGCAGGGCGACATGACCATATGGGCGGGGTCTCCCGGAGGCTACGGAGGACGGACATCGCTTCGGCCCAGCGGCCCGGGGTGGTCGGGTCCGCTACGGCCGGCGGTTAGAGCGGTTCACGATTGGGTTGCGCACGCTCGAGGACAAATCGTTCGAGGTCCGCCAACCGCTGCGCGGCAAAACCGGGTCAACCCGGCTTGAAGTCCCAAGCACTCTTCCATCACGCCTCGCAGGTCCTGTTTTCAGGCCCGTTCACGGGCCTTCTCCGCGCAGCGGTATTCGACCCGCAGTTGACGGCGGGATCGCTTTGCGGTCCCCAACGGAGTGTGCCGCCGCCCAAATCGCATCGGGCGTTTGTCGTCCCGATCCAAACCGCCGGAAGTCCGCCCCGCCGTTGACGGCGGGGCGGACTTCGAACGATTCGTCCTCGCGCGGCCGCAACCCAATCGTGAAACGCTCTAACTTCCGATGCGACAGGAAGACCAAGAGTATCTTGGCGAACGGATACTGCCCACGCAAAGAACTTCGGTGGCGGAGGCGAGGGGACTGTGCAAGGCGGACTGGCGGACGCCGAGCTTCCAGGGGTACACCGTTGTCTCCATCGTGACGGCGGTCGTCGAGGTCGGCCCGCCGCTTCCGGACTCGCAGCCGTTCGCCGGCCTCACCGACAAGATGCTGGAGCGAACCGATGGGGCGTTTGCCGCGCACCTGAACGGTACGGTCCTTGGGGGGAGGGCTTCGCGGTGGGCAGCGTCAACCGGAAGGCGACCGGCGACGAAATGGCGTTCGCCACCCGGGTGATCCAGGAGGCGTTCCCGGAGTACAAGGTCATTTAGGGCAGCCAAGGAGACGACGGTGGCGGCCGCGCCCCCGCGACCACACGCTGTCGGTTCGCCTCCGCGATCGGTGGGGCAAGTACCTTTCGAACGTCATCTGGGTCAACCCCGCCGGGCTGTCCGCCATCAGCGTCGAGTGGGTCCGCAAGGCGGCAAAGAGGGGCACCAAACATATACCGCAGTCCCGGCGGCGGTAGCCGCGAGTGACAAAGGCACGCCAAACCAGGCGATGTCGCGGCCGGGGCGGCATGATAGGATTCTTGAATCGTGCAGCTCGCCGGGTGCCGTCCGCTGCTGAGCTGGGTCGTTCGGCGGGGAAGGGATGTCGCATGTCCTTCGGACGGGTGGCCTTGCTGGTGGGTGTGGCCATGCTGGTGCTGGTGGCGAACGTCGCTGCCAGCATCGGGTACATGATCGTCTACGGCCATGTCGTCGATCCGGGCCACGATGCGCAGTACTACAACGATCACATCCAGATCGCCGGTCCGTATTGCAGCATCGTCGCCGGCATCCCGCTGATGTTTGGAGCGGGATGGTGGGTGACTGGCTGGTGGCGACGCGCGCTCGGAGTGCTGCCTGCTTGGGTCGTCTGGATAGTGTACGCCGTGATCGATCTGCTTGTCCTTCTCATGGTCGGCCTATCGCTGGGCGTCGGGGTCTTGTTCGTCGTCTCGTTCGCCACCAAACTGGTGGCGGCACTGTTCGGTGCCAAACTCCGACTCGCACGATCCACTGGACCAGGCGGGGAAGCGGACGGCGGGAAATGAATCATTTTTCATCCCCATCGTTCCCCGGTGTCCCCGGCTGCAGAGTTGTGTCGTTCCGCGGGCGAAGACCAGGAAGCTCCGATTCATCCGATCGACGCCCAGGGGAATGACTTCGCGGACACTTGGCGTCCCACGCTCGACGATGCCAAGCGTCAGGCTGAGTTCGAATTATGGAACATCCGCCGACGCAAGGGGTCCCGTGCCTTCCGAGTCGGCCCTGAGCGTAGGAGGCGGTTAACGTAGCAGTTCGCTTTACCATTCCGACCTGACGTTTCTCCGCGAGATCGCGTTCCTCGTTCTCGGGCCGACAAGTGAGCGCTGGCGTCAGACCGCCAAAGCCGAGACCAAGGACTTCATCCACAAACGCCTCAGTCTCAATTTCCAAACAACGATGGGGGACCAGCATGACGAAGATCGCCAAGAACACGATTTGCCTTTGGTACGAACGCGATGCCGAGGAGGCTGCGCGGTTCTACGCCAAGACCTTTCCCGATTCATCGGTCAACGCCGTACATCGCGCACCGGGCGACTTTCCGTCGGGGAAGCAAGGCGACGTACTGACCGTCGAGTTCACCGTGCTAGGCATTCCCTGTCTGGGCCTGAATGGTGGGCCCGCGTTCAAGCACAATGAGGCGTTCTCGTTCCAAGTGGCCACCGAAGATCAGGCCGAGACCGATCGCTATTGGGACGCGATCGTCAACAACGGCGGCCAAGAGAGCGACTGCGGTTGGTGCAAGGACAAGTGGGGCATCTCCTGGCAAATCACGCCCATCGCGTTGACCAAGGGGTACACCAGCCCCGATCCCGCCGTCGCCAAGCGGGTGTTCGAAGCCATGATGACCATGAAGAAGATCGATGTCGCCGTGATCGAGGCGGCGGTTCGTGGCGACGAGCCGACGGACAAACCCTGACCGTACCTGCCAGGCAAGACGGCCCAATCACTGGAACGGCGCCGAACACCCGTGAACGTTCGGACCATGAGATTTCGAGAATGAAACCGCCCCGGCCCGGCCCGGGATGCCCCGACGACCCCGTTTGCACCGAAATTCAACCTTCCACAGCCAGGTGACCGGGACCTGGCAAACGCTTTCGGCGCTTCTTACATTGCAACGGAACCGGTCTTCGGCCAGGCGCGGTGCCCGATCCGTAGACAGGGTCCACATCCAGAGGCAGCGACCATGAGGCGGATCTTCCAGGGGTTTGTGGTTGCCGGATTGGTGGCGGTGCTCGTCGCACCCGCCATGGCGCAACAGGGCAAAGGACAGGGACGCGGCCAAGGCGGCGGCCAGCGCAAGGGCCAAGGTGGCGGCTTCGGCCAAGGCGGCATGGGCATGATGGGCATGGGCGGCGGCGCCATGCAAATCCTGGCCAACTCGGGCGTCCAGAAGGAACTCAAACTCACCGACGAGCAGATCGGCAAGATCACGACCACCGCCCGCGATCAGGCCGGGCAGATGCGGGAGCGTTTCCAGGACCTTCAAAACGCCACTCCCGAGGAACGGCGCGCCGCCATGACCAAGTGGCAGGCCGAGGTCCTCAAGACCGTTGACGGCATCCTCAAGCCCGACCAGATGAAGCGGTTCAACCAAATCCGCTACCAGAACATGTACCTCGCCGCGTTCGAGGACGAGGCGGTCGTGAAGGCCCTCAAGATCACGGACGAGCAGAAGTCCAAGGTCCGCGACCTGCAAATGTCCATGATGCAGGAGATGCGCGAGCAATTCCAGGGCGGCGGCGGTGGCGGGGACTTCCAGGCGATGATGGCCAAGCGGATGGAAATGCAGAAGGCGGCCTTCGGCAAGGCAGTCGCGCTGCTCTCCGACGAACAGAAGGCCGCTTGGAAGGACCTGGTGGGCGCACCGTTCGATTACAAGCCTGAGGCCCCCGGCCCGCGCAGGATCGACTGACTGGTCTCGCTTCACGAGCGGTTTCTGCGAGTGCCATTCCCCTGAAATGCGACCTCTGAGTACAAAACGGGCCGGCCCTTGACGTCCTTCGACGGGCCGGTCTTTTCTTGGGTCGTCGTCGACGAAAAAAGGTCGACGACCGCCCTGGGAAAGGGTGATCTCGACCCGCTTGTCGATGCTCAGGAAGGGTCGTAATCAGACCTGGAAGGAACTGCCGCAACCGCAACTTTTTTGGACGTTTGGGTTGTTGAAGGCGAAGCCTCGGCGACCGATCTCGTCGATGAAGTCGATCTCGGTCCCGTCAAGGTACGGATCGTATTTCTTGTCCATCGCCAGCCGAACACCGTGGAATTCGCGGACCCGGTCGCGTTCGCTGGTTTCGGTGTCCCAGCCGAAATCATATGAGAAGCCGCTGCAGCCGCCGCCTTTAACGCCCACGCGGACCAGGGTCCCATCGGGCGAGCCTTGCTCGTCCATGATGCGCTTGATCTCGGCCGCGGCCCGCTCAGTCAGGATCACGCTCATGCTTTCGACCTCCCCGGAAAAAAGTGTCGCAATAATCCTAGACGCCCGCTTGGGAATGGTCAACCTCCTTCCCATCGGGGTCTGATGTGCCCCTGGAGTCGTGCATCGTGGCCCTACAAACGACCCGACTCGGCGCATTAGGATGGGTAGGCGACCTTCGAGTCGAAGAGAGTGGTCCTTCTTGAATGAATAAGACGCCGCGAGCGTCCGTATGGACGAGGGTTGGTCGGTCCCTCTCTTCTCCCTGTGGGTGGACTCGGCGATGATCGTCACTTGCACCGGATGCGGAAAACGGTTCGTCGGGGATGACGACGACCACGAGGCATCGTTTTGCCCTCGCTGCCAACGCGAGACGGCCGCGCGAGCGGCCGCGACTGGTCCACCCGCCTCGGAGCGTTGGGTCTCCTCGGCCCCGATCGCGGGCCGTGTGTCGCCCGCAACTCCGCCGGCGCCGCCATTGGTTTCGGCCCCAATCCCGCCCACGCGGGTGCCACCGCCGATACCCGTCGATCCGCCGGTGCCTGTGGCGACGATGCCTCCGCCGCCGATGCCGGCGGTCCAGCCCACTCCGATACCACCCTCGACGACTTGCGCCGTGCCTGTCCGACGAGCGGTCGCCATCAACCGGCATTTGGAGTGGCTCGTGGCGGTCGCAGGGTCGGTGTTGGCAAACATCATTCTCTTCTCCTTGGTGGGGTCGGGGGCCGTTCCTTCCTCGGGGCCGTCGACGTCCCTTGTCGAACTGCGGTCAAGCGACCCCGTGGTGCTCACGCACCTTCCAGAGCGGACCTTATCGGAAGGGGGCCTTTCCTGGGGCCTCGGCCCGCGCGAGAACGCCTGGCAACGCGCCTTGACGATGATCCCGATGGGGCATCCGACCGAGAACACGGTCCGCGTGCGCGACCTTGGACCCACGGTCGCCGCCGCCACGACGGTCCCGGTCGCTTCCGCCAGTCGCGAGCCCCTGGACCTCATCACGGGCGCCATGGGACCACCCGTGCGCGCACGCTTCATGGGGGTTGAGGCCAGCGGCCGGCGTTTCTGCATCATCGCCGATCGATCTGGCTCCATGCAGTTTGAAGGCAAGCTGGCTTACCTCAAGAAAGAGGTCCTCAAGACCGCAGGCGATATCAAAGGCGGAGCGCGTTTTTTTGTGATCCTCTTCAACGACAACGCCACGGCGATTCCGGCGAACCACTGGCTAGGGGGAAAGGCCGACGTCGACGCGACCGAGCGATGGCTCGAGACCGTCGTCGCGCAGGGAAGCACCGACCCGTTGCCGGCCTTCCAGGTCGCCTTCAAAATGCGTCCCAAGCCCGACGCCATCTTCTTCATGACCGACGGCATCATCCAACCGACCGTGCCCGGTTCGGTGCTCGCCTTGAACGCGGGCAAGCGACGCGTCCCCATTCATGCGATCTCCCTCATCGATCGCGAGGGCGAGCCCCTTCTGCGCCAGATCGCCAAGCAATCGGGAGGCACGTATCGCCATGTCTCGGGTTTCTGAGGGGCCGTTGGGACGGACGGCCGTCCAGTGGCCGCCGACGTGGATCGTCGCCCTGCTTGCGGCCTTCACGACCGCATCGCACGCGGACGACGTGATCATCTTGCGCTCGAAGTTGCCGGTCAAAGACCGCAAGGTGGAGGTCCTCGACCCCGACGGCGTGCATATCAGCGGAGGCACCATTCTCGCGTGGGAGGACATCGACTCCGGACGCTTGGACCACGACCAAGACCGCTTCGACGCGATGCTCAAAGACCTGGGCGGGCCCCTGTATCAGATTGGTCGTTCCCTCAAACAAGGAGAACACGCCGCTGCGCTTGAATCGGCGGAACGGCTCTTTCCCCTCTATGTGTCCCGGCGATCTCGGACGGCCCATACCGTGGCCCAGGCACTGATGTGGGGCCTACTCAACAAGGGCCAACGCGAGCGTTCGGTCCTGCCGTTTCTGGTCGTCATGGAATGCCAACGGGCCGCGCGTGAGCGGGTCCCGCCCCCCGGGACCCGGCGTTTGAACCTGGACCTTTCCACTGGCCTTTCCCACGACCTTCTGCCGCTTTTCTTGAACGCCACCGCTGCGCGAGAGGTCCTTCCCGAAGTCCGGCGCTTCATTTCGGGGATGGCCTCGCCCGTCCCTCCCGGCGTTCGCTTGCTGGTGGCGGGCCTGGCGATCGCCGCCCTGGAACTGGATGGGGCCGCGACCGAACTCGCCCAACTCGGCGAGGTGTCGAAAGAAGTGATCGAGTGGCACCAAGCGCTGGCCGCTCGACTCGACGGCGCGCGCGGTCGACCGGCCGCCGCGACCATCGCCCAATATCAGCGACTGCTCGCGAGCGAGACCGAGTTGGTCCGTCTGTTCGCTCATTACAGTCTCGGAGAGACCCGAGTGGCCCAAGCCGACGAGGAGACGAGGCGCTCCGGCGTGATTGACCTGTTGTACTTGCCCGCCGTCTACCCGAACCACCAGCCCGACCTGACCGCGGCGGCCCTCGACCTGGCGGCGCGGACACTGGAAGACCTGGGTGACCCCGAGGCGAAGCTCCTTCGCAAGGGCCCCCAAACGCGGGCCTCCGCCGGCCAGGGACCAGGATGATGCGTTCGATCCTCTTCATGGCGATTCTTCTCTTGGGCACATCAATCGCTATCGGCCAGGACATCAGTACCAAGGCCGCGGTCGAGAGCAACCCAATACGTGACGGCCGCGCGTCACTGGTCCTCTTGTTCGGTCTCTCCGTGCTCGCTGGTGTTTGGGCGATCGACCTTTCCTTCCGCTTGCGAAGCGAGCGTCAGGTCCCCACCGACCTCGCCGACGAGATGGAGAAGGAGTGCCAGGCCTTACGTCTATCCGAGGCCCTACGACTGGCGGAAGGGCCGGCGGGCGCGAGCATCCTCGGTCGAGCGGTGCATGGCGGCCTGGCC
>CALLYK010000116.1 GCA_937858365.1 uncultured Isosphaeraceae bacterium | reverse complement strand
CCCACTCGGCCACCGTGATCTCCCGCGCCGCCAGCGCGAACGACCGGGGAATCCGACGACGATGCGACACCTCGTCCAAAGCTCGGTCGGGGTCGCTCTCGGGGGTCGAGCCCATCACGAACTCAACCGGGCCCCGCACGATCGCGAACGTCTGACCCTGGCCGTTGACGTACCAGTCGCGGTCCTTCGGCAACTCGGACGAGGCCAGTTCCTGGTCGATCGCGGCCAAGTCGTCGGCGCGGCCCCACTTCTGGCGGAGCAGCCAATCAACGGCCCCATGAATGCCGGGGTCCGGGTCCTTGCGATACCAGTTCAATAGCTCCACCACCAGGGCCTCTGTATCAGCCGTAGGGTGGGCACCGCCCACCGTCTCGTCCTGGTGGGCCGTGCCCACCCTACGAGCAGAGAACTCGCCCAGGCACAGCAGCAACGCCCGCCGCGCCGAGACGTCGGTCTCGGCCTTCAACCGCGCGATCACCAACCTGGGGTCGATGCCGTAACGGGTGAATTCATGAATCAACTCCGTGCGGACGCTCGGGTCGTCGCGATGCACGAACAACGGCCAGACCCGCTCGGCCTGGCCGAGTCGTGCCAGGGCCAGGCCGACGCAGCTTTGCCTCTCGGCCTGGGCGTCATCGAACCGGGCGAGCGGTTCCAGGCGAGGCGCGAGGTCCGCGATGGCCCGATTGCGGTCGTTCGGTTCGGTCAAACGCGCCAGGATGCGATTCATGCGAACCGGCTCGGCCTCGACGAGCAAGGCGACAAGGTCTTCGGGACGCCTGGGGTTGTCGGCCTGCGTGGCGAACTCGAACAGCAAGGTGAAGGCCCGATCGCGGGCCTCGGGCTCGGCGCGATTCGCGTAGATGGTCCGCAGCGGTTCGAGCAACGACGCCGCGACGGGCTGGAAGACCTCGCGCCACGCCCCCAGACGCAGCGGGTTCTCGGTCACGAGCTTGGCGGCCAGCTTCGTCGGGTCCATCGCGGGATCCACGAGGGCCGCGGCGCGAAGCTGCGCGTCGGTCAAGGTGTCGCCCTGGTCCTTCACAACGGCCTCGAACCGCGACGCCTGCGCCTTCAGGTGTCCCGCCTTCTCCAACTCCCCGCGAATCACCAGCAACTCGTCCGGCGGGACCTCCTCCTCGATCATGCGGCCCGCCAGCGGCTCGGCCCTGCCGGGCTCGTCGGGGAGCAACGCCAGCAGCGCCGCGATTCGCCCCGCTCCGGGACCGTCGGCCAGGGCCGTCAGGCGATCGCGAACCAACGCGCGATCCTTCCCTAATTCCTGGATGATACTCGGCACGGCCCGGATTTCGGCCACGGGCAAGGCCGCGACGCGCCCCTCGGCGGCGGTCTGACGCTCGCGGACCCGCAGGCCGGCCTGATAGGTCGCGTAGAGCGCGCCCGCCGCGATCAGCAGCGAGGCGACGGCGGCCGTCGTCACGGCCGTCTGGTTGCGCTTGGCCCAGCGGCGGAAGCGCCGTGACCATGGCTCGCGCCAGGCCGACACCGGCTCGTCGGCCAGCCACTTCTGAAGGTCGCTCGCCAGGTCGCGCGGCGAGGCGTAGCGATCGCCCGGCCTCAGGGCCATCGCCTTCAAGCAGACCGCCTCCAGCGCGGGGTCGATCCAGGCTTGGAGCCGCCGCGGCGGCGGGAACTCGCCCCGCTCGACCTTCCGCAAGAGCTCGGGCAGGTCCTGGTCCGTGAACGCCGCCTGCCCGGTGAGCACGGCGTACAGGGTCGCCCCCAGGCTGTAGACGTCGCTCGCCGGCCCGAGTTCGTCGAGCCGCCCCGCCGCTTGCTCGGGCGGCATGAACGCGGGCGTGCCGATCCGGTGCCCCGTCTCGGTCGGCTGCGCGTTCGAGCCCGACTCGGGGGCGAGCGTGCTTTCCCCGGCCGTCAACGCCGCCGCGTCGAGCTTTCGGCCCACGGCCTTGGCCAGGCCCCAGTCGACCACCATCGTCTCGCCGTAGGCCCCAAGCATCACATTGCCGGGCTTCAAGTCGCGGTGCAAAACACCCCGCGAGTGGGCATAGGCGATGGCGTCGCAGACGTCCAGGAACCGGCCCAGCAACTCGCGAAGGGCCAGGGAACGCTTGCCCGGATCGCGCTGGACGTCGGCGACGCCGTGGAACCGCTCGATCGCCGTTCGGAGGCTGTCGCCCCGGATGAACCGCATGGCGTAATAGGGACGGCCATCGTCGTAGGTCCCCAATCCATACACGGGGACGATGCCGGGATGCTCCAAACCCCCGGTGATTTCGGCCTCGATCAGGAACCGGGAGCGACTACGCAGGTCGCCGGCACGCTCGGCCCTGATCTGCTTCAAGGCGACCTCGCGACGGACCTCCTCGTCCCGGGCGACGAAGACCTCGCCCAGGCCGCCGCGATCGTGCAGTCTCAGAACACGGAACCGCCCGCCGGTGGCCGTGGGCTGTCCGACATAGGTGGCGGTGGGGTCCTTGTCCGAATGATAGTCGGTCGTCGCATCGCCCAGATGACCCAGGCTGGCCTGGACGTCGTAATCGCCGACCTGTTCCAGGGCGTCATGGATCGACGTGGCGGTCCCGAGCGCGGCCAGGCTTTGCGCGGGGTCGTTCTGGTGTTTGGTGATGTGGGCCTCGACCAGTGGTCCCAGCAAGTCCCGATACGAGGCGCTCAAAGCCCCTTGTTCCACCAGCACCTGGCTCAGGGGCTTGGTCTTCTCCAGCACCCAGGCGTTCATCCCGGCGATGAGCTGGTCGCGGGTGAGGAAGTCCATCTGCAAGGCGAGGACCCCAAAGAGCAGATTTCGATCCGCGGGTGAAGTCGCCATCGGTCGGATTTCCAAGGCGCCTTACGTCGTTGTCCCATCGAAGACACGACGCATCATGGTAGTTCGACGGCGATCCCGTCGCCAGCGTACGCATCCTTCTCCCCCTACTTCGCCCCTCACGTCTTGGGTATCATACGGCCATGCCGCCTCGGCGGCTTGTTTTCGCTGCCTTCACGATGAGGTACTCACGATGTCGCAACCGATCCGCGTGGCGATCACGGGGGCGGGTGGCCAAATCGGCTACGCGCTCCTCTTCCGACTGGCCTCCGGGGCCGTCTTCGGCCCGCATCAACAGGTCTTCCTCAGCCTCCTGGAAATCCCGCCCGCTTTGCCGTCACTCACCGGCACCATGATGGAACTCGACGATTGCGCCTTCCCGACTCTCGCCGGCACTTCGGCGAGCGACAAGCCGGAAGAGGCCTTCGCCGCCGCCAACTGGATCATCTTCGTCGGCGGGATGCCCCGCAAGGACGGCATGAGCCGCGCCGACCTCATCAAGGCCAACGCCCAGATCTTCGTCCCTCAGGGACAGGCCATCAACGCGGTCGCGGCCGACGACGTGCGCATCATGACCGTCGCCAACCCATGCAATACGAACTGCCTCATCGCACGCAGCCACGCGCCGCGCATCCCCTCGGACCGCTGGTTCGCGATGACCCGCCTCGACCAGAATCGCGCGGCGAGCCAACTGGCCCACAAGGCCGGGGTGAACGTGGGCGAGGTCACGCGCCTGGCGATCTGGGGCAATCACAGCGACACGCAATACCCCGACTACAAGAACGCGCTGATCGGCGGCCGGCCCGCCCCCGAGGTCATCGGCGATAACGCCTGGCTCACTGAGACGTTCATCCCGACGGTCGCCAAGCGGGGCGGGGCCGTGATCAAGGCCCGAGGGGCCTCCTCGGCGGCATCGGCCGCGAACGCGGCCCTCGACGGCGTGCGCTCGATCGTCCACCGCACGACGATCGGCGACTGCTTCAGCGCAGGGGTCATGTCCGACGGCAATCCCTATGGTGTCCCCGGTGGCTTGAATTACTCGTTCCCCCTGCAAACCGAGGACGGCAAGACTTGGTCGTACGTCGACGATTTCGCGATCGACGATCAGGCCCGCAAGCGCATCGACGCCTCGGCCAAAGAACTGGCTGAAGAGCGTGACGCCGTGAAGGACCTCCTCGGCCCGGCCCTCTGACGAACGTGTCCTCGGCGGCCCATGCGCGACTCGCCCGAGTCCTCGTTCATCGGACTGGAGCGCGTCGCGCGGCCATCACCACCACTTGCTCAGGCAAGACCATGATCGTCAGTGCTTGCCCTTCGCGAAGGCCCTTGGACGAGAGTTGCGGGCTCAGGGACGTGAGGGGCCAATCACCCGGCCCTCGGAGGGCCAGGCGTCGCGATTCCCCGAGAAACTCCAGGCGTTCAATGGTCGCCGGGAACCGGTTTGCGTCTGCCGGAATGGAGGTCCCCGAGGCTATCATCAGGGCTTCCGGACGAATCGCCACGGAGACCTGCGCGCCGAGTGTCAGGGGGGTCGCGGCGCGACCGATCAAGCGGCCCAAGGGTGTGCGCACGACCCAATCGCCCCGCGGGTCGTTGCCGTCCAACTGACCTTGAAGAATGTTCACGGGGCCGAGTAGCTGGGCCACGACCGCGTCGAGCGGATGGTTGTAGACCTCCGCCGGCGGACCGAACTGGACGATCCGCCCCAGGTCCATCACCGCCAGCCGATCCGCTAGAGGTAACGCCACGCGCGGTTCACGAGTCAGCAGCAGCGATGTGACCTCGGCCTCGGTGAGCCACTGCCGAAGTTCTTCGCGGAACTCTTCGCGAAGGCGCCCGGACAAAGGGTCGAGGGGCTCGTCAAGGACCAGCAAGTCAGGGCGGCCCGCGAGGGCCCGCGCCACCGCCAATCGGCGACGTTGCAGGTCGCTGAGCACTTCCGGCCGCTTGGAGGCCAGCGTCTCCAGGCGGGCCCGATCGAGCATCTCATCGACACGACGTTTGCGTTCGCGCCGATCGCGCCCCGCTCGGACCGCCAAGGCGATGTTCTCGGCCACGCTGAGATGGGGCCAAAGGGCGTCGTCTTGAAAGACCATGCCCACGTTTCGCTCGGGGGCGGAGGTCGCGTTCATCACCCGGCCGTTGAAGTAGATTTCCCCCGCGTCGGGCCGCTCCAGGCCCGCGACCAGCCGCGCCAGTGTCGTCTTCCCCGCGCCGGAAGGCCCCAAGACGACCACGAGTTCACCAGGCCGCGCGTCCAGGGCGACATCTTCGACGACCGCGAGGTCGTCGAGTCGCTTCGTGAGATTGTCGAGCACGAGGCGGATCATGGACGAGGCCTCGTCGCGTGTGGGACCTGAGCGCGCGACCAGGCCGTCCATTCGGCCCGCAACCACGAGCGAAAGCGAGGTTCGCGAAGGAGGCGGCCGTCGGCCGCGAGCGCAATCCCGGCCAAGACAGACTCATCGACCACTCCGGGCCACTCCCAGCTCGCCGTGAGCCAGGCGCGCGCTTGGGCGTCGGGCACGAGTTCCTCGGTGAGAAGCTGCACGAGTTCCTCGCCGTCCTCGCGAGCGTGCAAGGCCTTGATTGACGCGGGTGGCCACGGCGGTGCTGGGACGGACGACATGTCGCCCGACCAGGCTTGGGGATGATCAAGGACAAGGGTCGCGCTCAAGAAGTCGGCGAGAAGGTCGGGCGGCACTGGACCAATCGGGACGGCCTCCCGCTCCGCATCCGGCCTTCGTTCGCGGAGAAACGCGAGGAAGGCCCGCGCGCCCTCTTCGTGTTTGGGAGAGCGGGTCAGCGCCGCCCCTTCCTCCAAGAAGATCGCGGGAAGGAGGGTCCTTGAAGGACCGCCCGGCACGATCGCGGTCCGTGCGCGCCCGCGTTCGACGGCGCGCGTTGGGTCGCCCCGCACAATCAAGGCGCTGCGATACAAGCGGAAGAGCGTGGCGAAGCCGAGGTCCCAGCCGAGTTCGCGCAGGCAACCGGCGGCCAAGGCCAGGGAAGGAGCGTCATCGCTAGGGTCGGCCAGGGCGAGCGATTGGCCCTGTCCGCTCACCGCCAGTTGGGGTAGCGAAATGGTCGCGGCCTCCGCTTCCACTTCCAAGTTCTCGAACAGACCGAACCGGCGCCGGCGGACCACAAACCAACCGTTTTCCGGACTCAAAGCCACGAGCCCCTTCTCGGCCCAATCACAATAGCGCCAGGAGGGGCCGCCCAAGAGAATGTCGGCCGCGGGGGGACGGCGCCTCGCATCCAAACCGACCCAGCACAATCGGGCCGATCGAGCGGGACCGTTCCTTTCGGCCAGCCATGCCCGAAAATCGGCCTCGATGCGCACTCGCTCGGCGTGTGGCCAGCAAGTGGCGACGACCAAGTCCTCGGGCCCTTCTCGAGCGCACGCGGCCGTGAAGACCAGAAACGACGCCACCGCGAACCGAAACGAAAGCCAATACCGAATATTGGAAACAAGGCGGCTGACGATTCGACGCATCTCTCAAAGGTACTCGCGATCGAGGGACCGTCAGCCGCTGTTCGTGACGCATTGGTGAGGAAATGGGCCCCGGTCCGGTCACTGCTTGGCGGCGGCGCCTCGGGTCCCCAGGACGGCCGAGACGGTCGTGTCTTTGCCGTCGCGCTTGACGACGATCTCGATCTTGTCGCCCGGTTTGGCGGCCTTGAGGTACTCGGTGTAGTCCTGAAGGGTGCCCACCCCCTTGCCGCCGAACTTGACCACGACGTCGCCCTTCTTGAGGCCCGCCTTGGCGGCCGGACTGCCTTCCATCACGCCGCTAAGACGCACGCCCTTACCTTCCTCGGAACTCTCGTCGCCATAGTCGGGGATCGAGCCGAGGTAGGCCGAAGAGACCGCGCCACCCGGTTCGGCGCCCGGTGCGGCGGGAGTTTTCTCGCCGGTCGCGGCGGCGGCATGGGGATCGGTCTGTGGCTGTGCGGGGGCCTGCGCGATCACCTTTTTGGGGCGCGGTTTGCTGAGGAACTCGGGTCGTTCCGGACGACGCGCCATGTCGAGCAGAAGCAATTCCCCCATGTCGACGATGCGGGCCATGCCGGGGTAGTTGATCTTATCGGCGTCGTCGGTCGGACGGTGATAGTCGGGGTGGACGTTCGTGAAGAAGAAAAGGACGGGGAGCCCCTTCTGGAAGAACGAGGCGTGGTCGCTGGCGCTGAAGTACTGGCCCGTGCCGGAGACGATCTTGGGCTGGAACCCGGAGGTCTTGGAGATGGCCTCAACGAGTTCGTCCATGCCGGGGCTCGTCCATGAACCGTAAACATGGAGCGAGTCGCCATCGGCGAGGCGGCCGACCATGTCGAAGTTCATCATGAAGATGGTCTTGTCGAGCGGATACAAGGGATTGTTCACATAATGAAGCGAACCCAGTAGCCCCGCTTCCTCGGCCGAGAAGGTCATGAAAACAACGCGGCGGGGAAGGGGGTCGGTCCGAGCGGCGAGGCGGCGGGCCATTTCCAGCACGGTGGCGGTGCCCGAGGCATTGTCGTCGGCCCCGTTGTGGATCTCCTTGGACCCGGCGAGCGAGCCGTATTCACCTCGGCCGACGTGGTCGTAATGGGCCCCCACCACGATCGTCTCATCGGCGAAAGGGCCGGCCCCTTCGAGCACGCCGACCACGTTCTTGGCAGGAACTTTCTTGCGTTCGACGCTCAGGGCCAGGTCGAGCTTGAGGCCCGCCAAAGGAGCTGAGCGGGTCTTCATCTCCATCGCCATGCCGTTCTCGAACGCTTCCAAGGTCGGCTGGCCGCCGGACGTGAGCAGTCGATCGGCCAGACGACGCGAGATGAACGCCACGGGAATATTGCTGTAACGTCGCGTGTCGATCCCGTCGAACGTGGGGAGTTCGTCCTTACCATCTTTCAGGGAGCCGCGATCGTTGACGATCAAGACGGCCTTGGCGCCATGCGCGTTCGCGTTCGTGACCTTGTGCGAGAACGACGGATACACATTCGGTTGCCGGCCGGGCAAGACGTTACCCTGGTCGTCCTTACGGAGAGAGAAGGGGCCGTTGGGGTCGTCGTGTCGGGGGGAGCGGCGAACGACAAGGACGACCTTCCCTTTGACGTCGAGGCCCTCGTACTCATCAAAATCGAGTTTGAGCGTGGGTTCTTTGGCGGTGATGCCGAAGCCTGCGAAGACGACGGGCAGGTCATTGAGGATGCCGCCCGAGCCGATCCCTTGGGGGGCAAAGTCGGCAGTAGTGTCGATCGCGATTTCCTTGGCGTCCTTGTCGGTGACGACGAACTTGGCAGGGGACGAGAGGGCATAACCGCCTTGGACGTCGAACGGTTGGAAGTAGCCATGCGCGCCGGGGGCCGGTTTGAGGCCCAGGTCTTTGAAGCGGGCGGCGATGAAATCAGCGGCCTGTTCGATGCCCTTGGTGCCTGGGAGGCGGCCTTCGCGTTCGTCATCGGCGAGGAAGAAAACGTCTTTCTTCAGACGTTCCGCGGCCGGCGAGAGGGCCTGCTGGGCGATCGAACTGGATGCGACGGCGAGAGAGAGTGTGAGGAGGGAAAGGGAACGAGGCGGACTGAAGGGGAGCATGCGGAGTGTCCAGAGGGTGTGGTGCCGAGCGTTTCCCTGATTCTGAAGACCTTCGGAGTGAGCGTCAAGCGGCCGGTCGGCTTCGCGGGCCGCTTCGTTCCCCACCGTGATGCCATGGGGCACAGGCCCGATGCTCGGTCGGATTCGTGGGAGTTTCCGCTGACCGTTTCTTTTGGGCCGTGCGACGCACCTTTTTTGGGGTTTGGCGGCAGCGGTCAACCCGTCCGGGAGCGCGCCTCCATCAGCATGGCCCGGGCCTCTTGCCTGGTCCTATCCACGGCGGCGTCTCCCCTCAGCATCACCGCGATTTCCTCCACGCGTCTGTCCTCGTCGAGACGCTCGATCGTCGTCCGCGTTCGGCCCTTCGCCGACTCCTTGCGGACCACCCATTGATGGGCTGCGTGGCTGGCCATCTGCGGCAGGTGGGTGATGCACAGGACCTGCCTACGCCGGGCGATTTCGCCCAGCACTCGACCCAGATGATGCCCCAAACGCCCACCCACACCCGTGTCGATCTCGTCGAAGACAAGCGTCGGCACGCGGTCCACGTCGGCCAGCACCGCCTTGATCGCCAGGGCCACGCGCGATCGCTCGCCCCCCGACGCGATCCTCCGCAACGGCTGCGGAGGCTCGCCAGGGTTCGGCGCGAAGAGGAACTCCACGCGGTCCGCGCCGGCAATGCCTGGAGAAGCGGCGGTCGCCTCTTCGTCCAACGCGATCGCCTCCACCTCCACGATCAGCTTCGCCCCTTGCAGGCAAAGCCCAGGGAAAAAGGCCCGGACCCCTTTCGCGAACCCCTTCGCAGCTTGTCGGCGAGCTTCGGTCAGAACGTTTGCCGCTTTCTTGAGGTCCTCCCAGGCCGCGGCCAAGGGCGTGTCGAGCGCACGCAAGTCGGCCTCGTCGCGGTCAAGTCGCGCGAGTTCTTCCTCGATCTCACGCAATCGCGCGGCGAGGCCATCCGGTTCGACGCGAAATCGTGCCGACAGCTTGCGATACAAGGCCAAGCGCGACTCGACCTCCTCCAAACGCGCTGGGTCGGCGCGCTCGCGGCCGAGGGCGCGGAGCGCATAGGCAACCTCGCGGGTTTCGTCGGCGAGGCGGGCCAGGGTCGCGCTCGCCTCGGCCGCTTCCGGCGACGATTCCGCGTGTCCCGCGAGCGAGCGGGACACGCGTTCCAGAAGGCCCTGCGCGGAGTGGTCGGCCTCGTACAGCAGGCGGTATCCCGCGTTGATCGCCTCGCGGTATTGTTCGGCGTGGGCCAGTCGATGGGCGGTCGCGGTAAGTTCGCGGAACTCGCCCGACCTCGGCGCCGCGGCGACCAGTTCGTCGCGCTCGAAACGAAGCAACTCGAGCTCGCGGGCCCGGCGATCGGCCGCTTCGATCAAGGCGCGCCGACGGTCCCTTAATGTCGCGTGGCGCTCGTGACATTCCCTGAACGCCAGGACTTGTTCTTCCAGGCCGCCGTGCGCGTCGAGCAGGTCGCGCTGATGGTCCGGTTCGAGAAGGTCCCGGCCGTCGTCCTGACCATGGATGTCGATCAAATGGTCCGCCAGACGCCTGAGGGTCGAGACCGTGACCGGAAGGCCGCAGACCAGCGCGGTGCTTCGTCCCGAAGCGGCGACCCGACGTGTGAGGACGAGGTCTTCGTCTTCCAGCGGACCGCCGAGCAGGGCCTCAATGTCGGCTCGAAGGCCCTTGTCAGCCAGTTCGAAGACGGCGACGGCGATGGCCTCGGGCTTGCCATCACGGACCAAATCGGCGGACGCCTTACCGCCCAACACGAGGTCCAGGGCCGTGAGCAAAAGGCTCTTTCCCGCACCGGTCTCGCCGGTCCAAACGCAGAAGCCACGCTCGAGCTCGACGCGGGCGTCTTCGATCAGGGCGAGGTTTCTCACCGAGAGTTCGCGCAACACGGTCGATACGTCCTGCCGCGACCGTCGGCCCGAAGTGGGCCGGCGAGGTGTCCTTCAACTTCGGTCACTTGATCTTCGAGCCCGGCAAACAGGCGGGGTCGTCCGGGGTCAGGAGGATGACGCGGTCGTCCGACGTAGCGGCGAGCAGCATCCCGTTGGAGGCCTCGCCCCGAATAAGGCGCGGGGCGAGGTTGTTGACGACCACGATCAGCTTGCCGACCAATTGCTCAGGCGTGTAATGCTCGCGAATCCCAGCAAGGATTTGCTTGGGGCCCTCCCCGGCGTCGATCTGCAACACCAGCAGCTTATCGGCATTGGGGTGTAGTCGGGCCTCAAGGACTTTGGCGACCCTCAGTTCCACCTTGGCGAAATCGTCGTAAGTAAGCGGGTCGGCCATCGTTGATCGTCCCGGAACAGCGGAATGAACGCGAACAATGTCTGGATTGTGTGCGGTGCGTTCGACGAAGTCAAGTCTTTTTGTGTATTGACGTTCAGTATCTCGCTCAATCATCACACGCAAGTCTCCCTTGGCAGGCCGGCCCACCGACTGCTACTATGACGCTCGCCGCTGGAACGCTCCCACCGCGTCGGCCGTCCCCGCGAGGCGGCGGTGGCGATTCCGGGTCCCCCGGCCTTGGGACTGGCTGGCGCGGACGCGTCTCCTCCCACCTCTTTCCGAGCGGGGCGGCCAAACCGCACACGTCTCCCCAGCCTTTGCGAAGGCGGCGCGTTCACCATGCCCAGCGATATCGACCTCTTCGCCGAAGAGCAGCACATGGTCGCCATGAGCTTTGGCGACCACATCGAAGAACTCCGCCGACACTTGATCCTCGCCCTCATCGGCTTATTCGTCGGCGTCTCGATCACGTTCATCCCCAGCCCGGTCGGCGGCATGAGCCTGGGGATGTGGGTCCTGCGCCGGATGCAAGACCCCGCCCAGTACGCTTTGAACGCGTTCTATCAAGAACAAGCGAAAAATCGTGCCGAAGCCGCCCTCAAGTCGGGGACGATCACCGACCCGGTCGTCGCCTTGGTCACGCCCAAGGACTTCGCCGACTCGATGCGTCGGCTCTTCCCGCAATTGCCCGCCCCAAGTGAAGACGCGATCAAGGAAATGAAACCGCTCCCCGTGGCCATGACCTTCGAGCAAGCGGGTATGATCCGCTTGAACCATCAGGTGACTCGACCGACTTCGCCCCTCGTCTCCCTGGCGCCGATGGAAGGCTTCGCGATTTACTTCACCGTCTGCCTCGTGGCTGGCTTGGTGATCTCCAGCCCCTGGGTCTTCTACCAGCTTTGGGCGTTCGTCGCGGCAGGGCTCTATCGCCATGAGCGCGCCTATGTTTATCGCTTGCTACCCTTCTCGCTCGGACTCTTTCTTGCGGGCGTGGCCCTTTGTTTCTTCATCGCCTTGCCCTGGACCTTGGAGTTCCTTTTGAACTTCAACGTTTGGTTGGGAATTGAACCCACCTTGCGGATCAGCGAGTGGATGGGCTTCGCCACGATCCTGCCTCTGATCTTCGGCGCGAGTTTCCAAACGCCACTCGTGATGGTCTTCCTGGAGAAAATCGGCATCTTCACGGCGGAGGACTATAAAGCGAAATGGCGGATCGCGGTCTTCTTGATTGTTGTGGCCGCGGCCATCATCACACCCACGCAAGACCCTTTCAGCCTCTCGCTGCTGGCCGGGCCCATGATCGCCCTTTACGTGCTGGGCATCTTTCTCGTCAGTCGCAAGAAGGTGAATGAGGAGGCGGCCGTAGCCGTTTGATCCCGTGGACGAGGGGCCCGGCATCGTCGTGCTCGTCGGCGCCGGGCCGGGCGACCCCGGGTTGATCACCGTCGCCGGCGCCGAGGCCCTCTCCTCGGCCGATGTGATCATCCACGACCATCTCGTCGACCGTCGCCTACTCGACCTGGCCCCCGCCGAGGCGCTCCGCATCTTCGCGGGCAAGCGGGGCGGCAAGCCATCCATGGGCCAAGACACGATCCATCAAATCCTGCTCGAACACGCTCGGGCGGGCAAGCGCGTGGTGCGACTGAAGGGGGGCGACCCATACGTCTTCGGTCGCGGCGCCGAGGAGGCCGAGTTCCTTCACGCTCATGCCATTGCTTATCGCGTCGTCCCAGGAGTGACGGCCGGTCTGGGCGCGACCGCCTACGCGGGACTCGCCGTCACCCATCGCGACGATTCCTCAGCGGTCGCCTTCGTGACGGGCCACGACGCGCGCGGCAATGGGCCCCTGGATTGGTCGCGCCTGGCCCAATTCCCGGGCACGCTCGTCGTTTACATGTGCCTTCAGAACTTGAAATGGATCACCGAGACACTCGTCGCGTGCGGCAAGGCCCCAACGACCCCCGCGGCGGTGGTTCGGGCCGGCGCGACGCCCGCCCAGCACGTCTTGGAAGGCACCCTCGCGAACCTGCCCGAACTGGTTACTGAAGCGGCCCTGGCACCGCCGGCCATTCTCGTCGTGGGCGAAGTCGTGCGTCGTCGTCCGGCGTTGACCTGGTTCACGAAGGGCCCGCTCTTCGGTCGAACGGTGGTCGTCACGCGACCCGAGAACGAGGCCCGCGCGGCGGCGCGCTCCCTGGAGGTCCTGGGCGCGGAGGTCCTCTCGGCGCCGATGGTGCGGATCGAACCCGTTCAGGACCTCGGCCCCCTCGACGACGCGATGAATCGCCTCCCCGATTTCGATTGGCTGGTCTTCACGTCCGCCAACGGGGTCCGCGCCTTCTTCGATCGGCTGAAGACACAAGGACGGGACCTGCGTGCGGTGGGGCACCTCAAGCTCGCGCCGATCGGTTCGGCGACCGCCCAGGCGCTCGAATCGTATCACCTGAAGTCCGACCTGGTCCCTGACACGTTTCGGTCCGAAGACCTGGCCGAAGCGCTCAAGGCCGTCGTCGTCGGTCGCCGCGTTTTGCTGGCTCGCGCCGATCGAGGTCGAGACCTCCTTCCCACCGAGCTGAAACGAGTCGCCGAAGTCGAACAAGTGGCCGTCTATCGCAACGTCGACGCGGAGGCCCTGCCGGAAGACGTGGCGCGTCGGGCCGTCGAAGGGGGGGTGGACTGGATCACGGTGACGAGTTCGGCGATCGCGAGACGCCTTCACGCGCTCTGGCCGGAAGGGGCCCGCGCGCGCCTTGGCCGCGAGACGCGGGTCGCCAGCCTCAGTCCCGTCACTTCGGCGACACTCCGTGAACTGGGTTGGTCGGTCGATGTCGAGGCAACCACATACTCATGGGACGGCCTCGTCGCCCGGATCGTTGGGGCGACGGTGGGAGAGGGGCCCGTCAAGCCTTGAAGGGGCGGCCGGTGTCATGTTCCACCCAGCGCCCCTGCGCCGAGAGGACTTGGTTCGGCGCGAAGCGGGCCTTGTAGGCGAGAGATCCGCACTCTTTCACATAGTATCCTAAATACAAATGAGGAAGTCCCAATTTGCGGCAAGTTTCGATCAAGCAGAGCACGTTCCAAGTGCCGAGCGAATGTTCGCGGTGATCGGGGTCGTGAAAGAAGTAAATGGCCGAGAGACCCACCGACAAGGCATCGACATATCCCACGCCCACCATCTTTCCTTCGATGAAATAACACCATTCCTCGGTGGGAAATGGGTTCAGCACGAAGGACCCAAAATAGGACGCAGGGTCCACGTCATCATGCGAAGGCCAACCCTTGGCGACGCATTGATGCGCGTGGTATCGGTGGTAGAGCAGCAGCTTCTCTCGGCTGAGGCCCGGTTGGCCAACACGCGTTTCCACCACGCCCTCATTGGCATGGCGGACCCGCCGCTGTGATCGATCCGGCCGAAATCGCGCGACATCCACACGCAAGGACTGACATGCGGCGCAGCTCGGACAACGCGGTCGAAACAGGGACGTGCCAAAGCGCCTCCAGCCTTGCCGAAGCCGGTCGGCGTATTCGTCGGCCGTGATCCCAGGTGCGAACTCATACTCCATCCGCGACGTTTGCCAGGACAGGTAGCCACACGACTCGCGCATTGACATGTAACGCCGGCGTCGATCGGAGTCGATAGGCGTGTTCTCCGGCGCGTCATACCAGGTAGTCAAGTCCTGATCATGCGAACGTTCGTCCATGGATCAACGTCCCCAGGCGAGGTAGATCAGGCCACCCCAAACGAGCGGCCACGTGACCAGCAGGACGATTGCCAGGCGGTGCGTCCATGAGTGTTGGGCGAGGGTTGGCGCGGCGCGCCTGGGCACGATGACCCACAGCCCCAAGGCCGAGAGCAATTCGAGCACAAGAAGCAAGCCGAGAGGACTATCGCCCAAGCGCCCCGGAATGAGGAACGCGGCCACACCAATCCAGTAGGCCCCCACCGACATCCACGCCTTCTCCGCGCGTGTGTAGGTCGAGACTCGCTGATGGGTCGCGGGTTCGGGCCCTCGTCCCGGCGGCAGGCGTTTCGGCTCGGGACCCCGGGCGTTCGCGCCGTGACGTTTTTCCAGAAGCAGGAGCAATGGCCCACTCATGCAGAGTCCCAGCCAGAGGTAGGTCCCGCCGAGGGTGAAGAGGCCCCCAACGCCCCGGACCGCGAGGGACGGCCAGAAGACACGCACGAGCAAGGCCGCGAGCGCGAAACCGGACGTGATCGCGATAAGGTCGATCAGGGAGAGACGGCGCGGCCTCGCCTCGGCTTTCGCTCGCGATTCAACGGCTAGGGCCGGAAGGTCCATAACGCGCTCGCCTTGCCTAGGAATGTATCCATTCTAACGGCTCAGGGCCCGCTTGTCGGCCCGAAGAAATCCCAAGCATCGTTGATCGCTGCGTGGTTGAACGTCGCCGCCTCCAACGTCTCGACGCGATCCTGGCCCAGTTGGACGATCCGACCGAGCGTCACGGGACCATATCCAGCGCGTTCGGCGGCCAGGGCCGAAAGCTGGAGCCGGAGCCATTCGTGGGCCTCCGGAACGAGCGGGTCGGTCACGAGGCAGACTCCCCAGGAACGATCACGCCGTCGGATGAGGAACTCGGCTTGACCTTGAACGATCGTGGCTTCGGGTTGGTCTTCCGGCCAAACGACGTGCCAGGGCCATGCACGCTTCGACCCCGATCCGCGATCCAATTGGCTTACGAGTTGAGGGTCGCGACCCAGCCAGAGGCGGATACGCTCCGTTGCTTGATTGACGAGGCGCGTCGTGGCCGCGGGGACTTGTTGGCGGCCAACGAGCGTGATGAACGAATCATCAAGGAACCGCCCGGAAAGCAGGGCCCGCATCAAGCGATGGAGACGAGCGGCCGTAGGCGGAAGGAGTCGCGCTGGGTCGAGGTCGAGAAATCGCGGACGACGTGGAACTGGTCTCGCCTTCATGCCTGTTTCGGGCGCTTCTCGAATGAAGGCGGCCAGACGAGGCAGGTCGGCATGCGGGGTGGCGATTGGTCTTCCGGCGACCTCACCCGGAGGTTGGGTGATCACTTCCACGATGGGTCGGGGTCCCTCGGGTCCGTCTTCGAGGAGCGCACCAGAACTGAGGTCGAAGCGACGCGCGACGAGTCTCATCGCGGGAGACTTGGGCCCATCGCGACCAATGTGAAAGCCGCTGGAAAGGACCAGGTGGGTCTCGGCGCGTGTCGTGGCCACGTAGAAGACGCGCAGGGCCTCGCGCTCCTCTTCCATGCGTTCGCGGTGATCATAGAGGGTCCAAGCGGGGCTCGGCGGCTTGAAATGTTCGGACTCCGGGTCCAAGTCCTTATCCGCGGAAGACGGTTTGACCAGCATCCCCAGTTCCGGGTCGAGGACGACGCGATCGGTGATCGCGCGGCCTTCGCGGTTCAGGTCGGGCAGGACGACGATTGGAAATTCCAGACCCTTGGCCTGGTGGATTGTCATCAAGCGGACGCTCTCACCGGCTTCCTCGGTGGTCGCGGCTTCCTCCTCGCGTGGCGGTTTGCGATCGGAAACGTCAGAGCGGAGGCGTGCCACAAGGTCGGTCAAGGTCCAGCCGCCTTGACGATCGTAGCCCCGCGCCAGGGCGACCAGTTTTCGGAGGTTGGCGCGGCGTCTTGGGCCCAATGGTCCTTCGGCCATCAAGGTGGCCTCATGTCCGGTCTCGGCGAGTGCCCGATCGAGCAGCTCGGCGAGGGGCGTACGGTCTCGCGCGGCCCGCCATTCATTTAGGAGGCGCCGGGCGCGTTGCACGCGTGCGTTGTCCTCTTTGGACATCCCGGGCAGAAGCTCGCCCGCCTCGAAACCAGCGACGAAATCACCCAGGCCGGCCATGTCCCGCCGCTGGGACAACCGCAAGAGCCCGTCGTCGCTCACGTGGAAGAAGGGACCGCGCAAGGTGGCCGCCAGCGCGGGCGCGTCGAGCGGGTCGTCGATGGTCGCGAGGAGATTGACGACGTCAATCACCTCACGCTGCGAGTAAAAGGCAGCGCCTCCGACTTCGTGGTATTCCAGGCCGACTTCCACCAGGGCCTTCTCGATGAAGCGAACGTCGTTCAGCGTGCGAAAGAGCATGACGACGTCGCCCGCTCCGGCCTGACGATGGACCTTGGTGCGGCGGTCGTAGATCGACCAACCGGCGGACAACCTGGCGGACAACCATCGCGCCAGCCATTTCGCCTCGATTGTGCGCCTTTCGTCGGCGTTTTGCTTGGGGTTGCCTGACGTATCGTCGTCGTCCACTCCCTCACTCGCCCAGAGGAAGTGAACGTGGGGCGAACCATCGCGCGCCGGTGCCCCCGGGCCGGCCTCCAGGGGCGGCTCATTTGGAAAGGTCGCGGCGAAGAGGGCGTTCACGAAGTCGAGAACGTCGGGCAGACCGCGGAAGTTCTCCGTGAGTTCCTTGCGACCCTCGTGAGGAAATCGCTCGCGGTACGTGTCGAAGATGCGCGGCTCGGCCCCACGAAATCGGTAGATCGATTGCTTGGGGTCCCCCACCAAGAAGAGACGCCCCTCGGTCAGCTCGTCGCCGGCCAGGCGCTCCAGGATCGCGCCCTGAGTCGCGTCGGTGTCTTGAAACTCATCGACGAGCAGGAAACGTGACGAGCGGGCCAGATCGCTCGCCAATCGGTCGTCGGCACCGTCGATCAATGTGAGCGCGAAACGAAGCAGGTCGTCGAAGTCGAGCAGACCGCGCGCGAACTTCGCGTCGTCATAGGCCCGGCGGGCCTCCCGTCCGAGACGAGCGAAACGAAGGCCCAGCGCGGCCGCCTTGGCGGCCCTCGCGTCGTCGAAGTCGTATTCCCTTTGGATATCTCTGACTTTCTTGCGGAAGGACTCGAACTGCTTCATCGTCGCCGAGTAGGTCCTTTCATCGGTCCAATTGTCCTTCTTGCCGGCACCTCGGACCTTCGCGCACTCGAGCATCTCATTGAGGCGTTCGCGCGGGTCCCTGTCTTCGGCGATCGTCGGAAGGTGCTCGAGGAGTGACCGCATCCGCTCGATCATGACGGGGTTCGAGCAAGGGAGGTCGGCGATGAGACGAAGCATCTCCCGTGAACTTTCCACAAGCACGTCCAGGAGCGCTCGCGGGCCCCCTTCTCGCCATGCGGAACGCCAGATCGCCATCACTTCCTCGACACTACGGTTCGCCCACTTCTCGAACCTGTCGGGGCCGTGGTCTTCGATGAGCGAACTGAGCCAGCGGCGGACTTGGTCGAGGCCGAATTCCACGCCCAGGGCGATCAGGTCGGGACGTTGTTCCGCAAGCCAACCATTCATGACCTTGTCGATCGCCCGGCGACGAAAGGTCGGCGCCAGCGCCTCTTCCAGAATGTCGAATTCCGGCTCCAAACCGGCTTCGATGGGGAAGCGACAGAGAAGGCCCTGACAAAAGCCGTGAAACGTGCCAATCGGCGCCGCTTCCAGGCCGCGCAGGATCGCACGCCAGCGAAGCGGGTCCTCGTCCTCGAGGCCGAGACGGCGACGCCCCTCCGCGCGGACGCGGCCGCGCAGCTCGCGAGCGGCCTTTTCGGTGAATGTCAGCGCGATGAGCGCTTCCAGGCCGTCTTCGTGTTCTTCCAGGGCCAATAGGAAGCGCTCGGTCAAGACGCTCGTCTTGCCGCAACCGGCACCAGCCGAGAGGGCCACACTGGTCCCCCGGACCTCCACGGCCGCGCGTTGTCGACCCGTCAAGACGATCAAAGTGGCTCCTTCCTTTCCAGGACGGGTCTTTCCGGCCATTCCTTCGCGGCCTCGCGCACGTCGCGGATTCGGCAAACATGACGATAGTCGCAATACGGCTCGCAGTCCTTGACGCGCGGCGCGACCGGGACTTGTCCTTCGCGCAAGCGTTGAACCAGTTCCATGATGTACGTTTCCAGGCCCAAACGATGTGAGCGCCAATCGATCACATAACGCCCGTCTTGTTCCATCACCAGGACCTTCTTGTACCCGTTCTCCTTTAAGGCCCAGTAACCGGCGTCGAGCAGGACCGCCGGCTCGCTCGCGCCGCTGAGGCGTTCCACGGCCAGGGCATAAAGGGGCAACTGGAGCGCGGTCCCGGCGAGAAGGTCGTTCTTCGATGGGCTCGTCCCCGATTTGTAATCGATCACTCGGAAAAGGAGTCCCTCGTCGTTTCGAGTCCCATCGATGCGGTCGATTGTCCCGCGCACGAGGATGAAGTCCTGGCCATCGCCGATTTGCAATGGCATAGGGCCCTTCTCGTCGCGGCCGAACCCGTACTCGCACAATTCGGTCTTGGTCCCCTGGCCGTCTTTTTCTAAGTACTCTTGAAACTGACGCAAATAGCGACGGCCCGTGCGCATGAGCCGTCGTGCTTCGATCAGGCCGATGCTTGAGTCCTCGTCGGTTTCCTCGGCGATCACTTGATCGAGGACAGTGGGCAGGACCCGTTCGACGCGCTCCAAGAGGCTCCGGCCGTCGTCGGCCATGTCGCGAACTTGAAGGTGCAGGCGTTCGAGGACACGATGGATGCGCCGGCCGCTGGCCGCGTAGTCGCTATCGATCTCGTCGCGAAATTCCACGGGTTCGAGGTGAAGCACGTACTTCGCAAAGAACTGGAACGGGCAAAAGGCCAGTGATTCCAACTGACTGGGACTGAAGACACGGGCGCCCGCGGCGAAGTCGCGATGGAGGATCGCCGCCGCTTCCGGACCCAATCGACCGTCGAAGGCCCCGAAAGGCCGGCCACGTCCGCGCATGTGGATGACGTCAAGGGAGTCGGCCACCGCGTGCAGGACCTCACGATGTTCCGAAGAAGCGGCGAGGAGTTGAAGGGCCTGGGTCTCACCCCGATAGGCCGCCAACGCGACGGCCCGGACACGCGCTTCGGCGGGGTCCTCGCTGGGTGTGTCCAGAAGTGCCGGGTCGACGCGACGGACGACACGTTCGCAGGCTCGCCAGGCGTCGTCCGAGAAGAGGCGTTTGGCCTCGTCGAGGAATCCCGCCGGCAGCAGTTCACGACCTTTCTCGTCGGTGGTCGGTTGGGCCAGGGCCAGCACTTCGGAGGGGAGGCCGATCATTTCCAGGAAGAGGGCCATCTCGCGCGCGAAGGCGCGACTCGGCTCCGGCCCGAGTGCCTGGTCGGCCGCCGCTCGCCTGGGGAACTTCCCTTCAACAAGGTCGGCTAGGACCAGGCACCTTGGACGAAGCCCCAACGACTCCTCCACAGTCAAGAGACGCACGGCGCTAGGGGCTGAAGGGGGGGGCGGCGCTTCCAGGTCGCGCGCCATCGCCTCAACATCGGCGATGAAGCGAGACCATGGCTGTCGCTCTTCGTCACCAACCAAGTCGGTCACTGCGGCGACGTGGTCGTCCACGGCCCCGAGGAGGGCGTCGAGGCCAGGAGAGGTGAGGTCCAGGCCAAGCCCTCCCGCGATCCGAGTCAAAGCGCGGGCCAGATCGGGTCGGTTTCCGAGGTGTGCTTCGCGATCGAGAAGGTCGAAGAGGCGGTCGAAAATTGGAAGTCCCGCACGCGCCCGATCGGCGCGGAGCTCGCGACGGCGATTGTCCGGGTCGGTCCGATCGGGAAGGCGCGACGCCTCCTTCGCCAGGGCCGCGCGAATCGCGTCACGACCGCGGAAGACTCGCAGGTCGCGAACGATCGCGGCCGTCTTCGCGAGGGCCAGGCGATCGCGGCCGAGCTCGGACCAACTCGGCCGAACTTGGCCGTTGCGGAGCAGACCAACGAGGTCGGTCGAGTCCCAATCCGTCGACGGAAGTCGGGCCGCGAGGAGCAAGGCCGCGACCGCTGGGTCAGACGCGAGCGATCTTCGCACGGGGGCCGACACGGGGACGCCCCAGGCGGTAAGTGACCGCGCGACTTGCTCCAGGGCATCGCCCACTTCGCGAAAGACGACGAGCAGGTCCTCTGGGGCGACGCCGTCGTCCAGCCATTCGCGGACTTGTCGCGCGATCTCGCGTCCCATCGGTTCGCCCAGGGGCGCCGAGATCACGCGCAGGCCGTCAGCTTCCACGAGTTGGCCTTGAGCCGGGTCCTCGGTGAAGAGGGCCCCTCCCAGAGCAACCAGGCCGGCCGGGCGGTCGTCGGCGAGTTCGACCTCCTCAACTCCGACGTCGAGGTCGATCTGGGTCGTGATGAAGTCGGCGGCCTCGGTGAAGACGTCGGGCCGATCGGGGTCGTAACGGACCAGCAGCTCGACACCCTGCTCGAGATTGCAGGTCGCCGCCAGCAGGTACGGGACGAGCGGATCGTCGAACGAGGGACCGTCCACGACCAGGGCCGTCAGGTCCCGAAACCAGGCGGGCGGCCGGTCCGCGAGGCGGCGACTTGCCGTCAGATGAAAGCCCTCGGCGTCCTCGGCGTCGAGAGCGCGAAGGACCGCTCGATAGGCGCCGAAGAGCCGCCATTCGGTCGCTTGGATTTCATCGTCGTCGAGGCCCGGCGGCGGGTTGCTCGGCAAGCGACCCGTGCGGGTCCACCGCGCGAACCGCGCGGCGAGGCGTCGTTGATAGCCGGCGGTCGTCGCCACGCGACCGATCAGGCCCAATCCGCCTTCAGCGAGGGCCTTGTTGACCACCTCGATGCGTAGGGCGCGAATTGAGGCGTCGGCCAGACGCCTGGGAAAAGACCGAGCAGCGAGGGCGACCTCGCACGTCAGATCCTCCGACGTGCGGACGCGATGGCGGTTGAGGTCAATCCCGCGTGGGGCCAGGGTCGCGATCACTCGGTGGCGACTCGCCGGCGTGGGGGCCAGCCAGAGGCTTGGTCCCTGATCGGTCGGCCACCGGTCCAGTTTCCATCCCGTGAGGTCCAGCCCCGCGGGCGCGGTCCAGAGTCGCCGTCGGCCCGTCATCGCGCCCCCTTTCCAGGGCGCCTCGGCCCAGGGTCGCCAGCACGACCAGGCCAATCGCCACCAGATATAATGAAAAATACCAAACGCGACCCGATCGGACAATCCGCACCAAAAACGTGATCGCGAAATAGCCGACGATCCCGGCGAGCACCGTGGCCGCGACGATCTGCGCGACGCGGTCGCCACTCAGGCTGCTCGGGTCCACCTTACGTAGTTCGAAGACGGTCGCCCCCAGGATGGCCGGGACGGCGATGAGCAGACTAAAGCCGACCGCCCAACTTCGCGAAAGTCCCAGCATCAAGGCCGAGGCGATCGTCAGGCCGCTCCGACTCACGCCGGGCAGCGGCGCGAACGCCTGCGCGACCCCGACAAGCAAGGCATCCAGCCATGTCATGTCGGCGGGCCCCTTTCCTTTTTCCGTGCCTCGAAACCAATGCGTGAGCAACAAAACAAGGGCCGAGATCCAGAAACCGACGCCGGTCGCCACGGGACTCTGAAATGCTTGGTCGATCCACTTCTTGAGAAAGAGGGCGTCGGGCACGAGGGGCAAGGTGGCCACGAACGCGAGCATTCCCACGCGGATGACTCCCGCGCGTTGGAAGCCCTCGGGCACTTCTTTCGACCCGCTCAGACCGCGCATTCCCTGAAGGATCGCTTGGCGGTAATAGATCAAGATCGCCGTGAGCGTGCCCACATGAAGCATCACGTCGAAGAAGACGTCTTCGGCGGGAGGCCGCGAAACGCCTCGAATGCGGGCGAAGACCTGTTGCGTGACGGCGAGGTGGCCGTCGCTGGAGACCGGCAGGAACTCGGTCAGACCCTGCACGGCCCCCAGGGTGAGGGACTCAAGCCAGTCCATCGTCTCTCCGTTTCAATCTCGTCCCAGGTGGAGGCGCGGCCAGGCGCCTCCCATGTAGGCGATTCCGCTGTAAGCGGTCAGCGCCACCGCCGACCAGATGATGACGTCGCGCGTGATCGTGACCCAGCCCGGCGCCGGCTGCGTTGCCAGCGAGACCAAACTCGCTACGATCGCGGCGCACTGGAGCACGGTCTTGAGCTTGCCCGACCATTGTGCGCCGAAGGCCTCGCCCCGACCTTCCAGCAGACTGCGTAACCATTGAATCAGCAATTCACGGGCGACGATCAGCGCGACCATCCACGGGAAAAGGCCCGACCCAGGGATCGCCACGAGAAAGATCAAGGCCCCCGCTACCAGCAGTTTGTCCACAAGCGGGTCGAGCTGCCGGCCGATGGCCGTTGCTTGATTGAGTTTCCGCGCGAGGTAGCCGTCGAGCGCGTCGCTGAGCGCGGCCGCCAGGAAGAAGACCAGGGCCGTGAGATACCAGCCCCAAGCCAGGAAGACGAGCATCACGACGCCTAGGCCGAGACGACCCACGCTGATGCTGTTCGGCACGTTCCAGAACCGCGGCCGAAGCTCGGCGACGCTCACGGTGCGGGCCCTTTCCGTTTGACTCAATCGAGGATGGTGAACGGCGACGCGGGCCGCTTTCGAGGACGTGGGCGTGCCCGTCGCGTTCGCTGTGACGCCGCCCCAGCCGCCCTGGCCACAAGGTCGTACCCTTCCGTCGCGACGATCTCGGACGGGACGAGGTCGCCGACGGCGAGATCGCGCCCCTTCAAGAAGACGACGCCATCAACGTCGGGCGCGTCGGCGAACGTGCGGCCGGTCCAGACGTCGTCTCCCTCCGGGTCCCGACCGTCGATGAGCACGTCGAGACGCCGGCCGACGAGGGACGCGTTGAACGCGAACGCGATCGGCTGTTGGGCGGCCATTAAGCGATCGCGACGCTCGGCCTTCACGTCGTCGGGCAAGTGGCCGGGCAGCTTGGCGGCGGGCGTGTCGGACTCGAACGAATACGTGAATGCCCCCAGTCGTTCGAAGCGGGTCTCTTCGACGAACGCGAGTAACTCCGCGAACTCGGCCTCGGTCTCGCCTGGGAAGCCCGTGATGAACGTGGTCCGCAAGACGAGGCCTGGGACAGACTCCCGCAAGCGTCCGATGATGGCCTCGGTGGTCGCGCGATCGTGGCGACGGTTCATCATCTTCAACATTCGGTCGTTGATATGCTGAAGGGGCATGTCTAAGTAAGGGACGATCTTGGTGGCGTTGGCCAGCACATCGTAAAGCTCGTCCGTGAAGAACTGGGGATAAGCGTAGAGAATGCGGACCCAATCGACCCCTTCGACCTGTTCCAACTCGCGGAGCAAGTCGGCCAGGCGGGGTCGGCCGTAGAGGTCCAGACCATAATAGGTCATGTCCTGGGCGACGAGGTTGAGTTCGCGCACGCCGTCGGCGGCGAGTTCGCGCGCCTCGGCGACGACGTCTTCGATGGCCTTGGTCACGTGTTTGCCGCGCATGTAGGGGATCGCGCAGAAAGTGCAAAGGCGGTCGCAGCCTTCGGAGACTTTGAGGTAGGCCAGAGGGCGCGGGGTGATGCGCAGCCGGGCGCGATCGTCTTGGGCCCGTACCGCGGCCGGTCGGAAGAGACTGCGTTGTTCGTTCACCCCCCCCATGATCCGATCGGCGACGGCGGCGATTTCCTCGCGGCCAAAGACACCTACGATCTGGTCAACCTCGGGCACTTCGTTCAGGAGCATCTCGCGCTGACGTTCAGCCAAACAGCCGGCAACGACGACCCCCTTGACCTTCCCCTCACGTTTGCGTTCGATCAGTTCTCGAATGACGCCCAGCGACTCCTGCCGGGCCGCGTCGATGAAGCCGCATGTGTTGACGATGACGATATCGGCCTTCTTTTCATCGGGGACAAGAACGTAACCATCTTGGGTGAGTAGGCCCAGCATGCGTTCCGAATCAACGAGGTTCTTGGGGCAACCCAGGCTGATGAAAGAGAAAGTGGCCTTGATGCTGGAGTGTTCGCTCATGTGGGTCTTTCAACAACCGTGGCTTCCGCTCATCGCTGGAGACCGCGAGGCGCTTTCAAACGCCCGGCGCGGGGAAGTCGGCCGACCCTGGGCGACGCCCTCGAAAAATTAAAGGATGAGCATGTTTCGTGAAAAGGTGATGGTCACGAGGTGGGTCAAACGGGGCCATACACCGTGAGGTGTTCATTATTTTGGTGAAGTAGTCGAGTCGTCAAGGCGGCGGGAGCGCCAGTCGCGTTGACTTCGCCGAGTTGTTACCCTACATTCTATGGATCGAGAAGATCGGCCGCCGCTGTAGCTCAGTCGGTAGAGCGACGCTTTCGTAAAGCGTAGGTCCTCGGTTCGAGTCCGAGCAGCGGCTTGATAGTGTCTTTGGCCAATTTGTGGGTTGCCGACCCTGCGCCCTTGTCCTTTTGTTGTTTGTCGTGACCTTCATGCTTGTGGGCACGCGCCGTGTTCCGCTACCTTTGTTCCGCTTCGCCGTTCCTTCGCACTTCTCCAGGATGAAGGCCTCGCCATGAAACCTGCGCGCCAGCCGACTTGCCACTTGGCCTTACTGACGGTCGTGCTCGTCGCCGTCCCCGCGCTCGGTGACGATGACCGTCCCGTACGGGCCTACTTCCTCGGCAACAGTGTCACCGATACGATCCGGTACGATTCATTCGCGAAGCTGGCCGCCAGTCGGGGACACACGTTGACTTGGGGCCGCCACATGATTCCGGGGGCCCCGCTTTCTTGGCTTTGGGAACATCCCAACGACGGCTTCCAGCAGCCCCCCTTCGGTCATTATCCCCAGGCCCTGGGTGAACATGCGTGGGACGTGCTCAGCTTGCAGCCGTTCGACCGACTCCTCGAAGGCGATGACGGCGACCTGGCCATCGCCGGAAAGTTCATCGACCTCGCCCTGAAACGCGGGCCCGAGGTCCAAGTGTACGTCTATTCCCGATGGCCCCGACGCGACAAGGCCGACGACGGCACCTTCTCCCTGAACTATCGAGAGAAATGGCTCAGGGGACCCACGGGGAAATGGGACGGCACCCAGGAAACGCGGGGCCATTTCGAGAAGCTCGTGATGGCCCTGCGAAGTCGATACGAAGGTCGGGCCAAGCCCGCTCTGCTCGTCCCCGTTGGCGATGCGCTCCTGGAACTCGACGACCGCGCGAAGGCCGGCGACGTGCCGGGCCTCAAGACCGTCCAAGACCTTTATGTCGATGGGATTCATTTCAACAATGTCGGTTCGTATGTGGTTGCCGTTGCCTATTACGCGACCCTCTTTCGTGAGGACCCGCGCGGACTCACCGCCGCTCCTTACAATGAACGCCTCGACCCCGAGAAAGACAAACCCGTGTCCGACGATTTGGCCCGCGCCATTCAAGAGGCCGTTTGGAAGGTCGTCAGTCTGCACCCGCTCGCCGGTGTCCTCTGGGACCAAACCGCGCCGGATGACCAGACACGATCGCTCCACGTCGATGGACGGGAGCGGTCCTATCTCGTCCACGTCCCCAAGGGGCTGGATCGCTCCAAGCCCACACCGGTGGTGTTGGCCCTTCATGGCGCCGCGATGAGCGGCCCGATGATGGCGGCCTTTTGCGGCCTGAGCGAGAAGGCCGACCAGGCCGGTTTCGTCGTCGCTTACCCGAGCGGCACGGGGACTGGCCCGTTCCTGACCTGGAACGCGGGTGGTTTCACGACGCCGAACGGCGAGAACAAGGTGGACGATGTCGCCTTCATCGCCGCTTTGCTCGACGATTTGGCGGCCGTCGTCCATGTGGACACGAAGCGTGTCTTCGCGTGCGGCATGAGCAACGGCGGCATGATGTGCTATCGCCTCGCCGCTGAACTCGCCGATCGGATCGCCGCGGTGGCCCCTGTGGCCGGCACGATCACGATCGACGAGAGCAAGCCCGCGCGGCCGGTCCCGGTGATGCACATCCACGGCACGCAAGACAACCTTGTCCCGTTCGAGGCCGGCAAGGGGCCTTCGCCGGGCTTCCTGAAGATGAAGGGTGTCGAAGAGTCGGTCCAGACCTGGGTCAAGCTCAACGGCTGTGAGCCCGCCCCCACGAGCCGAACCATCTCGCAAGCTGAGGACGACCTGAAGGTGACCAGCAAGACCTACGCGGGCGGCAAGGACGGTTCAGAGGTGGTCCTCATCGTTGTCGAAGGCGGCGGGCACACCTGGCCCGGCCGCCAACCGCCCGTCCCCTTTTTGGGCAAGTCGACCCGGAAGGTGGCCGCCAACGACCTCATCTGGGACTTCTTCAAGAAGCACGCCAAGCACTGACGGCCCCGCGGAATCAGGTCCCGCTGCTCAGTCCGGGCCCTCAAAGCCGGCAAGGTCGGGCAGCAGCCATCCATGCCGGGCCTCGTCCGAAAAGAGCCGCTCCCGGGAGTAGTGGCGCAGCAACGCGTCCCTCGCGCCGTGCTCGCTCAAGAGGTCTTGGAAGAGGACACTGATCGGCTTGGCGTGCTTCTTTCCCTGGAGAAAATGGTCGATGACTGCGACCCATGCCAGGGTGATCGTCTCGTGGTAGCCGGTCAGGTTACCCTGCCTTGCGTTGAACTTCTGAATGCCCGAACGGATGAGGTCTGTCGCCGCGTTTCGATCATGGTGGCAGAGATACCAGAGGGCCATTAGGAGATGGCGCTCATGGGTCCATGCCGAACGAGGCAGGGTCCCTTCCTCAAAATCACGAATGAACCGGGCGATCGCTTCGTCGTCCATCTCCAAACAGTCTCCAGGGCTCTCATGCCCCACCGTGGTCCCCGCGACCTCGAAAGGGGTCGAACCGACCGCTGGCTCGCTTCAAGGACTCGAACGCCTCCAGACGTGGCCGAAGAGCTTCAAGGACCTCTTCCAGCGACCAGACCTGATAATCGTGGCCGTCGAAACCGACGTCGAGCGCCGGCCAGGCGTCCGCCTCTTTGAGAGGGCTCGACTCGGGTGAACGCTGGTAGAGCGCGTGGACGTGACCAAAAAGATGCACGTTGGGCTCGCTGACCGTCGCGTGGTGTTGACCGTCCCAGGTCAGCATCGGGTAGTGGTTCAACGTGAGTTTCACGCCGCGGTCGCGCACCTTCGTCTGATGGTGCGTCGACGCGAATAGGTCGGCGATCCTCTCCTCGTCATGATTGCCCCAAACGAAGTGGATCGTCCGGCATTGGAGTTGGTCGCGGAACCAGCGCGCGTTCTTAAGATAGTCGCCGCCTCGACCGAAAGCCCAATCGCCCAGGCACCAAAGCGTGTCGTTCGGGCCGACGCGCGCGTTGATGTTGGCCGCCAAGCCGCGATTCATGTTGTCGATCGACTCATCGCTCAGGTGAAAAGTCCGTAAGTCGCCACCTTCGGCCTCGAGCGCGAGGAAAGACTCCCGGTCGGCCTCGGTCATGAACGCGAGGCGGCGGCAGTACTTCATGATGTTGCCGTGAAAGGCATGGGGGTCGGAGCAGTAGTAGGTCGTCACGATCGTTTCTTCGCTACTTCCGGCACAATTGCCAGGGGCTTGGTCCAATCACTGGTTCCTTGGGAAGGACACCACGAACTTGTCTCGGGTTCGGGCCGCGGCGCGTTGGACTTGAGAAGGCCCCCATTCTTAAACTCGTTCGCATTCCTCCAACATGCGCCGGAGCGGTTCGGGGTCGGCCAGGCGATGGTCGTTCCCCACTTCGATCAGGGCCGACGCGGGAAGGCCGCTCCGACGCGCCGGGTCCCGCGAGTCCGTGAAGGACACGACGTCATCATTGGCCCCGCATGGGCCCGTGACGTCAGGCGGTCGATCGGCGCCGTGCCAATCGACCACCGACAAACCCGGCTGCCGGCACCGCGATCACCACCGAGATTTTGAACCAGATCGGATAAGGTAGCATCGAAATGTTGAGGACGACGGCCGCCGTGAGCAACAGCCCGACGATCCCTGCGGCGTATAGTGTCCCGACCCGCCTCGCCAACCAGGTGCCGACGAGTGCGGTCAGGCCCCACATCGGCACGACCGCGGCCAGCACCCATCCCGGGAACCGTTCCACGTGGCGGCACATCGCTTCCGTCGACCCGTCGAAACCCTCGGGAATAGGATGGACCACCCCGCCGAAGGCCTCCACCCCCAAGATCAGGATGAAGGCCACGATCAAGCCGACGACCGTCCCGAGCACTGTGCGTAAGGCGACTTGGATCATGGTCCGGCGATCTTGCATGGCCCGTCTTTTCGTCCGTCGTAGCTTACCACTTCATGGCGACCGGGCCCGAAAATACCGTTCCGTGAAAGTAGGGCCGCGTGATTCAGGGCATCCAGGCGCCGGCCGCGGTCGCTCCCTCAAGCCCCAATCCCTGAAGCCTCCTTGTTCGTTCCCTCAAATCAGGGACTTGGGCCACGATCCTCGCCGGGAATTCATCATAGGTTCGACCGTCGAGTTCGCGACCATTCTTCGCCTTGTTCACACCACCCCACTGCTTGAAGAAGAACGGGACCCCAGCGGCCTGACACTGATCTCGCAGGCTTCGGACCCACGTCGGGTCGAGCGCGCGCGCCTTCGCGCCGCTCTCCCCGCCGACAATGACCCAATGAATGTCGGTGAGGTCGATCGGCCCCAGGTCTTCCAGAAGGGGCTCGACCGAAAGAATGCGATGATGCACGGGCGCTTCGCGCAAGTGCTCGATCCGGGGCAGACCGTGCTTGCGGTTTTCGACGCTCACTCCCCACCAGAGATGACGCAAGCTCGTGGCGGGACGGAGCTTGGTTTGGAGCAACGTCCGCATCCGGTCCGACCGCTTGGTCAGTACCTGATAGGTGTGCCAGTCCGCCTGGGTCATGACCTCCACGACCCGGGCGATGTAATCGTCGCTGACGCCCTCGTGGAAGAGGTCGCTCATCGAGTTCACGAAGATCATTCGCGCGCTCGACCACCGTAGAGGCTCGGCGAGTTTGTGGGGGACGAGTCGAAGGTCGAAGCCCTGTTCGTAAGGGTGTCCTGATACTCCGCGGAACCTCTCGGCGAACGTCTCCGCGTAGCAATGGGCACAACCTGGACTGATCTTGGTGCATCCCCGCACGGGGTTCCAGGTCGCATCGGTCCACTCGAT
>CALLYK010000115.1 GCA_937858365.1 uncultured Isosphaeraceae bacterium | reverse complement strand
GGCGTGACCGAGAGGGCCAACGACGACGTCAGCGCCTGAACGACGATCGTGCTGATGGCCGATAGGCTGCCCTGATGCGTCGACGTCTCCTCGAACCGGGCCGTGATGTTGTGGGTGCCGACCCCGAAACCCGCGTAAGTGAACGAAACGCTCCCGTTGACCAGGGCCTTCGTGTCGATCCGCTGGGTCCCGTCCAGGAGTTCCACGGTCCCACGCGCGGATGGGGGCGACACGTTGATCGTGAAGGTGACCGGGTCGCCCACGAGAATGCCGGCCGCCGAGGCGGTGAGGCTGGTCGTCGTGACGACTTTAGGCGGCAGCGTGGCCTCGAGCCGGGCCACACCGTATTCCCAGTTCGTCCAGCCCTGAAAGTTGCCCGCGAGCAAGACCTTGCCATCGCTCGGTTGCAGGGCCACCAACTGGCCGAAGTCATTTTGCTTGGCGTTGGTTTGTGGCGGTTGCCAGTCCCACGGCACCACCGAGGTGCCCGTGCTGTTGAACGTGGTGTCGAACTCGCCGTCCGGCGAGAGGCGCGAGACGTAGTAATCGGAGTCGTTTCCGGTGATCCACGGCTTCTTGCCCACGACGCTCCCAACGACGAATATGCGATCGTCACGCTGGACCGCCAGGTCGTTGAGGTATCCGGTGCGCGGACTCACGTTGCCGGGCGGGTCGAAGCGGAAAGAGCCGTTGGTGCCGAAGGACGGGTCGAGGTCGCCCCCTTCCAAGAACCGGAAGACGGCCGCTTGCGGGCCCGAGGGGGCCCCAGGGGCCGATGGCCGGTTCGTGGTCCCTCCCAGAAGCACGCGACCGCTCAAAGGTTGGATGACCAGTGGATATCGGTCTTCAGTTTCATATGTGGGATAGAAGCTGAATTGACCGGAAGTGAAGTACTTCCAGCCGCCATCGCCGAAAGAGCCGTCCCAGGAGCCGTCGGGGTTGAGTCGGGCGAAGCAGGGCGACCACCCGCTCCCGGGCCCGGCCTTGGCGAACCCGAACAGAAGGACACTCCCCGTCTCGGGCATGACCACGACTGAACGGGCCTCGTCCGGTCCGTACGCGTACAGGTCCATGTAAGGAAAGCTACGTCCCGTGCGGGTGGACGAACCAGGTTCGACCGGTTCGCCGAACGTCGCGTCGAGCGAACCGTCCGGCTCCAGGCGCATGACGGCGAAGTCCTGGTTGTTGGTGTCGGTGCTCAGGCGGGCAGCCTTGCCGGAGGCCACGATCTTGCCGTCGGGTTGAAGGGTCGCCGCGTAAAGCCGGGCCCCATATCCCATGAATACGGAGGCCCGGCCGTCGCTGTCGAAACTCGGATCGAGGAGACCATCAGGCGTCAATCGCACGATGGCATACCGGTTGAGACCCTGGTTTGCCGGGATCGCGTCGTTGCCGGCGATCACGAGCCGGCCGTCGGCCTGGACCAGAAGGGTCCGTAGTTCGTCTTCGCGCCCTGGTGACGCTTGCGTGCCGATGGTCACGACCGCCGTGCCATTGACACCGAAGGACGGGTCGATCGACCCATCCACCGTGAACCTCGTCAGGCGGGCCTCGTTCTGATAAGCGAACTGGTAAGCGATGACGATCTTCCCCGATGGCTGTGTGACCATGCCACGCACTTCGCCCTGGAAGCCACCTTGGGACGAGCTCGTCGGGGTCGGCGTGGAGACGGCCGTGTATCCACCGCCTTCCCAGTAAGACAGCCCGAACGACGTGTCCAAGGCCCCATCGGCCAAAGCGACCCGCCGTTCGAGACCTTCCAGCGAGGGCCGCAAGCGGTGGCGAGTCGGGGAGGAACGATGTCGAAACGGGTCGAGGGGAGACATGGTGCGGACCTCGGGGATGACCAGGGCAGGGGGGGTGGACTGGTCGATCTCAGGGCGCACGCCGTCGCGCTGGACCAAGACGGCCCTGATCGACCATAATGGAGTCTGGAAGATGTGGTCGGTTTGTGCGCCACGTCCGAGGAGATGTGCCAGCATGCCGTCCGCCGTGGGCCGGGAAGACGCCTTAGAGTTGATAGGCAAACTCCGCGCGGGCGACCCGGAAGGGGAAGCCTGGCTCGCGGTCCTCGTGCGTGCCTTCTTCGCGCGCTGGCTGTCGCGCGAACGACGTCGGCGACGACTCGGGCATCTCGACGAGACCGACGACCTGGTCCAAGACGTCTGCATCAAGCTCTTGCGACGCGTTCGGGCGCGGCCCGATTCGGTGAAGGGCACTTCGGCCGAGCTCCACCGCCTCATCGCCTGGGCGGCCCGTGAGGTCCTGCGTGATCGGGGGCCCGCGCGGCGGGGCCGGGTCCATGCCCGATTCGAGACGACCGAGCGATTGGACCTTCAGCCCGCGGGCGACACAAGCGCCGCCACGATCGTCGATCGGCGCGATCGCTCGGCCCGTTTGCGTTCGACCCTGGCGCTGCTCGACTCGGAGGAACGCTTGGCGATCGAGACCGTCTTTCTCCAAGACTTGTCATATCGCCTGGCGGCCGACCGTTTGGGATGGGGCCTGGGCCGGCTCCGCGGTCGGATGGAATCGGCCTTCGCTAAGATGCGGCCGGCACTCGGGATCCTCGAGGCCAACCCTTGAAGGACGACCATGGCGAGCGGGCCTGGACGACAAAGCGGCATCCGGGACGACGGCGGCCAGCCCGTGGACGCGGCGCTCGATCTCTGGGTGGCGACCTGGGGCCCTGACGGCCCGATCGGTCCCCCCCTCCCTCTCATGGCCGTACCGCCCGAACACCACGCTGCGTTCATCCAGCGGGCCGACAGCCTGGCGCGCGACCACCGGCTTTTCCGCGCTTTCTTCCAGGCAGCCGGACCTGAGCAACAACTTCGGCCGGCGCCGGCCCTGGGCAAGGCGGGCCGCTACCTCCTCGAACGAGAGGTCCGTGCGGGGGGCATGGGGGAGGTCTTCCTGGCAAGAGACCTCGAGGTCAATCGGCGAGTGGCCTACAAGGTCCGCAAAGAGGGCCTGTCCGACCACCTCAAGGCCCGATTCGACCACGAGGCTGCGATCACCGACAAGGTCCGCCAACCCGGCGTCGTGCCGATCTACGGCCGCGTTGAGGACGACTCGGGACGCCCCGCTTACGTCATGGAGTATGTGGAAGGGCTGACCCTGGCCGAGGTCTTGGACGACGCCGACCACTCGAAGCGCGTCGAGACGATCGGTCATGTCCTGGAGGCCTGCCGAATCGTCGCTCATGCTCATGCGCTGGGCATTGTCCATCTCGATTTGTCACTGAAGAACTTGCTCATCGGCAACGACGGTCGAACGCGCGTACTCGATTGGGGCCTGGCGCGCGAACTAGATTGCGAGCACGACGTGGGACCACGACCGCCGCGCCCGGGGACGCCCGCGTTCCAAGGCCCAAGCGGAGTGGCTGGGCTTCCACCTTCGTTCGCGAGCGATGTCCATTGTCTGGGAGTGGTCCTCGACCGCGTGCGCGCGGCGGGCACTCCTCGCGTGAACGCCGGCTCCCTTGCTGCCATCATCGCCAAGGCCAAGTCGTCCTCACCCGACGACCGCTATCGCGACGCCGGCGCTCTGGCGGACGACCTCGCGCGACTCCTCGCCGACGAACCGATCAGGGCGAGGCGTCAGACCGCAGGCGAACGCTGGGGACGCCTCGTCCGCCGCCACTCCAAGGTCGTCGCGCTCGTCACCGTGCTCGGGTTCCTCGCCTCGGTCAGCATGGTCATCGCGACGGTCCTCTTCGCCCGGGCCCGCCACAGTGATTCCCTCGCGAGAGAGCACGCCACCAAGGCCGATATCGCCAGGCGCGCCGCGGAGGCCCACACGCAGACCGTCTTGAGCATGGTCCGGGAGCGGCTCGGGTCGTGGGGGCCGCAGGGTTATCAACTCGACGCGATCGCCTCGCGCGAGTTGGAGAACCTCCTCCCGTTCCTGAGGGCCCTACGCGGCAGTCGGCCCGAAGACCGCGAGGTCTTGGCGAACCTCGCCTGGGTCACGGGGGCCTTGGGGCTCGCGGAGTATCGGAACGACCACCGCCCGCGGGCCCTCGTGCTGCTCTCTGAGTCCGCTGAGATCGCTGAGGCCCTCATGGCGGCAGACCCGGACGACTCACAGGCGCGGCGACTCACCCTCGAGGCCTTGGTCGGACTCCTGGAAGCCCAGCACCCACGGGTCCATGTCGACGACTTTCCCGATCAATTCCTGGCGACCTGCGATAAATACGAACGCGATTTGGGTCCCAGGATCACGCCTCAGGAAACCCAGTCCCTGGCCCGATGGCGCCTCAGTCTGGCCGATGAACTTACACGTCGAGGACGCATGGCCCTCGCTCGGTCGATTGCCACCGCGGTCCGAGAAGAGGCCAAACGGACCCTGCCGGCAGGGCCGAACGACCACGATTGGCTCGTCCTCTTGGACACCGCGACCAACCTCTTGGATGAACACCAGGAGCACGTGGCCTTTCTCCGCGAGGTCATCGCCTCCTCCCGACGCGCGGATCAGGCACGGATGGCCTTCGTCGTGGCCCGGGCCGCCGACCTCGAACGCGACGACGACCCGGAAGCGGCCCGACTCGCCGCCTCCGAAGCGCTCGACCTGGGTCTTCCCGTCGTGACCGCCCTGGAACGCTGGGTCGAGCCTGCCGCGCCGGCCGCATGGGTGTGGGTCCTGCGTTTCGAGCGGCTCCTGGCCAAGTCGGCCGTCATCCTGGGGCACAACGAACAGGCCGTCGCCCTGAAGCAGGCCGCCGATCGACTCCTTCATCGGTTCGCGACCCGCTATCCGGAATTGGCACCCCCGAACCACTGGCTGGTCTTCACGCAGCTAAATCACTCCCACTTTCGAGTTTTCAAGGGGACGGTTGGCGCCTCCCCCGACATGGTAGGACCACTCGTCCAAGAGGTCCTCGAAGCGTTTGCGGGCGTGGACCCGGACCAGACCCCGTCGCGGTCCAGCCAACTCTCCCTGGCCTTTTGCGCGCTCGCCTTCCGGCACCACATGCTGGGAGACGTGGAAACAGCGGCGATGCTCCGGGACAAGGCCCGGTCGATCCTCGAAACGAACGGCCCCGAGGCCCCCAACGACCCGGCCCCACACCTGGCCTGGGCCGAGTTTTGGACCCTGTCCGCCAAAGCCAGGATTCGGTCCGCGGGGCCGATCGAACTCGTCCTGGAAGATCGGCGCCGGGCGGTCAAGGAAACCGGCATCGCCCTGGAGTTGGACCCCGACAACCACTTCATTCAGGGCCGGCACGTTGACCGCAAGACGCGCCTCTCCCGCACGCTGGCCGAAATGGGTCGATACGACGACGCCCTGACCACCTTGGCGGATATCGACTCGCTCCTCAAAGACGTGCCCGAGCACTCGAGGATGATGGCCGATCTCTTCCAGAAAACGGCCCAAGCGATCTTGGAGGACGGCCGGGGCCCGCTCGAGGAACGCCGCGAGGTCGCGGAGCGGTTTCGTGACTTGGCTCGCGCGAGTTGGAGCGTCTCACCCCAGGGAGACTGACTGTCGGCCTCGTGTCAGGTCTTCCGCAAGCGTGAAGCGAGCGCCTCGAGACTGACACCAGCCGCTTTCGTCAGCCGGGATGGTTGACGCCCTGGTCCTTCGCCGACCCCTTCACTTGGTCGTGAGTGAGCATCCCACCCGAGATGTTCGACGCGTCGAAACCATGCTGGCGCAAGAGCCTGGTCGCGTAATGACCGCGCTGGCCGACCCGACAATAAGCCCAGATGGGCTGGTCGCGCGGTAGTTCGCCCAGTCGATCGCGAAGCTGATTCAAGGGAACCAAGATGGCCCCTTCCGCATGTCCGGCGGCGAACTCGGCCGGGTCGCGCACGTCTAGGAGGGCCCCTTCGAAGCCATCCCTGTCGGTCCAATGGGCCAGGGGGGCGTCCCCATCCAGGGCGTTGCACGCGATCATGCCGGCCATGTTCACCGGGTCCTTGGCGGACCCATACTGCGGGGCGTAGCAAAGCTCGGCCTCCGCCAGGTCGCGAACGGTCCCCCTCATCTGCAAGCACATGGCGACTACGTCGATGCGTTTTTCGACGCCTTCCCCGCCGACCGCCTGCGCCCCCAACACACGACCATCGGCCGGGTCGAACAACAGTTTCAAATGAATCGTGCTCGACCCTGGATAGTACCCGGCATGATTGCCCGGATGGAGGTAGACCTTGCCGAAGGGCCGGGCCAGGCGAGAGAGGTCCTTCTCATTGGCCCCCGTGGAGGCAATCGTGAGACCGAAAAGGCCGCAAACGGCCGTGCCCTGCGTGCCCCGGTAGGTGCTCGTCCTGCCGAAGATCGCGTCCGCGGCGATGCGCCCCTGCCTGTTGGCCGGGCCGGCCAGGGGGACCAACGACCATTCCTTCGTGACGAAGTTGCGCACCTCAACCATGTCGCCCACGGCCCGAATGCGCGGGTCGCTCGTCGCCATCTGCTCATCGACTCGCACACCACCGCGCGAACCGATTTCCAAACCAGCGGCGCGAGCCAGACCCACTTCCGGCCGCACCCCAATCCCCAAGACCACGAGATCGCCGCTCACCTCGCCACCGTCGCGGGTTTGTACCGCGATCGAGCCGTCCTCACGCTCGAGAAAGCCGTTGACCATCGCCCCCAGTTTTAACGCGACCTTGTGGGTGAGCAGGTGCTCGTGGACGGGCTGGGCCATCTCGGGGTCGAGCGGGGCCATCACCTGATGAAGGCCCTCAACCAGCGTGACCTTGAGGCCCCGATGGACCAGGTTCTCCGCCATCTCCAAACCGATGAAGCCGCCGCCCACCACCACGGCCCGTCGACATTGTCTCTCGGCCAGCCAGGCTCGAATCGCTCGGCTGTCCGGGATGGTCCGCACCGTGAAAATCCCAGGCGTGTCGATGCCGGGCAGGGGGGGCCGAATCGGCGCCGCGCCAGTGGAAAGGACCAAGTCGTCGTAAGGGAAGAAGCTGGTCTCGCCCGTCTTGTGGTCAATAGCCTCGACCACTTGGGCATCCCTGTCGATCCTGAGGACTTCCGTGTCCACGCGGACGTCGATGCGGAAGCGGTCTCGAAACATCGGCACGCTCGCGACGAGGAGTTTCTTCTCCTCGACGATCAGGCCCCCCACATGATAAGGCAGGCCGCAGTTCGCGAACGAGACGAAGGGGCCGCGCTCAAGGACCGTGATCGCGGCCGACTCCGAAAGGCGCCTGGCCCTGGCGGCGCACGAGGCACCGCCGGCCACACCACCAACAACAACGAGCCTGCGTGGGGCCTCACTCATCCAACCCGACTCCTTTCTTCCGGCTCGCGACGACCAACATGGCCAATGCCTCAACGACGACGAGAGTGTTCCGTGTCGCGAGGCCCCTCGTCAAGTAGCTGAGGTTACGCCGGGCGTTGTCGTTCTTCCTTTGACGGTTCGTACCGTGGACCTCGAAAACGCGGACCGCGTCCCGACATAGGACTACGGTGTAGCCAACGCCGCTTTTTGCAGGGCCTTCCTCATGTCGGAGGCGTCGCTGTTGGGCAGGCCCGTTCTTTGGATGAGGAGCACGACGTACTTCCCTTTCACCGGGTCGATCCAGGCTTGCGTGCCGAAGGCCCCGCCGTGGCCGTAGCTGCCGGCCGAAAGCGATTCCGTCACGCCTTGCGGCTCGCGCACGTACGAGAACCCGAGTCCCCAGCCCATTCCGTCGACAAACCCGGTCTTGATTTGGGGCGTCTGCAACTTCGTCATCTCGGCCACGCTCGATTCACTCAGGTATCGCTTGCCGTCGAACGTGCCGCCTTGGAGCACCATCCGATACAGCTTTGCGAGGTCGGGCGCCGTCGAGTAAAGGCCGCCGGCCGGGATCGGATACTTATACGCCTTGGGCTCGCCCAGGAACGATGGCGATCGCTCCAAGACGCTCTCCTTCTTTTGATAAAGCACGGCCGTGCGTTTGGCCTGGTCCGCGCTCGGATAGAAGACCGTGTCGACCATCCCCAGGGGCGTGAAGAGACGCTCCTTGAGGAAGTCTTCGTAGGACTTCCCCGAGGCCACTTCGATCATCCGGCCGAGCGTATCGATCCCCGCGTTACAGTAGGCCCATTTTGTGCCGGGCTCGAAGTCGAGTGGGCGCTGTGAGAAAGCCATCACCGCCTCGGCGAGTGAGTGGTCGCGCTTGGAGTAGAGGTCGGCGAGGCCGGGCGGCGGCCCACCGGGTAGGCCCGACGTGTGTGTCAAAAGGTCCCGTGCCGTGATCGGTCGCGCCGGCTTCTTAAGCGTGATCGTTTCGCCGTCTTTCGACGCGACCAACATCTGACCCTTGAACTCGGGCAACAGCGCTTCGACCGGCGCGTCGAGGGAGAGCTTCCTTTCTTCGACGAGCATCATGACGGCCAACGCCGTAATCGGCTTGGTCATGGACGCGATCCGAAAGAGAGTGTCGGGCCGCATGGCCTTACCTTCCTCATTGTCGGCCTGGCCAATCGCTTCCAGGGCGAGCACGCCTTCGCGATCGCCCACCAGGGCCACGACTCCCGAGATGTCTCTTTGCTCCAAAAACGGCCGCATCGAGGAGCGCACCCGCTCGCCCAGGGCCACGTCCATCTTTCTTTGGCCCAGGCCCACGCTCTGGCCCGCCAAGACGACAACGATGGCCAACGCCCATCCGAACCGCTTCATCTCGCCTTCCTCCGTTCAAGCCTTGATCAGAACTCCACTTGGAACTTCTGTGTCATCGCCTTGCGCGTTTCGGCCGTGAGGGTGTCGATCTCTTTCGTGAGCACCAGGAAGTTGTCCTGGGCGACGGCCGATTCTTGTCGGCGGATTTGTTCGAAGTCGGACGCCGTGACCTCGAACCCAGTCCGGCGGAAGTTTGTGGAAATGTTCACACCCCGAAACGAATAGGCGATGGCCCGGTACCTCTTGGCCACCTCGGCGCCGAACGTGAGCAAGTTCGGGTCGACGTTGAGGGCCGGAAGTTGGTCCACCTTCTCGGCGAAACGGTCGTACCAAAGCGCCTGCGACGCGTTGGTCCGGCCTCGCAAGACCCCGCGCATCCGGTTCCATTCGTCGCGCACGGCCACGACACCATCGAAATAGCGTTTCGAGGCCGCGAGGGCCGCGTTGGGCGGCTCGCCGATCGGCGCTCGCCCTGGCGAGACGGCCGTCGTGGGGAGCTCGAAGAGCCCGAGCGCCTGGCGCACTCCGTCGCGCGAGAGGGCCCCCGAGAGCGTGATCGACCGCCCGCGCGCGACCGCTTGCCAATCGTCGAAGTCGGCGAGATACGCCCCGGAATCGGCCAGGACTTCCAGAAGGAGCGGCTTGGCCAGAGGGCCCAGAACGGCCGTGGCCGCGCCGAAGTCCACCCGCAACTCTCCATGAAGACCCTCGCCGACCGAGACGGTCAAGACCAGCCCTTCCACGCTCGTAAGCAACGACGCGATCGCGTCGACATCGGGCTTGACCGGCGCCGCGGCGAGCGCTCGGGAGCGGCGCAGGGCCGATCGGGTCTCGCCCAGCGCAGCGACGTCGGCCAAGTCGAGCGCGATCACGATGGGCGCATTCGCGTCGAGCCGCCCGGCCGCGGCGCGGAGATAGGGAGAAACATCGCCGCGACCGGCCCCCTGACGATCGATCGAGCCCAGCCAACGCGCGAACGACTGCCGACGCGCCGGGTACATCGCCGCGAACGTGTTGGGGGCCAGCTTCGTGATGAGGAAATCGCGCGGCAGCCTCACCGCTTCGCGTCCGCCCACATGGTCGATCTCGCCCCCCTCTTTCTGCGCGATCGCCGCCAGGGTGGGCTCGCCATCAAGTTCCAGCAGGGCGACCCGTTCGGTGTCGACCAGCTCGCGGAAATCAAGTTCCGTGGCTAAGACCAGGCGCCGGCATGTTTTAGGAATGTTGAAAAGCAAGGTGCCTGTGTCTTCGACATTCACCGCCCCTTCTGGTCTGAGCAAGGGGCTGGCCCGAAGCGCTTCGCCATCGAGGACGGCCAGCGCATTTGCCGAACGTGGGACCCGAGAAACGAGGTCCTCCCACCCGTCGGGCGCGGGCAGGGGCACGATCGCGACAAGCAACGTCATGAGCACGTTCATGGGAGCACCCTCTCAATCGCGCGGACCACCTGGTCGGCGAGGGCGGTGTTACCGGCCGGTGCGAAGTGGATGCCGTCGGCGCTGAAGAACTCGGGGTGGTCGATCGTCGCCGCGAAGAGGTCGTTGGTGGCGACCCCCTTACCTTCGATCAGTTTGGCGAGGCGCGCGTTGCGTTCGCGCACACGATCGGTCTTGGGGTCGAGGTGGGACGCGTCGTCGCGCTTTCGGACCGGGGTCGTGAGGGCCCAGATCAGCTCGGCCTTTGGGGCCTTGGACTTGATGAGTTCCAGGATCGCGGGGAAGGCGCCCGCGTTTTCGTCTTCAGTGTAGCCCCAGCCGTGCATGCCGTTGTTGAAGTGGACCACGTCGAACTTGGTTTGTTCCAGCACCAGTCGCACCTCGAGCAAGAGGGCCGGGTCGCCCAGGCTTTTCGACGTGGCCAGGCGAGCCACCAGGGCCCGCCCTTTCAGCTTTGCCTCGACGAGGGGTCCGTATCCTCGGGTTATCGAGTCGCCGATGAGGAGGACACGCGGCTTGTCGCTGATGTCATTGTCGGGCACCCAGACATCGAGCCATTCGGTGCGCTCGCGCACAACGCGCGGGGCACCGTCGCCAGGGGCTTGCCAGAGAACCATGAGAAGAAGCGCGATCATGAGGGGACCTCGCGGTCAAGTCCATTGGATGTGGCCCCGATCATGCCCAGACGGTCGGCGATGGGCAATGCCCCATCGGCCGGGTTGCGATCGGCATTTCTGAAAGAGTTGGATTTTTTCCTTGAATCGCGGAAAGGAGGTGCTATACTGCCCGCGATCAATGGCCTGAAGACATAACGGCCCACGATCAGCCCCGCCATCCCGTTCGTCGCTCGCACGTTTATTTTCCGACGCGACGATACGGGGCCCAATCCCCTCAACCGGAAGACGGAACACCTCGCCCCCCACGCGGACGGACCCGAACCGCGTGTCTCGAAGGCACGTGGTCGCGGGGGCGTTTTCGTCGTATAGAGATTCTTTCACCGCTTGATCACGGCGATCGTCGCATCAAGGCCGGTAAGGCGAGCAAGACCCCCAGCACCGCCACCATGAGTATACTCGCGCGCGGGTCGTTCACGCGTTCGAGCGTGGGCGGCGACTCGACCTCGTCCGATGACTCGTGAGCGATCTTCTTGGTTTCGGGTGAATCGGCGGCAGGCCCTTCCGCTTCTGCCTTCGCCGATGATGGTCCCTCCGCGTCCTCGCCGACTTCGCGCGGCGGTTGCGGCGCAGGTCCAGTCTCGGCCATTTTGCCTGGCGAGGGTTCGTCCGCAGGCGGTTCAGGCTGGTCCATCTCGGGTTGCCTCACCCGGTAAGGAAGGCCCGCGATCGGCTTGTATTCGGGCACCCGAACGCGCTCCTCGATCCCCGTGGCGAGGTTCGAGCGGTGCAGGAACAAAAGCGCCAGGCAAGTGCTCGGCAGGCCGCCCCAGTGGTTGTCGGTCCAACTCCCGTCGATGTTCTGGTTCTTGAGCAAAACGCGGGCGCCGGCCTTGTACCAGTCGAGGCCGTCCAGGTCTTCCTTGCCCAAGGCCACACAAAGGCGCTCCAGGGACCAAAGATAGTAAATCTCCGATCGGTCGTTGATGCTCTTGGCGTGTTGCGTCACTGCTTCCAGACCGCGTTGGTAGGCCGGGTCGTTCTGGAGTTGAAGGCCGCGACTCAGTGCGTCCAGGCCGTCGTCCTTCTCCTGGCTCGCCGCGAGATAGAGTCCGAGAAGGCCAACGCACGTCATGGCTTGCGGGCCGTTGACCACGGAGCCGTTGGCGTTGTATCCCCAGCAGCCGTCGGCCCTCTGGGAGGCTGGGAAGTGTTTCTCCAGGTGGTCCATCGTCACCCTGGTGTCGTATCCGAAGCGGCCCGAGACCCACACGCCCAACATGCCGAACTGCGTGTTCGAGTGGTCGCCGCGCGGGGGTAGCATTGCGGCCGGAGGCATGCCAACGCGGAAGGGTTGGTTCTGCGGGCGTTTCTTGGTGTTCGGACGGGCCGGTTTGGCGGCCACCTTCGGCTCCGCCTTTTTCGCGGGCCTCATTCGGGGCTCGTCTTTGGCTTCGTCCTTCGCTGGGCCTTCGGGCACGCCCGGTTCGGCGTCGGCCCCGGCGGCCGGCTTGGGTCTTTCGGCTGGTAAGGCGGGTTGGACGCCATCAGCACCTTTCTTGTTTTTGCCGTTGGGGTTGTTTCCTCGATCAACGGCGTTGAGTCCGGCCACGCCGCCACTTGCTTCCGCGACGCCTTGGCGACCGCCGTTGAGGGGCCCTTGTTTGCGTTCGTCCAAGGGGGAAGGGGCGGCTTGGGATGGTCCGTCTTTTGGCTTCGCGGCGAGGATCGGGTTCTTCGCCGGCCGCTCGTCAATGGGCATCGGGAACGCCGGCCGCGTCGGCACGGTGTACGTCCACATGCCCCCTTGCTCGCCGGCCGCGAGCCTCCAGCCCATGTTGCGGATCAAGTCGCGAACGGGCCCCTTGTCCTCGGGATGCAACTTGGACAGGAAGAGGATCGCCAGACCGAGGTCGTAGGTCTGGTCGCAGTTTTCGGCCCGACGGAGCACGTATTTCTCGGCCTCGACGATCGCCGGGTCGTCGCGCGGGACTTCGCTCTCGAAAAGGGCCAGGGCGGCCAGCGCCGTCATGCCCAGCTCGTGGCCGCTGTAGGGCCAGGTGCCGCCGTCCTCGCGAACGGCCTTCAAGTAGGCGACCCCGCGATCGATCGCTTCGTTGATTTGCTTGGGGCTGGGACCGGGGCCTTGATCCCCGGGCAAGAATCGCTGCCCAAGGACTTGCACGGGCGCGAGGACGAGCGTGATCAGACCAAGTCCGACGGCTGCGAACCAAGTCGCGCGGCTCATGTCGATTCCTCCCCTCGTTGTGCGATCGCCCAGCCACCCACCGCCCCGAAGACGGCGCCGAGGGCCGTCCATGAGAGCCAAACCGTCCAAGCGGGCGAACCCTGAAGGGCCCGCTCGGCCGAGAGTGCGACGTCGGCGAGCAGCACGAAGCCGACCAGACAAGCCACGGCGCTAGCGAGTCGCTCGATGGGCCGACCCGCCAGCAAGATCGCCCCGGCGACCAACCCCATCAAAGCGCAGACGCTCGCCGAGGCCCGCGCATTCACGAGAGGGGCCTCACCCAGTGCCTTTGCGACCCCGAAGGCGGCCAAGCGAGCAATCGCGCCCAGGACCGCACCGCCCACCGGATAGGACCACCAGGCGAGGGCCCTTCGTGCTTGGTCTTTCGCCGGGGCCGACGCGGCCGAGGCGGCGGCCCTGACGGTGACGGCGACCTCGCGCCGACCGCCGTTGCTTTCGACGACCAGCGTCGCCGATCGTGTGCGAGCCTTGCCCCGGCCAGGCTTGATGGTCAGATCAATCGTCCGCTCCTCGACCGTGTTGACTTCGCGGTCCGTGAGATCGGCCGGCAACACGAGCCAATCAACGCCCTCAGGCCCCAGGAGCAAACGGAACTTCAAGAGCCGGTGGCCCACGTTGCGCACGCGGAGCCGCTCGGTCGTTGCGACGGGTCCGTCAACCAATTCAAGTCGAGCTGGATGAACATCCAATTCCGGCTCGCACTTCTTGGTCAGAGGCAATCCTGCCAGCCATGTGTCGAGACGTTCGTCGGCCGTGCCCGCGTCGTTGGCGTCGGGAGCGTGACGGCCCATGCCCGCGCGCGCCAGGGCCGCCGCCAAACGGCCACTGACCAGTTCTTCTCGAAGCTGGTCCCATCGTTGGGACGAGAAAGCGATGAAATCGTCCCAAGAGCGGCAAACCGGGCCGCCTTGCATCGCGATGGCAAAGCCCGTCTGGTCGACCCCGCGTTGAGGCGGCGGCGGCGCGGCGGGTCGCGGACGCGGTGGACCCGGAGGACGTGGCGGTTGACTGCTCATCGCGTGATACCTGAGGCGGCGGTCTCAGGTCGATTCTCGCCAAGTACAGCCGCCAGGGCCAGTCCCAAACCAATCGCACCGCCCAGAATCGCAGCGCTCAGGCCCGAGACCGAAAGACCGGCAAGGCGCGTCGCGCCCGCCGACCAAGTGAGTCCCGCCGCCAAGAGACCGCCGAGCGTCCCGCCCAACGTCGCCCCGATGGGCCCGGTCCTTGTCCCGGTGAGGGCCAATCCGATCGCGGCGCCGACGACCGTCCCCGTGAGGCCGATGGCCAGGAAGTCAGGAAAGCCGACGAGCAAGGCCGTGCCGCCCCGTGCCAGGAAACCGCCCGCGAAACTGGCGAGCGACCCCAGGGCCGCCACCATCGCAAGCCGACTCGCAGAGTGTCGCCAGCCGGTCGCGACCCCGAGAAGGAGCCCCAATGAAGCGCCCACCATGCCGCTTTCCAAAGCGACGGGCCCATCCGGGAAGAGCTGACCGAAAAGGTCCTCGCCAAGCCAACCGCCAAGGGCGCCGGAGAGGGTCAGAAAATAAATGGTACGTGGCGACATCTGCGGCGTGCTCGAGGCCAACAACAACATGCCTGGGCCCTCGTCTTCTCCATCATGCATTATCGAATTAGCGCTCAACGCACGCAATCGGCCCCCTCATCGCTTGGCCTTGTTCGCCCCTTTGCCTCGCCCGCCTCGCCGGTCGCCCGGCAGCGTGCTCGCCGCTTTGCTGGGGTCGGGGATCGGGTTCATCGTGGGCATCTGCGCCTTCACCGATTCGAGATAGGCCGTCATGCGTTGATCCAACTCGGCCGCCTTCTCCGGCATCTTTGTCGCCAGGTCCACGCGTTCGCCTGGGTCCTTGGCGAGGTCGTACAGCCGGCGCTGGTCCGTCTCGTAGAGTCGCACGAGCTTGAAATCGCCCAGGTAGATCGCCGAGGCGGGTCCCAGAGCGTCCTTGTCGTAATGCGGGAAGTGGACCACGAACTCGGGGCGGGGCCTGGCGATCGTCCCTTCGCCGCCTCGGCGCAGCACCCCGGTCAAGGTCCCTCCCTCGAGGCCCTTCACGTCCGAAATATCAACGCCCGCGAGGTCCGCGATGGTCGGGAAGATGTCCAAACCGCTCGTCCATTGACGCGCGAACGAGCCTGCCGCGACGCCCGGCCCGCGCACCAACATCGGCACCCGCAGACCCCCTTCGCCGATCGTCCCCTTGCCGCCGCTCAGGGGCGGGTTGCGACCTGGCGTGCCGTGGTCGGTCGTGTAGATGACATACGTGTTCTTGGCGATCCCAAGGTCTTCGAGCTTCTTCAGCAAGGTCCCGTAGGTCTTGTCCGCGTCCTCGGCGACCGCCAGCGCGCCCAACCGATTCACCTCGCGACCTCCGAGGCGCTTCGTCACCGCAGCGTACGTCTCGGGGGTCGCGTCGGCCTCGGAATTCCCGGCGTATTGCGCGATTTGCAGGTAGAAAGGCTTGCCCGCCTTCACGGCCTTCTCCATGAAGTCGGCCCCCTTCTTGGCGATCGCGTACGCCTGCTTGGGGTTCGGGTGGGCCGAGTCCTCGGGACCGCCGTTGGCGTTCGGGCCGTCGTTCTCGTCGTAGCCGTGCCGCGCGGGGTCCGTCCGGCCCACATGCCACTTGCCGAAGTGGGCCGTCATGTAACCGGCCGCCTTGAGCGACTCGGCGATCGTCGTCTCACTTTGAGGAAGTTCGGTCGAGGCCCTCGGCGGGATGACCTTCGTCCCTTCGCCGCCCCCGAGGTCGCCCCGCCCTTCACCCACGAACGTCATGTGCAAAGCGGCCGGACCCTTCCCCGTGAAAAACGCCGCTCGCGAAGGCGTGCAGCGCGGTGAAGGGGCCCGGAAGTTCGTGAAGCGCATCCCGTCGCGCGCCATGGAATCCAGGTTGGGCGTTCGCGCCAAGACGCTTTTCGAGTCGGGCACGCGGTCGTCCATCGGCGCCGAGAGCGAACTCCAGCCCTGGCCCTCGCCGATGAGGAAGACGAAATTCGGCCGAGTTTCCCCCGCAGGCGTCGCTTCACTCCTGCGACCGCCCGCGATCGTGTATTCTGTGACGACCTTCGCATTCGTCCGATCAGCACGTTCATCTTTGGGCAAGACCGTGAGCATGTAGGCGACGGCCACCCGATCAGGAGCGACCGACACCCGCAAATGACCGGGGCCCGCTCGCAGGTCCCCTTCACGATAGCTGTACTCGTCGACGCCTCGGGCCATGCCGTAACGCGGGTTGCCCGGTTGCGGCACGAGCTGATAGACGATGCCGTCGCGCTCCTGGCGGGCGTAGAAATGGTCGTGGCCGTGGAAGACGGCCGTTACGTGGTTTTCCACCAAGAGATCGTGGATGGGCTTGCCCCAACCGGGCCGACGGCGGGCGAACGAATCCGTACCGTCCAGATCGCGACCGCCCCACTCGAAAAAGGCCGAAGCCTCCGACCCGCCGCGCGCCTCGGGGGTCGCCCCGCCGACGAGATGGTGGATGAAGAGGAACTTGAACTTCGCATCGCTGGATTGCAAGGTCTTCTTCAACCAGCGATATTGGGCCTCGCCCAGGGTCCAGCCCCAGTGGTCGTCGCCCCGCCCGCGTTTCGTGGTCGTGTACCAGAACGGGTCCAGCACCATGAAAAGGCCGTCGCCCCAGGTCCAGGCATAATAGTCGGCCGGCTTGCCCACGAAGGGCTCATCGGCCTCGTTGCCCGAGTAGAACCGGTCGGGGTATGGGTTCGGAAAGAACGCCTTGCGCGTGTTGGCCGACCAGACGGTCATATTGTTCGCGGTGCCGTTTCGGAAGGCGCCCGACTCGCCGTCGTGATTGCCCAACACCATGAACAATGGGGACGAATGACAAAGTTGACCGAAATCAAAGCGCTGAGCGCGATATTGCGTGATCGCGTCGGTATACCTGGCGAATTTGTCGGTCATGAACGTATCGCCAAGGTCGATGTGGAAGTCGGGCCTCTCGTCGAGGGCGTTGCGCAGGGTCCGGACGTAACAGTCGGGGTCCGACGCGAGGTCGAGGTGGGAATCGGCCTGGATCGTGAAGACGAACGGCCGGCCCTTGGCTCGCTGGGTGTGGAAGCGATGGGTCTCGCTCGCGGTGAACGCGTCTTGGCCGTCGAGACGCCGATGGAACTTGTAGAAATACGTCGTGTCGGGCTGAAGGGAGTCCAGCGACCACTCCACCGCCTTGCCGACGGGCATGGCGAGGGTGGGCGTCTGCTCGTCGAGCGAGCGCTCGTCCCGACCGTAGGTCAGCCGGCCATGCCCAGCCTCATACGAAACGACGCTCACGGTGATCGACGTGTCGGTCGGCCGACCAAGAATGATGTCCCAGGGATGATCGGGGACCTTCGTGTGAAAAGGCGGGGGCTTG
>CALLYK010000114.1 GCA_937858365.1 uncultured Isosphaeraceae bacterium | reverse complement strand
GGCAGGACGAGATCGCCCCCGGCGTAGCCACGATGCACGATCGGCTTGACGCCATGACCGCTGGTCTCCGGCGACGTGTCGAGATGGGCGATGAAGGCGATGGTCGGCGCGAGGTGGGCGACGTTGGCCGGCAACGTGGCGAGGACGATGCCATGCTCGTCCGCCGCCGCGTCGCGCACGCCCAACGCTTGCAGCTCGGCGACCAGCATTCGGCCCAGCTCGAGCTGCCCGGGGGAGCTGGGATAGGCGCCCGACTTCTCGTCGGCCTGGGTGTCGACGCGGACATAGCGGCAGAAGCGGTCGAGTAGGGAATCCATCAGCGGGGCCTCGCGTAGCGGTATCGCCGTCGTTCATTCTAGCCGATCGAAATTGACAATCGATTAGCACACCGAGTAAATTTATATCTACGACTTAATTTAGTCTATTGGGTAACAGGAACGCGCCATGGCCAAAGCCTCCTTCACCAACCCGTTTCGGCCGGGCGCGGGACACATGCCGCCTTACTTGGCGGGGCGACACAAGGAGACGGAGGAGTTCCTTCGCCTCTTGCGGCAGGATGTGGTGCTGGAGAACTTTGTCCTCACGGGCCTGCGTGGCGTGGGCAAAACCGTGTTGCAAGACACCTTCAAGCCACTGGCCATCCGCCACCGCTGGCTCTGGGTGGGGACGGACCTCTCCGAGTCGACGAGCATCAGCGAGGCCCGGATCGGCGTTCGGCTCATCACTGACCTGGCTCCGCTCACGTCCGGAATCGTCCTCAAGCACGACTTACCCGCCATGGGTTTCCACCGAGCCCCGAAACAGATAAAGCGTCATCTGGACTTTGAAGCGATGAGCGACGTGTTCAGCCAGACGGCGGGGTTGATTGCCGACAAGTTGAAAGCCGTGCTGGAATTCGTCTGGTCTTGCCTGCGGCAAAAGCGGGTGAAGGGAGTGATCTTCGCCTACGACGAGGCACAGAACCTTTCCGACCACGCCGAGGGCAAAGAGTATCCGCTCTCGCTCATGCTCGACGTTTTCCAATCGCTGCAGAAGAAGAGCATTCCCTTCATGCTCGTTCTGGTCGGGCTGCCGACGCTTTTTCCGAAGCTGGTCGAGGCGCGGACCTTTGCCGAGCGCATGTTCCACGTCGTCTTCCTCCGACGCCTGAGCGCGGCCGACAGCCGGGACGCCATTCTGCAGCCGATCAAGGACGCGAGATGCCCTGTCAAGCTGAGCGAGAAATCGGTCAAGTTGATTGTCGAGGTTTCGGGAGGCTATCCCTACTTCCTGCAGTTCATTTGCCGGGAAGTGTACGACGCCTTCTTGCAAAAGGTCGACACGGGCGAGACCGCCTCCGTCCCCATCCAGGAGATCACGCGCAAGCTCGACAACAACTTCTTCGCCGGACGCTGGGCCAGGGCGACGGACCGGCAGCGCGAGCTGTTGACCGTGATCGCCGGACTTGACCACTGCGATGAGGAGTTCACGGTCCAGGAGGTCGTGGAACGCGCACGCCGGGAACTGACCAAGCCGTTCAGTCCCAGCCACGTGAACCAGATGCTCTCCGCCCTGAGCAACGCCGGCCTGGTCTACAAGAACCGGCACGGCAGGTATTCATTTGCGGTTCCCCTGCTGGGGCGGTTTATTCAGCGCCAACTCGAAGCGCGCTGAGGCAAGTTTAGCCATGCGGCTTAATTTAGTCCGATGACTAATCGACAGTGGAAATCGCTCCCTCAGGCGAGTTGGCCAGCACGCCGGCGCCTCGGTCACTTTTTTGGGGTGAACTCCTTCAGGACCTCGCGAAGCTTGCGGTTGAACTCTTCCGGGCGCTCCAGCATGGGATAATGGCCGACCGAGTCGATGGCGACGGCGTCGTAGTCGGCGTACTTCTTGTTGATGGCGACGGCCGTGGGGGTGAAAAACTTGAAGCCGCCGTTGGAATTGATGCAGCGGATGGGGACCTTTGCTTCCTTCATGAGCGTCTTGGTGTCGACCGCGGATAGGTCGCGCATCAGAGGGACCGCCATCTTCGCGTCCTGAGCGGCGGCGCGGTCGAGGACCCATTTCTTGAGGTCGGCATCGGTCTTCTCGTGGAACAGGCCGTCGAAGCCGCCGCGGATCATCCCTTTGAAGTCCTTCTCGAAACCTTCGAGGAACTTCTTCGAGGCGTCCTCGGGCATTTTAAACTCGGCGTTTTGCAGGGTATCGACGCCGATGACCGCGACGACGACGCCTGGCAGTCGCTTCGCCGCGGCGAGGGAGATGGGACCACCCATGGAGTGGCCGACGAGGATGACGCGCTTGAGGCCGAGCGCCTTGACGACGGCTTCGACGTCGGCGGCGAGACCGGCGACGGTCCAGGTCTTGCGGTCCTTGCCGGAGGCGCCGTGCCCCGCCTGATCGAGGGCGATAACGCGGTAATCGGGAGCGAAGAGGTCGGCCTGGCGCCTCCAGTATTCGTGGTCGCCGCACCAGCCATGGAGGAATACGAGGGCGGTGTCGCCTTTGCCGCGGGCTTCGTAGAAGATGCTGAGCCCGTCCTCGGCGCGGATGGTTCCCTTCTTGATGGAGTCGCCGGCGGGCGCCTGAGCGGCGAGTAACAGGCAGGCGAATAGCGAGGACCAAGCGGCGCGGCGTGGGATCATGGTGAGTCTCCGTGGGGATGTGGGCTGGTGTTATGATATGGGGTCCTTCCACCACCTGAGATCGATCACGTCTTCCAGCGAAACACGTCCTTCACCGCGGCATTGACGACCTTTTCCGCTGGCCACTTGCCTTGATAAAGATCGACAATCGCCTGGGCGGCGGAGAGGGCCATGTCGTCGCGCGATTGCAGGTCGACCCCGGCGGCGTGGGGCGTCACGACCACGTTCTGCAGCTTGAGCAGCGGATTGTCGCCCGGCGGCTCGTGTTCGAAGACGTCCAACCCCGCCCCGGCGAGGCGCTTATTCTGCAACGCCTCGACCAGGTCCGGCTCGTTGACGAGGGCGCCGCGCGCGGTGTTGATGAGGAAGGCGGTCGGCTTCATCAGCGCCAGCGCCTTGCGGTTGATCATGTGGCGCGATTCGGCGGTGGCGGGCATGTGCAGGCTGAGGTAGTCGGACTGGGTGAGCAACTCTTCCCAGGAGACGAGGCGGACGTTCCACTTGGCGGCGAAATCCCGGTCGGGCATGGGGTCGTAGGCGATGAGGGGCATGCCGAAGGCGGCGCCGCGCATGGCGACGGCCTTGCCGATGCGGCCGATGCCGGCGAGGCCGAGGGTGCGGCCGCGGAGGGGAAGATTGGCCTGACGTGGCCAGTTACCGGCGACGGTCCCGTTGTGCTGCGGGACGAGATTCTTGGCGAGGGCGAGCATGAGAAGGAGGGTGTGCTCGGCGACGGCGTCTTGATTCGTGCCGGGGGTGATGGTGACGGCGGCGCCGTGCTTGGTGGCGGCGGCGAGATCGACGGCGTCGTAGCCGACGCCGACGCGGGCGATGACTCTGAGCTGCGGATGGGCGCCCAAGACGCGCATCGTATAGGGCTCGGAGCCGGCGAGGCTGGCTTCGACGCCGGCGAGCAGTTCGAGAAGCTCGGCCTCGTTCATCTGGGCGCGGCGGCGCGGCCAGACCGGGTCGAAGCCGGCGTTCTTGAGGAGGTCGAGGTAAGGGCCGTTGACGCCGGCCAGGGTGGCGGGGCCGATGATCACCTTAGGCATGGATTCCGAAACTCCGGGAACAAGAACGGAATGCGAACGGGGATGTTATACAGGGGCGATGTCACTCCAGCGATATCGTGAGGCGGCGCCACCATGCTTGCAGCGCGTCTTCCCTTTGGAGGAAGAGGCGGCGGGCCTCGTCGTGGGGCACGGGGATGAAGCGGACCGGGGCGCCGGGTCGGAGCTGGCCGAGGCGGTCGAGGTCGGCCTGGATGACATGGGCGATCTTAGGGTAGCCGCCGATGGTCTGGCCATCGACTCCGAGAATGATGCACTGCCCATCGCGCGTCACTTGCACCGTGCCGGGACAGACTGGCTCGGAAACCATTTCGCGATTGGGAAACACGAGAGGGTCGCTTCGCAATCGCAATCCCATTCGATTGCTTGCCGGTGTGACCGTGAATTCCCGCGCGAAAAAATCTTGCTCGCTAAACCAATCCGCCTGTAAGCCATCGACGACGTGAAGAGTTCGAGGTAAATCATCGCGCTTCCACGCCAGCTCCAAGAAGCGACTCGCGACCTGGCTTGGTTGACAGGATAGGAGCGCACCCGCCCGCAGCGGTTGAAGCGCCGAACGACTGCCCAAGATCACGGGCGTGCGAAAGCCGCCGTGACAGCAAAAATAGGCGCGCATGCCCGCGGATGCCCCAGCGATCCGCACCGTTTCGCCCGGCTCAAGGGTGAAGGTTCGGCCCAGCGTCAAAGACTGCCGGTCGCTCACCAGCGTGAACGGCGCGCCGAGGACCACGCAACCCAACTCGCAGTCGGCCTGAAGCGTCGGTCCCGCGCCGTTGATTTCGAGCGCCGGGGCATCCGGCCCATTACCGACAAGGGCGTTGCCCAAGGCCAAAGAAAACCGATCGGCGGCTCCGCCCACCGGGACGCCAAGGCTGCGCGATCGCGGCCGACCGAAATCGACGACCAAGGTGTACAGGCCGGCTTCGAGAATACGCAGCGTCATGTGAACGCCCGAAGGGTGATAGCCTGCGCGGCCAATGCCGAGCGCAATGCGCGGACAAATGCCAGCGCTCGCGGATTGTCGCCATGGACGCACAAGGTGCGCACACCTTTGCTGTTGATCAAATCGTGAATTTGACGAACCGCCTCCGTGGGTTCGTCGACGAAGGCGTCCGAGCGCGAACGCGGCACGAGCGAGCCGTCGGGAT
>CALLYK010000113.1 GCA_937858365.1 uncultured Isosphaeraceae bacterium | reverse complement strand
TTGTTCTTGCTGGACGAAGTGCTTCATGGGACGAACTCGCACGATCGCCTCATAGGCGCCGAGGCGGTGCTTCGCAAGCTGCTCGAACTCGGTGCGCTGGGCCTCGCGACGACACACGACCTCGCCTTGACCGCGATCGCCGGGTCCAAGCAGGCGGATGCGATTAATGTTCATTTTCAAGACATGTTCGAAAATGGAAAAATGACTTTTGATTATAAAATGAGGCTGGGTGTCGTTGGTCATAGCAACGCGCTGGAATTGATGCGTTCCGTAGGCATTGATGTCTAATGCTGTATGATATGCTTGAACATCGGCAATCATGGCCCCGATGTCTTACAGGGCCCGATGCCAGCCATTGGGGGATGAGGTCTCCTTGGGTGTGGGCCGATCGTCGGCCGCGTTCAGTCGCATCCGGCGTTCTTCCAGGAGTTCCTCCGCTGCACGCCAGCGGGTTGCCACTCCTGGCTGAGGGAAGAGGCCCCCTCCCAGGACGAGGGCGGACAAGGTCAAGACCGCGATACGTTCCCGCAGGCCGATCCCCAGGGAAAGCGAGGAGTGGTGACGGGCCCCGGTGAAGAGCAGGAAATAGGCCCGCACCACCGCGATCCCGTTGAGCGCGGCGGCGGCGACCACGATCACGCCGACATACGGGTTCGCTTCCACCGCGCTATCGACCAGTAATTCCGTGGATATGAATCCCAATGTACCTGGGAAACCGACCGTCGCCAGGCCCGTGAGCAGGAAGCAGACGGCCAAGGCGGGCGAGTGCTCGTACAGACCGTGATAGTCGTTCAGGGAGATCCGGCCGAAGCGGGCCTCGAGCGCTCGGAGTGTCAAGGCGAAGCCCCCCAGCGAGAGGACCACGGAAAACCAGAGACAAAACGAGGCGGTGAGGGACATCTCCGTTTCCAAGAGCATCCCCACTAGCACGAGAGAGGAATGGCTGAGGAACAAGTGGGCGAGGAACCGCCGAGTCTCGCGCTGGATGGTCGCCATGCCGGCCGCATAGACAGCTGTAAAAAGCGAAAGAATCCCGATGCTTTGTAAGACCCATACCGGGCCCACGGGAACGACGAGGCGCACCGCGGCGTAGACGCCGCTGAGGGGGACGACGAACAGCAGGGCGTTTCCTGGGGAGGCGTGTTCGAACCAGTCTGTCACCCAGCAATGAGCTGGGACCGTGCCGCACCGGATCAAGATGGCGAGCAGAAGTGAGACGGTCGCCCACCAGGATGCCTGCGCCTTTGGCCCGTCATGGAGAGAGACCGCCAACCAGCCGACGACGAGCAAGATGACGAACACGGCCATATGGAGGACGTAAACACGCGTGGGTCTGCGGCGGTTCCGCAATTCCGCGTAGGGCGGGATCGTCAAGATCGCGAGCAAGGCGATCAAGACCCATGGCTCCTTGCAACTGAACGTGGCCAGGCGGATCGCCTCAGCCGTCATGGACCAGGCGAACGAGAAACTGCGCATGAAACTCCGCGAGGTCGAGAGGGCCGTCAGCAGGTGAAGAAGGGCGACCGTTGGGACAAGTGGCGCATTGAGTTCGTCGAGGGCGAAGACCCGGCGGCCGAGCAGGGCGGTTTGGGGGCCCCATCGCTCCAAGTCCTCGGCGGGCACACCCAGATAATAAGAAAGCCACGCCATGGTCGCGCAAAAGAAGGAGGCCCCGATGAAGAAGATGCTCCAATGGAACGCTCGCTCCGGACGGTGGACCCGCCCCACGCAGGGTACGCCGATCAGCGAGACGACCATCGCCATCTCGAGCCAAGGAAGGTGGAGGAGGTTCATGAGAATTCGTCGCTCGTCCCGAAGTGGACCTTCACCTCGTCTGACTCGCGCGACGCCTTTCCCGTGAGAAGGTCGGTCCAGCGACGTTCGAGCGTGTCACACCATCGCAAGGCCTGCAGGAACGGGGAGACCGCGTATTGAATCAGGGCGCGGTCGAGATATCCGCGTTCCAGTGCCAGCCGATAAAGCCAGGTCAGGTCCCGACCCTTGGCCATGCGGTCCCAGATTGTCTCGGCGCGTGGGAGGCGCCTGCCGATGGCGTCTTCGATCGTGCGATAGTCCTGCAGGAGACTGGGCGCGCGAATGAACTGGAGGGTCCGAAGACTGGCGTGACCAAGAAGATGCACAAGGGCGACATAACGAAAGCCCAGACCAATTTCCGCCACGATGAACCCGACCTGGGAAAGCGACGCGAACGAAAGGGCCGACTTGATGTCCGTTTGCACGCTCCCTGCCAGATACGCGAAGAAGGCCGTCATCAACCCGAGCACCACGACCCCCGTGCAGAGCGTCGCGGACTTGTCAAGCAACGGACTGACCCGGAGCAAGAGGAAGGCGCCCAAGTGGACCGACAAGGCCCCGTAGAAGACAGCGCTGGAGGGAGTGGGCCCTTCCATCGCACGGGGTAGCCAACCAGAAAACGGGACGAGTGCCGACTTGCCCGCTACTGCGATCAAGAGGAGGCTCCCTACGATCAGGGCCTGTTTGGCGGTCATCAAGGAGACCTCGTCAGGCCAAGGGCCGGCGCCGAGGAGCCGATCGAAGTCGCCCTCACCGCGGAGATGGTGCATCACCACCGCGGCGAGCACTAGGGCCGCGTCGGACACACGGTAAACGACCCAAACCCAGAGCCCGTTCCGGGCGGGCGCGGGACGCTCTTGGAAAAAGGCCACGAGCAGTGCGGAGGAAAGCCCCACCAATTCCCAACCGGTGAAGAGTGTCTCGATGGTACCGGCCAGGGCGGTCATCTCCATACCCAGGATGAACAAAGAGTACAGCACAAAGAATCGGTTGAAACCACGTTCCCGATGCATGTATCGGCTCGCGAACGCCCCGATTGTCCCTCCCAGCACGAAAGATAGGGCCGCGAAGGGGACCGAAAGGCGGTCATAAACGAACTTGAACGAAAAATGATATAGGTGTGGGATCGCCACCCAA
>CALLYK010000112.1 GCA_937858365.1 uncultured Isosphaeraceae bacterium | reverse complement strand
GGGCCGAGACCCAGGCGATCGCCTCGACCGCCAGTTCCTCGCGGAGTTCGGTGATCGCCAGGCGCTGGAACCTCTCGGGGGCGTCCGACACGCGAAGCCGGCGGATCAAGCGGTCCAGAAGGGGGGCCTCGCGGGTCTTCGACGCATTGCCCAGGCGGGCGGTCTGGGTCTCGACGAGGGCACGCAGGTCGCCGACGACGGCGTGTCCCCATAGGCGAAGGGCCCGACGCGGGCATGGGGCGCCCCACGGACCGCGCACGGAAGGGTCGGTCGCGGCCCCCATGAAACCGACGAGGGCCCAGGCCTCTTGGCCCTTGTCGTCGGTCACGGGCAGGGCGAGCCAGGTCAGGCCGTCGGGTCCGTGTGGGGACCAAAGGGACACGTCGCGGAGGGGGGCCGTCCCCGTCGCGGTCAGACCGCGGATGCAGACGTCGGGCTCGGGGAACTGATCGACGGGGGCCCCCTCGCTCGCGACCCAGCGCCGGGCCGCGGGGTCGAGCCAACCCACGGGCGCTTCGAACTCGCGGTGGAGGCGCGTCAATCGCTGTCCCACGCCGGTCACAGCTTTGGTAGAAGGCGGCCCTTCCGGCGTCAAGACGGCTCGTTCCCCTCGGGAATGACTCAACATGGCACACACTCCCCTGACACAACCCCACGCGAGGGCCCCTCTCCATGGGACGGACTCTCCTCGGGCCCTTCTTAGAAGCTAGGTCATGATTGGGCGATCGCCAAACGCGACGCACTCTCACTCGACAGCCCAGGCGCCGTGAACTATCGAACTGAGAGGGGCCATGATCGGCCGGCCCAGGCACCGCCGCGGCCACGGGTGAGTAACCACGAAGATGACCGAACGCGACGAACGTCCCTCCTCGGACCCGTTTCATGGGTGGGAGCCGGCGCCCGACTCGCTCGTCATGGCGCGAGGCCCGACTTTGCCGCCGGGCCCAGAGTTGGTCGATCGGGCCTCGCGCTCCATGGGCCGCGCGCTTAGGGGCACGCCCGGCCATCACGACGAGCGAGGCGACAGCCTGGGCTTCGCGCTTCACTTCGACCCGCACCCGGGGAGTCGCGACGCGGTCCCCACGCACTCGGGGCGGCCGACGAAGGGCGCCGAAGTCGGCTCGGCGCCCGACTTCCCCTGGCCGGGCGACGTGGTCTCCGGCTTTCGGATCGTCTCGGAGATCGGCCGAGGTGCCTTCGCACGTGTCTATCTTGCCGAGCAGGTCGAATTGGCCGGCCGGCGCGTGGCCCTGAAAGTGTCTCTGCCTCACGGGGAGGAGCCCCAGGTCCTGGCCCGCCTTCAGCACGCCCATATCGTGCCCATCCACTCGGCGCACGACGACCCCGAACTTGGCCTGCGCCTGATCTGCATGCCCTATCTGGGTGGGGCCAATCTCGCCCAGGTGTTGGACGCGGCCGAGGCGAGCCTGCCCACGCAAGCGACCGGCCGGAGCCTCATCAAGGCGCTGGACATGGTGGGCGGGCCGATGGCCGACGTCGTCGTGAGCCATCGACCGGGCTCGGCCGCATCCGACGCGCCCAACGAGCCGGCGCCGCGTCAGCGGCCGTCGCCTTCGGTGGCCCGTTCGGCCTTGCGTCGCTACATGGCGCGCCTGCCGTGGTGGTCGGGCATGGAACGGCAACGGCCCTTCGCGAACGACGGGCCGCCCGAGGAGAAGACCCACCCCGCCCGTCGTTATTACCGCAACGCCTCGTACTTGCAGGCCGTCGTATGGATCGGCGCGAGACTGGCCGAGGCGCTCGAACACGCGCATGGTCGCGGCCTGCTCCACCGGGACCTGAAGCCCTCGAACGTCCTCATCGCGGGCGACGGCACTCCGATGCTCCTCGACTTCAACCTCTCCGCCGAGGTGCGTCGCCCAGGGACTGACGGCGTGACGACCGCCGAGGTCGGCGGCACGCTCCACTACATGTCCCCCGAGCACCTGGACGCGTTCGACCCCGAAGGCTCCACAGCTCCGGAGGAAGTCGATGAGCGCTCCGACCTTTACGCCCTCGGCCTGATCCTGTTCGAGATGGTCACGGGTCGCCACGCCTTTCGGGCCCCTCCTCCGAACTGGCCCTTAAGCGAGACGATCGACGTCTTGATCACGGAACGCCGGCGCGGCGCGCCCTCGGCCCGGCGGTGCAACGAAGCGGTCCCCTGGTCGCTGGACGCGATCCTCGCGATGTGCCTGCACCCGCTCCCAGGCCGGCGGTATCAGCACGCGAGCGACCTTGCCGAGGACCTTCGCCGCTTCCTCGATGATCAGCCGCTGGCCTTCGCTCGCGATGTCAGCATCCGAGAGCGCACCGCCAAATGGGCCCGTCGTCACCCCAGGGCCTCAAGTTCCGCCACCGTCGGCGGCCTGGCGGGCGTCTTGCTCCTGCTCTTGGCCGGCGCCGCGGCCGTCGCCGCGCGGTCTCACGAGACCGCCAAGGCCCAGATGCGCTGGAACGAGTTCCTCCATCGTGCGCGCAACGCGGAGGTGCTCTCGAACACGCGATCGGGGCCGACGGAACACCTCGCCGCCGGGGTCGCCGAGGCCCGCGCGGCGTTGGGCCTTTTCCACATCATCCCTGGTCCACCCTGGCCCGAGGGGGTCGAATTGCGTGGCCTCGACGCCGCGGAGTGCCGTGAGCTCAGGCGCCGCGTGCCCGACCTCCTGGTTGAACTCCTGCGCGCCGAGCACAAGATGGCCCGCAATCGTCAGGACGAGGCGACGCGCGCTAAGGTCGTCTCTCGTGGCGTCGAGTGGCTCAACTGGGCGGAGGCCCTCACGTCGGAACCCTCGCGCGCGTTGCTTGGTCTTCGGGCCGAGTTCGAGACCGCGCTCGGCCAAGCGAGCAGGGCCGACGCCGACCGCGCTCGGGCCAACGCCTTACCCATCAAGACGGCCCGCGACCGCCTCGCCTGGGGGAGCGACCTGCTCGCCCGCGGACGCGATCAAGAGGCCGAACCCTGGTTGGCCCAAGCCGCCGCCGAGGACCCGTCGAATTACTGGGTCTGGTTCAACCTTGGCCTCTGCCGCTCCAACCTGGGGAAGCACCTGGAGGCCGCCTGCCACTACGCCACTTGCACGGCCCTCCGCCCCGACTTTTCCTGGGGATACGTCAACCAGGGGATGGAACTCGCACGTTTAGGACGGTTGGCCGAAGCGCTGGGGGCCTACAATCAAGCCCTCGCCGCGAACCCCGAGTTCCGAGACGCCTTCTTCAATCGAGGGCTCTTGTTCCTGGAACTCGACCAGCCCGAGCGCGCCGAGTGGGACCTGACGCGCGCCCGCAAACTGGGCCTGCACACGCCGGCCGTCCTCGCCGGGATTGCCGAGGCCATCGATCGTCAGGGGCGACACGACGAGGCCGAACGCCTCTTCACGGAGGCGTTGGCCCGTTACCCGCGCGATCCGATCGTCCTTTTGGGCCGCGCCACGCTCCTTTTGGGTCGTGACCCCGACCGCGCGCGGGCCGATTTGGATCGCGCCCTCGTCCTGGAACCCCGTTTGGCGCGGGCCCATCTTGGCTTGGCCCAACTCGTCCGCGGCGCGAGTCCAACCCAGGCGCTCGAACACCTGGATCGGGCCTTGAGCGATGACCCCGACTTGCTGGATGCCGTGGAACTTCGTGCCCTTGTCCGAGCGAGGGAAGGGGACCGGGCGGCCCTGGATGACGTCCAGCGCTTGGTGGCCCGTCCCAACGCTCGCCGCTATTACAACGCCGCGTGCGCGGTTGCCTTGCTGGCGCGGTCCGACCAGTCCCTGGTCGCGCGGGCCCGCGACCTTCTCGAAGAGGCCATTCGAGCGGGCCATCCTCGTGCGGGGGCCGACGAGGACCCCGACCTGGACGCGATCCGACCCAAGCCGTGAGACCGTGGACCGACTCGACCCCCGAGACCCAAGTGAAACGGGACGAAGCGGGCGGTGATGTCTGGAATCATCGTATGACCGCGGGGCGACGGATCGGTGAACTCGGGTTGTTCAATGAGACCGGTCGCCTCGTATGATAGAGGGGAAGCGGCCGGACGCACTGGGGGCGTACGGCCGCTTGAACGTCTCCCCCAGCGTGGGCCCTCACCATGTCCCGACGGAAACCCGCGTCGCCGATCAAGGGAAGCTCCGGAAAGACCAGGCGCCGTTTCCATGTGAGTTGGAAACGGGCCGTGCTCGTGCTCGTCTTGGTTGCGGCGACCGTGGGCGGGACCTTCCTCGCTTACGGGCTCCAGAAGCGCAGGCAGGTCCAGTCGATCGTGGCCACGGCCGAGGCCCTGGAACGCGACGGGAAAGTCGGGGAGGCGGTCCGGCACCTTTATCGCTTCGAACGAGAGACGAACGACGCCAACCTTGTCCGCCTCTTGGTCCGCCTGGTCCAGACGCCGGAAATGGCCCGTCAGGTGACCTCCGAGGAGATCGTTCGGCTCAACGAAAAGCTCTTGAGACTCGACCCCGATGGTCCCGACGCGCGCGATTGCCGGCGCCGGATCGCTCGCCAATACCTGGTGCTCACGGAGTTCCTTCGGTCCAACCAACGCGCGATGGAAATCGGCAAGGCCATCGGCTTCGAAAGGGTCGCGGAGTCGGACCGCGGGGCCGCCGCCCTAAACCTCCTCCTGGCGATCGAACGCGAAGAGTCCAACAAGCCCAACGCCGAAACGCTGACCCTGCTCGGTTGGGCCTTGATGCTGGAAACCCCCGAGGACGTGACCGCCCCGGAGCGCTACGAGGAAGTGGTCCGGAAGTTCGAGGAGGCCCGAAAAGCGGACCCGGACTTCACCGAGGCGTCCGATCGTCTCGCCAACCTTTACATGACCCGCATGAAGGACGGCGAAAAGGCCCTCGCCGTGATCGGCGACGTGATCCAGGCGCGACCCAACGACGTGCGCGCCCGCATCTTCCGCTATCTCGTCCTGCGCCAGTTGGGACGCGAGGAGGAAGCCCGTATCGACCTACAACACGCCCGCGAGGTCGTGCCGGCGGACGACGCGGAACTCAAGCCCCTCGTTGAGATCGAGTTGATCAAAGACGAACTGCGCCGCCACGACGTACCAGCCGCGCGCGCGCGCTTCGACGCCTTGGCTCGCGAGCGCCGCGGGGACCCCCGACTCATGTCGGTCGAACTCGACCTCAGCCTCGCCGAAGGAAAGACCGAGGAGTCCATCTCCATCCTGCGTGAAGGTGTGAAAGAGAGCGCCGGGACGGACGTGTCCGCCATGCTCGACCTCATCAATCACTACCACCACTATGGACGGGCCTCCGAGGCGCGCCCCCTCCTGGCCCGACTCCGATCGTTGATGAGCGGCCAGGAGGGGAGTAGCTTGCTCGACTTTCTCGAATGCGAGCAGCTCGCCTTGTCGGGACGGCCGTGGGAGGCCATTCAGAAGCTGGAAGCGCTCAAAAGGGCCGGCTTTGGTGGTTCCGTCGTTACGCGCGCGTTTCAATCGCGCCTCTACCTGGCCCTGGCCCGTTGCCAACTCGCGATGGGAAATACCACGGAGGCCGAGAAGGCATTTCGGGAAGGGCTCCTCACGGACCGCAAGGCCATCACGCTCCGCATGGAGTTCGCCGAATGGCTGGGGCGTGATCGCCCGGAAGAGGCCCTGCGGGTCCTTCAGGAAGGGCTCCAAGACAACCCCAACGACCTTGCGCTCAAGCTCGTCACAGTCGATTTCTTGGTGCGCAGGCAGGCCGCGGTGCCCGCGGAAAAGCGAAACTGGGTCGAGGTCGACCGTCGGCTCGCGGAACTCGAAGCCTCGGGACCCAAGAACAACGACATCGCCCGTGTCCGGGTCCAACGCCGACTCCTCGGGGGAGACCTGGAAGGGGCCTTGTCGGAACTGGAGGCGCTCTGCAAGCGCTCGCCCAAAGAGCTCGACTCCTGGCGCCGGCGCGCGGAGGTCCTGATCCAACTCGGCAAGCCCCAAGATGCCCTCGCCGTCTTGCGAGAGGCGGCCCAGCCCGACGCCGTGGGCGACAAGGTCGACTTGCGCCTCTATCAGGCGCGCGTCCTCTCGCGATTGAATCGCGGTCGCGAGGCGCGCGAGCTCGTCACGCGCGACATCGCCAAGTTGTCCACCAGCGAGCAAGCCGCGGCCTGGAAGGGACTGGGCGAACTCCTCCTGGAACACGGCGACCTTTTCGAGGCCCGTGAGGCCTTCGAGAAATGGTCGAATGTCGATCCACAAGACATGAGGCCGTTCCTCCATTCACTGGAATTCGCCTTGAACACGGATGACGGCGCCACCGCCAATCGGACGATCAAGGCCCTGAAACGACTCCTGGGTGAAGACAGCAACACGTATCGCCTGGCACTGGCCTCGGCCCTGATCGCCCTGTCGGACCGGTCGGTCGCCCAACTCGACACCCCCGAGGCCCGCTCGTCCCTGGATCGCCGCCTGGGTCGGGCCCGCGACATCATCGCCGACGCGCTGACCAAGGCCCCCAACATGCCCGACGCCCTCCTCCTCGATGCCGAGGTCAAACGGCGAATCGTGGAGTTCGACCGGAAGATCGGCAAGACGGGCGAGATCGACGAGAAGGCCGTGATCGACGCTTATGCCAAGGCCTTCCGCCAAGGCTCGCCCACCGCCTTTCCCAAATTGATCGACTTGTTCATCGCCACGAACCAACTCGCCAAACTGGACGAACTCCCGACCAAGACATGGATCTACGACCGCGACCGTGTCGCCGCCGAGTTGGCCGTGAAACGAGGCGAAAAGGACGCCGCCGTTCGCTACATGGACCGGGTCGTCCAAACGGCCAAGCTCAGCCCCGAGTCCCTCGCCTGGAAGGCCAAACTCCTCGCCCTGATGGGACAAGGGGAACTCGCCGAGGCCGAAGTCCAGCACCTCATCGAACAACAGCCCAACGAATTGGACCACTGGGTTGCCTTGGTCCGTCTCCGGGTCAATCGCGGCCGCGCGGGGGACGTCGACGCCGTCATCGAGCGCGCCAAGACCAAGGTCACGGGACGGCCGCCGGAACTCGTCGAGGCCGCTTGCCGCCAGGCCGCCGGGGACCTTCCCCGCGCCGACTTCGCCTACCAAAAGGCCCTGGAAAACAACCCCAACGACGACATCGTCGCGCTTCACGTCGCCTCCTACTACCAAGACACGGGCCGGCTCGCGATGGCCGAGGCCCCCCTTCGCGCCTTATTGAAACGCAACCCGACGGAACGCCGAGCGGCCCGTTCCCTGGCGGCCTTGCTCGCGGCGAGGGCGCGCACCCTCGAAGATTGGCAGGTGGCCTGGAACACCCTGGGCCTCGATACCGAACCCGCCGACCCGAAAGATGAGCCGCTGGAAGACCGCTTCGCGCGGGCCGTCCTGCTCACGCGATGCCCCGAGTCATCGCGTCGAGCGGAAGGCATCAAGAAACTCGAGGCCCTTCTCGCGGACATTCCCCCCGAGAGCACTCTGGCCCTGGGTACACGCGGCGAACTCGTGCAAGGGCTCCTCTTGGAGCAAGACTATGTGCGGGCCATCGCCATCGCCGGAGAGCTTGTCGCCCGCAGCCCAACACCCATGGCCTACCTGCTCCAGGTGGAGGGCCTCATGGGCGCCGGCCGGCGCGACGAGGCCAAGGCCCAACTCGATAAGCTGGCCGAGCTCGCCCCCGGCGACCCGCGCGAAGCGCTCCTCCGCGTCCGACTCTTCTGGGACCCGGCCAAGCCCGATGCGAGCGCGCCGGCCCTGGAAGCGGCTTACAACGAGCGCGTCGCCAAGCAACCCAAGTACGCGGAGACGTTTGGCCGACTCGTCCTCTCCACCCTGGACCAGGCCCGCGCCGCCGACACCATCGCCGCCCGAGTGGCCGCCAAACTCGCCGAGAAGAACCCGGCCATCTCCTGGACGCTCGCCCGCCTGTTGTCGCGCCAAGACAGATCACGCGAGGTCCTCGAACTTTGTCAAACGTCCGCGAGCAAAGGTGACGGCCTCGATCGAATCGAGGCCTGCCGCCTGACCGTGGCCACCGTCTCCAGGACCAACGACCCGAACCTTCGCAAGCTGGCCGAGACCATCATCAACGACAGCGTGAAGGCCGACCCCAAGAACCTGGAACTCCGCATCTGCCAGGCAATGCTCCTCCACATCCAAGGCCGTTACGAAGAGGAACTGGCGACCTATAACGACCTGATCAAGCAAAATGTCGAGTCGCCCGTCCTCTTCAACAACCTCGCATGGTCCCTCTGCGAGTTCTCCCAGAAGTACGACGAGGCCCTGAAGTACGTCAACCTGGCCATCGATCGCTTCGGCAACAACCCCGGCCTCCTCGACACTCGAGGCGTCATCGAGACCCGACTCAAGGACCCGGCGAAGGCCGTCAAGGACCTCAAGGAGGTCGTGGAGGCCCAGCCCTCCCCCACGCGCCGGTTCCACCTGGCGCGGGCCTACGCCCTGGCCGGCGAGACCGAGGAAGCCAAGCGCCACCGCGACCAGGCAGTCAAAGACGGCCTCAAACCGACCGACCTGGAACCCGCCGAAAAGGCCGACTTCGAGGCCCTGAGCAAACTGTAACCATCCACGAATGAGGTCTATCGAGGTATGAGCGAATCCTGGGCCGGCTACGATCGCGAGCACTTGGTGGCCCTCCTCCAACGCGACGCCCTGAAGACAGGCCGGTTCACCCTGGCAAGCGGGCGCACGTCGCATTACTACGTGGACGGCCGCAAGGTCACGCTCTCGGCGGAAGGGGCGGCCGTGATCGGCGCGGGGGTCTTGACAGCGCTCGCTGACCTTCCCGATGTGTCCGCGGTCGGCGGACTGACGATGGGCGCCGACCCGATCGTCGGCGCGACGCTGGCACTGGCCCCGCACCTGGGCCGACCCGACCTACGCGGGTTCCTCGTCCGCAAGGAGGCCAAGGGCCACGGCACCGGACAGCTCGTGGAAGGGCCACTCCAGCCCGGAGAAACCGTCGTGATCGTGGACGACGTGGCCACGACCGGCGGCTCATCGATCAAGGCGATCGACGCGGTGGAGGCCCTGGGTTGTCGCGTCGCCCGCGTGGTCGTCGTGCTCGACCGACTCGAAGGGGCCGCCGCCGCCTTTCAACAACGCGGCGTCGACTTCAAGAGCTTGGTCACCATTCGCGACCTGGGGGTCGAACCCCTGACTTGAAGGACCGACACGGACGCTTCTCGAATGGAATCGACACTCCATCACCAATTCAAGGCCCGCGTTCTCGCCGATGAGGGCGGTTCACTCGAGGTCCCATTGGGCCGACACCGGGCCCGTGTGGACGTCGTGACCGACGACGGCGAACTGATCGAGGTGCAGGCCGCCGCGCTCGGCGCCTTGCGTTCGAAGCTGAGACGCCTCCTACGATCGGGCCACCGCGTGCGGGTGATCAAGCCCGTCGTCCTCGCCAAGCGGATCGTCAAGAAGGCCCGGCCCCACGGCCCCGAGCAATCGGTCCGCAAGAGCCCCATTCGCGGCTCACTGGTCGAGGTCTTCGATGAGTTCGTGGGCCTGGCCGCGATCTTCCCAACCCCCGGCCTGGTGGTCCAAGTGGTGGGAGTGACCGTCGACGAGGTGCGCGTGGCCCGTCGGCGTCGCCCCGGGTACTCGGTGATCGACCGAAGGCTCCGCGAGGTCCACGAATCGGTCGTCTTGAGCGAAGCGGCCGACCTTTGGCGACTGCTCCCGGACGACCTGGCCCAGCCCTTCACCACACTCGACCTGGCCGCGGCCCTCGCCCGGCCGATCGACTTCGCCCAAAGGGTCGCTTATTGCTTGCGGCTCTCCGGCGCGGCGACCCCGGTGGGGAAGGCCGGCAATCGCCTCATTTATCTCCGGCCGTCCCCGCCGACTCGGGCCCCGGCGACTCGATCTTTGGGCTGAGCGTGTCTTGGGCCTGACGCGAGACCACACCCAGACGCTCCAGCATGTCCCGCTCCGCCATCGCCTCTTGCATCTCCATCCGGAGCTGCGCTTCTCGGTGACGAAGGCGAACCTCCTGGAGTGCAACGGTCATCAAGAGGGCCGAGAAGGCGATGGCAACCAGGACGGTGCGCACTTTGACTCGTCCGTTCATCGTGGTCCCCCCACTGGGCCCTCCGCCGGCGCGACCGCGTTTTCGACCTTGGCGGTCTCGGCCACCTTCGCGAGGGCCTGGGCACTGATCTTCGCCATGCGCTCTTGGACCTCAGCCATCATGCGGGCCTCTTCCGCCAAGGCCCGAGCCATCTGGAGTTCGGCTTCTTGCCGTTGGAGCCGGACCTGCTGACCGACGATCGTGAGGACCAACGCCACAAGGGCAATCAGCGCGAGGACCGTCTTGAGCTTGACGCGCGGGAGCATGAGAAGACCTCGATCGTTCGGGCCGCGGGTCGGGGCCGATCGGTTCGAGTATCGGCGATCCTCCCCGCGCGTTCAACGGGCGATGATCTCGAGCTCGGTCGATTTGCCGCCCTTCAGTTCGACCGTGACCGGCTTGGTCTGATCATCGTCGCCGCCGGGGTTGGGGCGCCCGAAGTAGTCATATTTGCCGGGAGGCACGTCCTTGAACGTGATGCGCCCTTGCGCGTCGATGTTGCCTGAGCCCGACCATTTGCCCACCGCCTCGCCCCCTTCGGGGATGAGGCTGACGATGTATCCCTCCGGACGTTCTTTGCCGCCGAAGTTGACGCGAATGGTCACCTGCGCGGCCTTCCTCATCACGAGCGCGACGTCGTTGACCGGCGAATCGAACGGCGTGGCCAGGCCGGGACCGCAGTAGCCTTCCTTGTGGACCCAAATCGACACCTTGCCGATCGGGACGTTTTCCATGCGGAAACGACCATTCGAGTCGGTCCCGGCCTTGGGTTCGTCAACCGTGTCGTATCGACCTTTGCCGCTCGCGTCGATGTCCTGAAGCGAAACGTCCACGTCCGCGAGCCCCCGTCCTGCCTCGTCGACGACCCGACCCGTAACCGCGCCCGTCCCGGCGAGCGTGCCGTCCTTGGTTTCCAGTCGCGGTTGATCATCGAAGCGGAAGTGACCGAGCACGCGAGGCACGAGACCCTCGGCCGACGCGGTCAATCGAAACCATCCTTCGGGAAGGCCCTTCAGCGCGTAACGGCCGGAACCGTCGGCGGTCGTCTCCGCCACGTCGCTGTATTTGTACCCTCGGTCTTGAGGTTCGACTCTTTGTAGGCGCACGCGGGCCGCGACGGGTCGTCCGGTGTCGATGTGCGTGATCGTCCCCTTCACGACCACACGATCGGCCGCCTTGAAGCCGTTCGCCTCCAACCTCAGGTCCGCGACGTCGAGACCCTGCGGGACCACGGCGTCGGCCCACTTGATCCGACCGCCCGTGTAGATGTCGAGTCGCGCCGGAGGGCCCTTCTCGTCGTCGCCGGCGGCGGTGGCCCGGAAACGGGGTGGTAGCCCCTTCTGAAATTCCCAGCGATCGGCCTGCCAGACCTGGAAGGTCCAATCCACGTTCGCGGCCGCGCGTTTGGCGGGTTCGTCGTTGGGATTGAGCCAGAAACTGCGACCGACGCCGTCGTGGATGACGACCTTCTTGTTCCGGACGTCGAGCTTGGCGAAATCGGCCAGGACGGCACTGATGACTTTGGCGTCGCCGCGGCATTCGGAGTGCCATTCGCCACCGCCCAAGGGGGGGCCTTCCCACCAGGCCGCGCGTCCGACGTGGTTCACCAGCGTCGCCGCCCCGACGGGCCAGCCGGGGTCGCGAAGCGGCGCGTTCCCTTCGCCGCCTCGGATCATGACGTGCGCCCCCACCGGCCCGGCGACCAACCCCCAGACCAAGGAAAGCGCCAGAGCGAACCGTCTTCCGGTGATCATGATCGTGCGTCCTTCGAAGAGGTCCGAGATACTCCGAGGTCCTTCAGTCTCCCTGAAGGTAACGCTCGGGAACCAGACTTCTTAGGGGCGATTTCACCTGGCCGGTTTCGGACACTCACGGGGAGCAGTCAGGCATCAATAAGCGACGGGCCCCCAGGTCCATCGGCCGGGAGGCCCGTCTTGCTTCGCCATTGCCTTCACCAACGCCCTCCCGGGCGATCAGGCGACCGGTTGCGCCTCGCGCGCGATCTTCTCGGCGTACTCCTCGAGTTCGCGTCCGCGGAGCGGGTCGATCGGGCTGAAGCCCGCCTTCTCGGCGACGAGCAGGTTGATGAGCATCCCCAGCATCCCCTGGGCCATGGCCGATTCGCCGTGGCCGTCGCCGTTGTGACCGTTCGTCCCGGCGTTGAAGACCCGTTCGGGCACCAGCGGCTGTTTGCTGTTCGCCAGGTACTGCGAGACCAGCGAGAGCGCGTAGAGCCTGGGGTCGCCGTAGCTCTGGATCTTCCGCATCAAGACGGCCGCCTCGGCCAGACCTTCCTGCGTGAGGCGCGACGCCTCGCCGCGCCCGGCGAGCACGCGTTGTTGACTCTCGGCCTCGGCCGTGACGACCAGCTTCTCGGCCTCCTTGCGGGCCCGCACCAGGGCCGCCTCGCCGTCGTTCTCGGCGATCCGCACCTGCACTTGCGAGGCCGTGAGCTGCGCTTGCATGGCGGCCTGGGCCTGGGCCTCATTGAGCGTCTTCTGCTTCTCGGCCGCGGCTCGCTGACGTTCGTAGGTCTCGATCTGCTCGATCGAAAGCTGCCGCAGTCGGAGCTGTTCCAGAAGGCCCTCGATCTTGCCCGAGCCGCCGGCCTCGGCCGTGTCGGGCTTGCCGATCAGAACGTCCACGCACTCGATGTCGAACTCGCCGAAGCGCTTCCGCAGCTCCGCGCGGCCGTCTTGCTGGATCTCGTCGCGTTCCTGCAGCAGTTCCAGCATCGTCCGCTTGTGGGCGATGTCGCGGAAGTAGGCGGAGAGCATCGGGTCGAGCGTTTGCGTGATCAGCTTCTTCACGTCGCCGAATCGCTGGATCACGCTGGGGGCCTTCTCGTAGTCGATGTGGACGACCACCGAGAGGGGCAATGTGGGCTCGTAAGCGTCCTTCG
>CALLYK010000111.1 GCA_937858365.1 uncultured Isosphaeraceae bacterium | reverse complement strand
ATCCTGCGCATCGAGGACACCGACCTGGAGCGCAGCTCGCAGGCCGCGAACGCCGTGGTCGGCCGCCCGATGGCCGCCAGCAGGCGGTATCCATGCGGGGGGTCACCTACGACTCCGATACGCAGACCACGCCGACCGTCGATGTCTACCTGGACGAAGTGCCGCTCGATGCGACCCAGGCACTCAACGTGCAGTTCGATATCGGTGGCACGCAGGTCCTCCGTGGCCCGCAAGGCACGTTGCGCGGCGGCAAGACATCCAGCGCTGCTCGCGCGGTGCCGGAGCGCACCCATCCGGGCGGCCACCGTGGAATGGCCGTCGCAGGCTATGCTGACCCGCGACCTCAAATCTTCGAGGTGCTTTCGGACGATTCGGTTGCGTTCGTCCTGCGTGGCCTTGTCTTGTTCGGCCGCGCTGATCTCTTCAGTCTCCCGGGCGTTGTCTTCACGGAGCTTCTCGAGCTGCTCGGGGAGCGCGTCCTCGACCGGCGCAGCGGCGGCCTTGGGGGCCTTGGGCGTCTTGGTCTTTTTTTCCTTGACCTTGGCGGCCTTCTTTTTTTTCGGTTTTTGTTCCTCGTCGTCGTCGTCCTCGACTTCCGCGACCTCCTCGTTTTCGTCCTCCATGGGGTCGGGGGGTTCGGCGGCCTCGTACTGACGGCGGAGTTCCAGGCGGTTTTGGGGTTTGCCTGCCATTGCGGGCCGGTCCTTCGCTGGGTTTCTGGGGCCAATACCATCCCGGGCGGCCCGGGAGATCGCGTTGCGGGAATGAGGGGATTGTACCGTCGGGAGCGGTCTTTGACCACGGGTCGGCACGCTGGGATTGTGCGGAGGGGCCCCATTCGCGTATGCTTTGGGCCGATGAGTGTGCGTGACCGAATGGGGCATTGATGAAGGTCGAGGAGACCTGGCGACGGGCGGAAGTTGCGCCGCCGCGAGTCGAGGCGACGTATGGCGACAGGTCAGTCCACTCCCAAGCTCGCCGACATGAACTACCGGATCGTGCGCTCGCTCGGCCAAGGGGCGGGCAGTACGATCTTCCTCATCACCGATGAGAGACTCGGGGGTCAATACGCCCTGAAGGTGGTCAAACGTCAAGGAGCGGCGGACGACATCTACATCGACCAGGTGCAGCACGAGTTTGAGGTCGCTCAGCGCTTGCGTCATCGGTGCATCTTAAGGGTCCACGACTTGCGCATGAAACGGGCCTGGCTCAAGGTGAGCGGCGTCGAGTTGCTGATGGAATACGTGGATGGTCGGACGCTGGACAAGATCGCCTTGAAGGCTGATCTTGGTCAGCTCGTTTTGGTGTTCAACCAGGTCGCGGCGGGGCTCATGCACATGCACCGTCGGGGGGTCTTTCACGGCGACCTGAAACCGTCCAACGTGATGCTCTCGCGGACCGGCGTGGTGAAGATCATCGACTTCGGCACGGCCTGGCTCAAGGGGCACGACAAGGGCCGCGTGCAGGGGACACCCGAATACATGGCCCCCGAGCAGGCGATCGACAAGATCGTGGACGAACGGACGGACCTCTACAACTTCGGTGCCCTGATGTATCGCCTGCTCACGGGCGAATACGCCAATCTCGGCATTCCGCAAGTCGGTGCCAACTCGATCGGCGGGCGCAACAAGCTAAGACCGCCGATCGACGTCAACCACGACATCCCAGGCACGTTGAACGCGGCCGTGATGGCCTGTCTTCAGCAGAGTCCCGAGCGACGGCCCGCCGGCATCTTCGAGGTGCGCCACCAAATTGTGGCGTCGGCCCGCTATCTCGGCCTCAAAGAGGAGGACCTTCACGGTTCCGAGGGGGCCGACCTGGAGGCCGACGGGGACTGAGGCCCCTCCATGTGGGGCCGATCCATCGGCCCGCGACATGGTCCTTTCGTCCCTGCGACTTTCCCTCTAAAAGACCCCCGGCACCAGGCGGTAGGGGACGAGTTGCATGTAGTTCCGGTAGCGCGGCTCTTCGCTGAGGAGGCGTTCTTCCAGCATGAGTCGGGGTATCTGCGTGATGTAGCAGGCGACGAAGATCATCAGGTTTAGCCATGTCCCATTGAGTAGCACGAAACCGATGTGAGAGATCAAATAGCCGGCATACATCGGATGACGCACATAGCGGTAAGGTCCACTCAACTTGAGTCCGCGGTTGGCGGGGATGCAGCCGAAACTCCGCCCCAGCGTGAATTGCGCATATATGTCGATCAGCCAACCCCACGTGATCATGATCACGCCGCAAGCCGGGTGGATCAACGCGGTCCCCGCCTTGGGGGTGAAGCACAAGGGGGCCACACTTGCCGCGAAGGCCAAGAGCCAATCGAGGGGCCGCCGCGTGTAGCGGCAGGTGCGCCGGCGCGTGAGGGTCAAGATCATCAACAGGGTCACGGAAGGGAGCAGGGCGAAGCTGAGGAGCGAGCCGTCTTTGAAATACTCAAGGAACATCCGGTCGATCAACCAACCGAAGAGCACGAACAAGAGGACCCGCTCGGTCAGGTCGATCACTTTTTCGCCGATCCTGCCGCGGTTCACGGTCTCGGCGACGATGGGGCCTCGAAGCGTGGCGACACCCCGGTCGCCCCGTGGAATTCCGGTCGTGATCGCGGTGGGCATCTGCCTAAACTCGCCAAGGAAGGTCGAAGGGTGAAGACCACTTTGGGAGTCTAGTTCACGAAAACCGATCATCGGTCAATGGTCGTTGTTCGACCGGCCGAGGGAACCGGAGGGGTAGCGCGGCGCGCCCGGAATCGCGACGTTGGAGGAGCTTAATTTATGCTAAATATAAGAATAAATTATAAAAATTTATTACTAAAACTTGCCCGTCGCATTGTTTAGTCGAGGCCCTTCAATGCCTTGCTCAGGTGATGGAACTTTCCTTCGAACATGGTGGCGAGGACGGGCGTTTCGGCCTCAAAAAGCAGGTCGTGGGGGTCGGCGGCGTCTTGGTCGGGGAGGGCCACGATGGCGAGGTCGGCCGATTTTCCTGGACTGAGGCTGCCGGTGACCGTCTCGGCTCGGAGGGCCCAGGCCCCGAAGATGGTGGCCATCGCCAGCAGGAGCGGTCCCGGCAGTTCGGGGACGACCCGGCGCAGGTAGCGGGCCTCGTCCAAGACGCTCAGGCTGGGGGCCGAGGCCAGGCTGTCGGTCCCCAGACAGACCACGATCCCGCGATCGAGCATCGCGCGGAAGGGATGAGGAGCGTGGCCGAAGCGAGCATGGGTCCGCGGGCAGTAGGCGACCGCGACGCGGTGTCCGTCCGCGGCCGCTTCGGCACGGAGTTGCCAGAAGTCGTCGCGATCGAGGTAATTGCCGTGCGCGATGAGCCAATCGGCCCTTTTGAGGTCTCCTTTGCGAACGTAGTCGGCCGGTCGCTGGCCGATGGGCCCCCATTCGTTGTCCCAAGCGCCGAGGTCTTCGAGGAACTCACGGAGCCTGCCGGTGCCATGCGCGAGGAGTTCGAGTTCCTCGGGCATTTCGGCGAGGTGTGTCGCCAAAGGCATCCGGGTCCCGGCGGCCCGATGATACAGCCAGCCGGCCGTGCTATACGGGGCGTGGGGCGAAAGGCCCGGCCGAGCGCAGGCGGCGACTTGCCCTTCGGGCTTGATCGTCTTGAGCCATTCCCAGGCTTCGTTCTCGGATTGAAGGCCCCTCATACGTTGCAGGCCGATCAACTCCGAGTAGACGACGGCGCGGACCGGGGCCGCCGCGATCGCGGGCCAACTCGCGCCCGCCGTGGTGATGTCGCCCACCAGGGTCGTGCCGGCCTGAAGGGCCTGCGCGAGGCTGGCGCGGGCCCGCGTTTCCAGACCCCCCTCGGGTGAGGCGCGACGTTGCTGAATGACGCGGCGGAGCCAGGCGATTTCGTCTTCGGCCCCCTGCGACTCGTCACTGGGGATGGGGCCCAATTCCAGGTGCGTGTGGGCGTTGACGAAGCCGGGGACGATCGCGACGTTGCCCAGGTCGATGTCGGCCCGGCGCTGCCCTTGCTTCCCCACTTCTTGGATGCGGCCCCGCGTGATCGTGACGAGTCCCCGCTGGATGGGGGGGGACTCACCGGGCAGAACGTAGCGGGCGGCCAGGGTCAAAGTTGGCGATCTCGGTATCTCGGGCGTTCTCCTCACGATTCCGCGACTCCCGAGTGACCCGGACCAAGGACCAGAGTGTGACCGCCGTGACCACCGCGCCGAGCGCCAGCCAGTGCTGATGATAGAGCAATCGTTCCGGGTCACGGTAGAGCCGGCCGAACGATTCCCGCCACTCGGGCCGTCCGGCCGCCCAGCCGACCACCACGTTGAGTCCATTGTTGAGCATGTGAAAGACGATGCCCGGCACGATGCTGCCCGACCGCATGGCGATCAAGCCCAAGAGCAGGCCCAGCAAGGTCGCGTTGATCAACTGCTGAGAGAGGCTCACGATCAAATGCAAGAAACCGAAAAGCAAGGCCGACATCAGCACGGCCGACCGCGGCGAATGACCCGATTCCAAACCCGAAAGGATGAAGCCGCGGAAGGCGAACTCCTCGCAAATCGCGGGGACGACCGCCATCACGAGGACCGCCGTGAAGACGTTGGGTAGCGAGTCGGTCAGTCCCTTCAGCGCCTCTTGGATCGCCTCGGGCATGGGGAACCATGCCTCGACCCACGGTCGCATCTCGGCTTGAAGCGGGTTGATCGCGATGACCAAGACCACCGCGAGGCCGACCTCTTCCCAGCGGGGCTTGCGCAAGCGCAAGGTCCCGATCGGGTCGGACGACAGGAGAAACGTCAAAACCAAGCAAGGACAGAGGACATATCCGAACTGACCGATCACAAGGGCCAGGGGCGTCTGCGGCGCGAAGAGGGCCACGAACCAGGCCACCGTCAGCATGGTCACGAAGCAAACCAGGACCGCACCCCCCGGCGGTTTGGGGCCCCTCTCGCGAATGAGGTGCCGCAAGTAGTCGCCGGGGTGGAACCGCTCGGCCTCACGGAAGAGCACCGATTCCTTTTGAAACTGGTCGATCGCCCAATGCAGCGCGATCATGCCGTAAGCCAGCGTGGGCAGGACCACCGGCAGGAAATACTGGGTCGCCACGCGGTACTCGCCCATCATCAGCGATCGCAACAGCAAGGCCACGCCCGTCACCGGGACGAGGCTGAAGAAGAGGTTCAGTTCCACGCCGGGAGCCAGCGTGATGAACACGAGGGGCATCGCCAGAAGGTAGAGCGGCGTGAGGTAGTATTGCCCTTCCTTCATGCTGCGGGCGAGCACCGCCAGGGCCACGCAGAGGGCACTAAAGAAGGCCGCCAGAGGGACCAGCAGCAAGAGCATCCAGAAGGCCGAGCCCATGCTGGGTGGTTGCAAGGCTCGCGTGCCGCCGAGTCCTCGAAGCGCCGTGAGCGACCCGGCCAGTCGTAGGCCGGTGAGTCCCATGCTGCCCAGGTTGAGCAGGGCCGTGGCCACGCTGGCGAGCAGGACCGTGAGGAACTTGCCCACGACGATCTCGGCGCGGGCGGCCGGGCTGATGAGGAGCGTTTCCATCGTGCCCCGCTCCTTCTCGCCGGCGCAGAGGTCCACGGCCGGATAGAAGGCCCCCGTGAGGGACATCATCACCAGAAGGAAGGGGAATATCCGGGCCCAAACGGTAGCCCCCGCTTCCTCGACGCTGGCGACGTCGTTGGCCTTGGTCCGCACCGGCTCGGCGAAGTCTAACGGCTTGTTCTCGACCGCGAGGCGAGCATCGCCGATTTTCTTGCTCCACCGGCTGAGCAATCGATCGACACGAAGAAAGGTCGTTTGACTACGTTCGTTGGCGCCATAGTAGCTGACCTCAAGGGCCTCGGAGTCCGACGCGGCGAGACGCTCGGAGATGTCTTCCGGGACGGCGACGATGACGTCGGCGAGGCCCTCGCGCACGCGGCGTCGGCGTTCCTCGGCCTTCCCCCAATCGCTGTCGGCCGGGACCGTCTTCACCGCGATCTTGGCCGCGTTCTTGGGGTCTTCGAAGAGTGTGAGGGAGAAGCCGTCACGCTCGGCGTTCAAGAGCGGCGGCGCGGGGGGCGACTCGGGCAAGTGCTCGGCACCGACGAAGACGACCACGCGCGGTTTGTCTTCGAACGCCTCGGTCAGTTTGATCATCCCCAGGCCGAGCATGGGATAGAGCAGGATCGGCAGGACCAGCACCATGAAGAGGGTCCGGCGGTCGCGAAGCTGGTCGCGGACCTCGCGGAGGAAGATGATCCAGACGATCGGCCAGCGCATGGTCGGAGGTCCTCGCCGCGATGGACACTTAGACGGACGGATACTCCGCCAGTTGGGCGTCGGCTCGGTCCACCAGATGGAAGAAGAGGTCTTCGAGGTCGGGTTGCCCGTATTGAGCGAGCAAGTCGGCGGGCGCGCCCAGGGCCTGGAGCTGTCCGCGATGAATGATCGCCACTCGGTCGCAGAGCTTGCTCACTTCGCTCATGATGTGGGTCGAGAAGAGGATCGTCTTGCCCCGGTCGCGGAGTTCGGCGATCCGTTGGAGGACGGCCCGCGCCACCAGAACGTCGAGCCCGGACGTTGGTTCGTCGAAGATGAGGACGGGTGGGTCGTGGATGATCGCCCGCGCGATCGAGACCTTCTGCTTCATGCCCGTGGACAACTTCGAGCCCAGGACCTCGCGGAAGTCGTTCATCTGGAGCCAGGCGAAGACGTCTTCCATGCGGGCCTGGAGGCGGTCTTTCGTCAAGCCGTGCAGTCGCCCGAAATACTCGACGAGTTCCCAGGCGGTCATCCGGTCGTAGATGCCCGTGCTGGCCGACATGTAACCGATCCTGGCGCGCACGGCCTCCGGCTCGGTCACGACGTCGTGGCCGGCGACCAGGGCGCGTCCCGACGTCGGCTTGAGCACGGTCGAAATCATGCGCAGGGTGGTCGTCTTCCCCGCACCGTTGGGACCGAGAAGGCCGAAGACCTGCCCTGGCAGGCACGAGAACGAGACGTCACTCACGGCGGGCAGCCAGCCTCGTCGGTAGTCCAGGAACGATTTGTAGAGCTTTTCAACCTGTATCAAGGCGGACCCCGATCCGTTTCCTGAGCGGCCGTGAGTATTCTAGACCAAATTGGCCCCGGATGTCGCCGAGGGGCCCGATGACGTGGGGAGGTCCCTCGCGGGCGCTAGGGCCCCTGCTCTCCTTGCGCCAACTGGCCCGCGACTTCTCGCCAAAGGGCCTTCCAGGCGCCTGCCTCGTCCTCGGTGAGTTTGCCGAGCGCTAATTCCTCTCGGACGCCGGCGAGGTCGTCGTCCTTCGTCCAGTGGCGCAGCGTTTGGACCAGCGCTTTGCGGGCGGGCGGCGGGCCACTTTCTCGGAGCTTGGCCCAGGCCGAGAGTTCGGCTCGGAGCCAGTCGAGGGCTTGCTTGCGGAGGGTCGTCTTCGCGGCCTCGTCCGGGGGGGGGTCGTCGCGACCCAATCCCGACGCGGCGAGCGCGGCCGCGCAGGCGGCGTTGTAGCGGACGGGGCTTGGTCGGTCCCCCACGATCCCAGGGGCCCACTTGATGGCCCGATCGAAGAGCCGTGCGGCGGCGGCATGAAGGCCCCGGCCCGAGCAGAGATCGGCGAAGGTGACCGCCTCAGCCGGCGAGATCGGTTCGTCGTCCCCCTTCAGCACTCCCGGTAGTCTCTGGGAAAGGGCGGTCTGGTTTTCGAGTTGCTTGATGAATCCCGGAAGCTGTTCGCGTAAGTCCGACTCAGGCGGCGACAGCTCCAAGGCGATTCGGACCTCGGCGAGCGCCCCTTCCAGGTCGTTCTGGAGGGCCAGGGCTTGACCAAGCGCATAGTGGGCGTTGGCGTGGCGGGGCCAAATACGGACGGCCTCGCGAAACGCGGCGGCGGCCTCACCCATGCGTCCCCGTATCTTCATGATATTGCCCAAATTGATGTGCGATCGCGCATCGTTAGGGTCGAGTTCCAGGGCCCGGCGGCAGGTCCTCTCCGCCTCATCCAGGCGACCCGTCCGGGCCAGGGGCACCGTGAGGTTCTGATGGCTCGCCGCGCTCTTGGGGTCGAGTCGGATGGCCTCGCGATAGGCGGCAATCGCGTCGTCGAGCCGTTCTTGCTCTTCGAGCACCCGGCCCAGGCTGTCGTGGGCGGTGGCCGCGTCGGGGCGAATGCGGATCGACTCGCGATAGGCGGCCTCGGCCTCTTCGAGCTTCCCTTGCTTGAACAGGGCCAGACCGATGAGCGCGAGTGCCTGCGCGTTGTTCGGCTGCGTGCGGAGGGTGTCGCGATGGGCGGCCACGGCCGCATCCAGGGCCTTCAACCCTTCCTCGCGTCGGCCCAACTCCAGAAGGAGCAGGCCGAGGCAACCGAGGTGCCGACCGCTGCCCGGACGCACGGCCGAGAGGTCTCGGAAGACGGCCAGGGCCTCGTCGGGTTCCCCTTTCTTCTCCAGCGCGTGGGCCAGTTCGTGGGCCGTCTCGGCGCGGATCGCGCGGGCGGCCGTGTAATAGCGAATCGCCTCGTCGCGACGGGCTTGTCGTTCGAGGAGGGTCGCCAAGTCGTGGTTGACCCAAACGTCGGCGGGATGGCGTCGCTGTGCTTCGCGGAAGACCTTCTCGGCCTCTTCGACGGCCCCGCGAGCGGCCAGCGCTGAACCGAGAAGGTCCAGGCTGATCGGACCGAGCTGGTCGAACTGTGCCGTCTCGGCGAGTTTCTTGAGGGAGTCGAGCCGTTTCGTAGGGTCCGCTTGCCGAAGGGCCGCGCGCAGGGCGACCCGCCAGGGATCGGGGTCAGCGATGCTCGCGACTTCCCAGAGTCGCGCGGCGCGGGCCGGATCGCGGTCCCTCAGCAGGTTGGCCCAATCATCAATCGCCGCGGCCAGGGCGATCGATACGGCCGTCGGCCGTTGCTTGATCTTCTCGCCAACTTCGGCGGGAGTGCCCGCGTCGAGGTCGAGGCCCGCCTCACGAAACGCATGGCGATACGCGGCGTCCGTCGCCAAACCGTCATAGTCGTCCACCTTGGCGCTTCGGACGTCCAGTGTCTTGGCGAGAAGCTCCTGGTCTTGTCGGGCCGCCTCGGCGCCGGCCTCGACTCCGCGCGCCAACTCCTTCAGGTCGCTCGTCGCGGCCATCTCGCCATCGGGGCCGAGGGCGAGTTCGACCCTTCTCACGGCCTCGCGCGCCGCCTGCCAGCGCGCGAGGTCGTCCGCGTGTTCGATCGCCTGGTCCCTCAGGGTCCGCGCTTCGGCGAGGGCCTCGGCGACCGCCGCGGAGCGAGCGGCGCGCTGCCTGAGCACGGTCAGAGTGACGAGACCGCCGGCGACCAGGAGCGTCACGAGTGAGGCGGCCAGACCCAACTGGAGCTTGCGCCGCCGCCTTTCCTCGACCGCGCGGGCCTCGGCCACGGCGCGCTCGCGTTCGGCCGTGCGCAGACGTTCTTGAACGCCGGTCAGATACGCGGACGTTCGCGATGCGACCACTCCCGCGTCTTTGGGTCGTGCCTCGGGTTCGCCGGCGAGGCAGTCCTTCGCCAGGGTGATGAGTTCGTGGTCGGCGCCGCAAGCTTCGAGCCGTGCGAAGGCGTCTTCGGTGTCGGCCCGCGCTGCGTTGTTTAGGACCTGTACCGTGCTCGCGCCGACGAATGGCGGGTGGCCGGTGAGGACCTCACAGAGGACCGCCCCCAGCCCGAAAACGTCCGATCGCTTATCGACCCGCGTCACGTCGCCGCGCGCTTGCTCGGGGGCCATGTATGCGGGTGTGCCCATCACGTCACCGTGTCGGGAAGCCTCCGGTCCGTCCTCTTCGCGGTTCGTGCTGACCGCGGTCGCCGGCGAGTCGGCCGGGGCCCCTTCCTGGCCCCTGAGGACCTTGGCGAGTCCCCAGTCCATAAGTTGGACTTCGCCGAAGTCGCCCACCATCACGTTCGACGGTTTCAGGTCGCGATGGATGACCCCCATGGCGTGCGCATAGGCGACCGTCTGCGCAATCTGCTCGAATATCCCGAGAAATCGAGGCAACTCCGCGGTAGGGGAGGCGCGGTCGCGCAGGAGGACCGCGAGGTCCCGGCCGCTCACGAGCTTCATCACGAAGAACGGAAGGTCGTCGGCGAAGCGTCCCAGGTCGTACACGGGGACGATCCCCGGGTGCTGCAATTGGCCGCCGATCTGGGCCTCTTCGATGAACCGGCGCAGGACCTCGGGGCGTTGGCGATGACGCTCCAAGAGGACCTTGATGGCGAGTTCGCGACCTAACTCGGTGTCACGACCGCGCAAGACGGCCCCCATCCCGCCCCGCGCGAGTTCGCCGTGCAAGGTGTAGCGGCCGGCCCCTTCGAGGTGCGGGAGCGCGCCGGTGTCGATCCGAACGGGCCGCGGACCCGACCCGCCGGCCTCGTAGTGGACCGTTTCATCGACGTTCGTGCCTCGCGGACGATGCTCGGTCGTCTCGTCCGCGATCGGTGGTTTGTCGTGGTCCCGGTCCACGGTCGGGTCGGTGGGCCCTGGGTTCATAAGAGAGACCTCGGTGGCTGTTGATGGAGGGGCCTACTCGCGATCGGCCGAGTCCAATCCCTTGGGTTCGGGGGTCTCTTCGGTGACGATCTTCCAACTCGCCCCCATCTCGCGCATGGCCTTGAAATCGCGCGGTTGATAGGCGACCGCCAGATGGGGCGTCTCGACGACCTTACCGCCGGCCAGGCGCGAGTCCATCGCCGCGTCGAGCACGCCGGTCGTCAGCAAGGTCCGCTCGACCGGGTAGGGGGCCCGCCCCTCGCGGAAGAAGTCCTGAATGGCGTGGGACAAAGCTTTGAACAAGTTTCGATTGTTCCACGGGCCCACATAGAAGCTCGTGGCCGAAGGTCGCTCCTCATCATTCACCAAGGCCGCGAAGTCCCAGCGGGAGCCGTAGCCGCCAACCTTGAGCATCGTGGCCGCGAAGCCGTCACGGTAGGTCACGTGGATGGCGTGCGGAGGCTGGTTGAATGGGGCCTTCTTGACGAGCTCGGGCAAGGTTGGCTGATCGGGACCGAGCTCGGCCCGGAGAGCGGCGTCGGCCAAGGCGATCGACCAGAGCCCCTCGTCGGCCGCCTTCCAGAAGGCATCACCCTGAAGGAACTGCACCTTGGCGACCCCCGTCTCGCCCCCCGTTCGCGCTTCGACCATCGATTGCATCACCTCAAGGCCGTGTATGTCATACGACTCGACCGGTCCGCCGTGGATCGAAACGGCCGAGCGGAACTTCGTGCCGATCGCCAGTTCCAACGGCGGCCGGCGCTGCGCCAGCGGGACCGAACTGCCGGCCATCAAGGGGAAGCCCATCCGCTTGCTGGTGTCGTACATCTCCTTGGCCCAGTCCCAACGATAGGACAGGTGCTTGTCGTTGAAGACAGGGGCCGTCTTCCCGACGCGCTCGAACGTGCCCACGATCTCGTCGAAGAAGCGTTTGCGGGGATACTCCTGCTGCCCCTTGGCGTTGACCGGGTACCTGCCATGCTCGCCAATGGACAGGACGGCGTCGACCGCGAGCCCCTTCCCTCCCAGGGTGAGCGCCTCGGCGATCGTGGGCACCACCGGAATGCCGAGCCGCTCGGCCACCTCACGCCCCATGTCGCGCGTGGGGACCTGGTCCAGGTAAAGGCTGACCACCTTCATCCCCGACTCGGTGCGCCGGCCGTTGAAGAGGTACGGATTCAAGAAGTTCTCTAAGATGACATGAGCATGACTGCGATACGTGAACTCAGTCACGATCGCGGCGACGCGCGGCGGTTCGGGTTT
>CALLYK010000110.1 GCA_937858365.1 uncultured Isosphaeraceae bacterium | reverse complement strand
CTTCGGGCTCTGGCTGCTCTGGGGCATCGTCAAATCGGGACGGCTGTAAGGGTCGCTGCGGCGGCGCCGGGTTGCTCGCTGCGCGAAGAGCACCCTAGGAGAGGCGTTGTCGGTGGGGTCGCGGTTGGGCACGGCAGTGGGGATGGCCGAGGTGGGTGCGGTTTCGACCGCTCTGTTCATTTGGCGGGCAGGCTACCGCTACGATACGCACAAATTGGTGGGGTTCGGGAGCGGAATCCTTGCGGAAGGGACGATTCACTACGGCGCCTGTGTGGCCTTTGTCACGCTGAACGGCCACTTTCTGACATCGAGCGACGACGGGCGGCCGCTGATCACGGACTTCAAGTCCGCGATGCCGGCCGACACCGACACGGCCTTCTCGACCTCGCGGTCGAAGTGCGCCCACCCGCGGGGCAGCAGGACGGAGATCTCGTCGCTCTCGGTGTAGGCGTAGGCCGCACCGAAGTCCTCGAACACGGCCCGCGCCGCGGCCACCATCCAGCCGTGGAACCGGTCGTCGAACGGCTTCCGGCAGTGGGCCTCGGTGAACCGGGTGAACCCGCGGCCGTCGAGCCGGAGCACGACCCACGCCCCGTCCGGGACGCGGAGCCCGGGGAAGCACTCCAGCCGCCGCATCCGGGCCTCGAACTCATCCCGCCGGACTCGCCGCCATGGCCGCCCTCGATCGCGACCTCGGTCTTCCCACCGCGGCGCGTAGAGAATGGCGGCCCCGCCCCGCCCCCAACGAAGCCGCGCGTCAACGATGGGACACGCGCATGCGACGCCAATCGGGTTCACTTGAAGAAGGGGCCGATGTCTTCAGGGACCTCGTGCATGAGGCGCCTGAAGACCTTCCCGCGCGCTTCAACCAAACCCTCTTCCTCGCCTGGCTGGGCCGCAATCGCGACGCCCTCTCGGTCCTTGAGACCTACGTCGAACTCGCCGCGAATCTCGAGCCTGACCTCGCCGCCGATGCCTGGACGCTCGCGGAGGTCCTTCGCGCCGGGGCTGGCGCCGAAGACCTCGCCGATGACTTGAGCCACGCGATCCGGGTCGAGATCAACCAACCCGAAATGGCCTCCCCCGACCCATCCTGGCACCTGCGGGCCGTCTCGCTTGACCCTATCGGGACGGCCCCTCAGGCCCATGCGTTTGAGTGGCTGGATCGACCGATGCCCAAGGCGCACGGATCTCTCAAGGCCCGCGACTTGCCCCGGGTCCTCGCCGTTCTCGTGATCGCCCCCGGTTCTTGGCGGCTCTCCAGCCCCGACCCTTCCTCCTTGGCCAACGCCCAGGCCCTTCTGGGGCCCGGCCGCGCGAGCATCGAACGCACTGTGACCCCCCTCCCCTTGCGTCTCCTCGATGCGGGCCTCTGGACGTTCCGATTGCCCCTCGGCCTGTCCGACGATGTCCGCGCCCGACTCGTCCGCGAGGCCCTCGAACATCGCCTCGAACACATTTGGGTCCATTGGCCACGTCACGGCCTTGACGGCCGCTCACCCCTTGAGGCCGGATCGGCCGCTGTGGCGGGCGACGCCGTGGCCTCGGTCAAGTTGGAAGGTGTGCTCCAAATGCGCGAGCAACTCGCCCAGCGTGCGACCGCCGTCGCGCTCCAAGGGGCCTACCCGTTCGAGCGCTTACGCCGCCGCTTGGGAATCACTCCCAGGCGCGAGGAAGAAGTGGACCCGGCCGACGTCTCCTGCATGGGCCTGACTGCCTTGCGCAACCTAGACCTCGGCAAGCTCGAAGAATCGACCTTGGCCGAAGCGGCCCACTCGGCCGCCGGTCTACGCAACGACGCATTGACCGCCCGCATCACCGCCGCTTGGCTCGACCGCGGCCCACGACCACACGCCCACCACGACGTGGACCCAACGGACGCCATCGCCGCGCTCGTCCGTGACTCCCTCTCCCAAGGACTGCCGGACCCCGCACTGGACTGGCTCGCGAAGGCGGGACGAGCCGACCCGGACCACCGCGAGGCCTACGAGACCTGGTCCGCCGAGGTCCTCGCTCGAGTAGGTCGGCCGGTCGAGGCCTTTCAAGCATATGAGGACATCCTGAAACGGTTTCCCGAGACGGGGCGCGCCCTCCAGGCCGCCGAGGACCTTGCAGGGGCCGGCCATACAGACCTCGCTGCCTCTTTGGCCGAGCGGGCGCGCGAACTGGCCGCCACCGCCCAAGAAAGGGCCCGCGCCGAGGGCCTTCTCGCGACCCTGCGCGATGGGCATTTCACTTGAAACCCAATCATGCGTGAGCGACCCATCATGGACCTATCTCTCAACGATGAACAGTGGCTTGGAAGATTGAAGTGGGACGCGGCGGGCCTCGTCCCCGCGATCATTCAAGACGCCAACGACGGCGCCGTGCTCATGATGGCCTGGATGGACGAGACCGCCCTGCGCGCCACGATCGCCACGGGCGAGACCCATTTCTACTCCCGCTCGCGACGGGCGCAGTGGCGCAAGGGCGAGACCTCCGGCCATGTTCAGAAGGTCCATTCGATCCACCTGGACTGCGACGGCGACACCTTGCTCGTTCGCGTCGACCAGGTCGGCGGCGCCTGCCACGAGGGACATCGCTCCTGCTTCTTCCGCGAACTGCGCGATGGGGATTGGCAGGTCGCCGGCCAACGCGTCTTCGACCCCGGGACCATTTATCCCCTTCCAAAATCAATTCCTTGATGTGGTGCTACCACATTTGAAGGAGCATTTCCATGAACACGGTCATCAATTTCAACGCCGGCCCCGCGATGCTACCGCGTCCTGTCTTGGAGCGAGTCCAGGCGGAACTCCTCGACTACCACGGCCACGGCATGTCAATCATGGAGTTCAGCCATCGATCCAAGCAATTTGAGGAGATCAACCACCGCGCCGAGGCGACTTTCAAAAAACTGCTCGGACTTGGCGACGGCTACCGTGTGCTCTTCCTCCAAGGCGGGGCCTCCTTCCAGTTCGCGATGGTCCCCCTCAACTTCCTGGCGCCTGGCCGGACGGCCGATTACCTCATGACCGGCTCCTGGGCCGACAAGGCGCTCGAGGAGGCGCGCTTGCTGGGCGACGCCCACGTCGCGGCCAGCACCAAGGAAGGAGGACATCGCCGCGTCCCTCGCGCCGAGGAAATCCAGCTTTCGTCAAATCCGGTCTATGTCCATCTCACGTCCAATGAGACCATTCAAGGCACGCAATATGCCGAATTCCCCGAGTTTGGCGACGTCGCCGTCGTGGCCGACATGAGCTCCGACGTCCTCTCGCGCCCCTTCGACGCGTCGAAGTTCTCCCTCATTTACGCGGGGGCCCAGAAGAACCTCGGTCCCTCGGGCGTGGCGGCGGTCCTCATTCGCGAGTCTTTCATGGAAGGGGCCAACAAGGGCCTCCCCACGATGCTCCGTTACTCCACTCACGCCAAGAACGACTCCCTCTACAACACGCCCCCCACGTTCGGCGTCTACGTGATGGACCTCGTCTTGCAGTGGATCGACGGCCTGGGCGGCTTGGCCGCGATGGCCGAACGCAACCGGAGGAAGGCCGCCCCCATTTACGAGGTGATCGACCAGTCGGGCGGTTTCTACAAGGGGCACGCCGAGCCCGACTCACGATCGTTGATGAACGTGACGTTCCGCCTGGTCGACGAGGCGCTGGAAAAGCGGTTCCTGGCGGAGGCCCAAGCGGCCGGCATGGTGGGCCTGCCCGGACACCGAAGCGTCGGCGGGGTCCGGGCGTCGATCTACAACGCCATGCCGCCCGAATCGTGTCAGGCCCTCGCCGACTTCATGAAGGACTTCCAAAACAAGGCCTGACCAAAGGCCATTCACCACCGGTCCAGACGCGCGGGCCGTCCCATACCGAATCGCTCGCGAGCCCCCCCAACCGCTGTCGCACGAAATGGGTGCGGACTTCCGCACTGACACGGCGTTTCTTCCTCGGCCGCGTTGCTGTATCGCTCCCGTGGCTCGCCCGGTTCGTGAACGGTCAAGGTTCGAACGGGTCCAGGGGGACCAAGCGATCGAGCGCGGCAATGGCCTCGTCGCGAGTGCGCTTGGTCTGACTCAGTCTCTTGGGGACATCGAGTCGTTCGGCGTCGGGCGCCGCGAGTGATTCAAGTGTCTTCAAGGCGTCGTCACAGAGGGAAAGGGCTGCTCGGAGGTCGCCTTCTTCGAGCTTCACCGCGCCGAGGTCGGCCCGGGTCGCCGCTGCGTCGAAGGCGTAGCCGGCCTGCGTGGGGTACTTCTCGGCAAGCTGGTCCACGACGCGGATCGCGCGCACGAGCACGGCGTCGGCCTCCGGCCATTGCTTCATCTGTCGGAGCGCGAGCGCGAGACCTTGATACGCCGCGACGAGCGCGCCTCCATAGGAAACCGTGGTGGGGAAGTCCGTTGTCAGCGGCTCGAGGAGGGACACCGCCCGTTTCAGGACGACCTCGGCTTGGTCGGCCTGTTTCAAGTCGTTTTCGAGCTCGCCCAGATTGACGCAAGCGACCGCGAGTCCGTAACGATTGTGCTTGTTTTCCGGTTGATCGCGGAGCAGGGCCTCCTTGATCTCGAGCGACCGGCTCAGGTGTTCTTTCGCGAGAGGAAGCTGACCGCGAGCGCGACAGAGTAGCGCGATGTTGTTGTGGGCGGCGGCCACGGTGCGGCGAACCACGGCGTTTTCCTGGCTGTTCCGAGCGAGTTCGGTCCCCGCCGCGATGACCTCGAGGAACTGTTCCTTCGCCTCATCGCCGCGGTCAAGGTGCGTGAGCGCCGTGGCGAGATTGGAACGGGCGCTGAGTATCTCGGCGAGGCACTTGGCGTGCGCGGGCTGCCGTTTCAGACCTTCGCCGAGTGCCGAGATCGCCTGTCGATAGGCATCGACGGCGGCGGGGAACTGTTCAGCCTCGTGATACGTCGTGCCCAGGACGTCCCAAGTGTTGCCAAGCTCGTGAAAACGGTCGGCCACTTCGCCCGAACTCCCTTCGTTGACGGCGGTCTGTAGTAATGCGACGGCGCGGCGGTAAATCGGTACGGCGGCCGTCGGTGACTCCGTGGCGGCGATAAGGTCCCCAAGGCGGCGATTGGCGGTCCCCAACTCGAAAGTCAATCCGGGATCGGCACCATAGGTGTGGAGAAACCGCTCGTAGTAATCCCGGGCGGTGGCGAAAAGGCGCTTGCGGAGACCGCTCGCGCCGGGCTCGTTGATGAGCTCCTTGCTAATGTTCGTACAGTAGTCGTCGACGGCCTGGCGGGCGAGCCGGAAATTGTCGCGGGACTCGACGAGCGCGGCGTTTGTGCGGCGCTGCTCGCGGCCCAGAAGGACCGTACTGACCGCTAGGGCGACGAGCGCCGTGGACGCGAGCGCCGCGACCGCGGCGACTGACGTCTTGTGACGTCTTCCCCAGCGCGCGAGCCTTGACAAGAACGGCTCGCGTCGGGCGGAGACGGGCTCATCGGCAAGCCATCGCTCGAGATCGGCCGCGAGGTCTCGCGGGTCGGGGTAGCGGTCGTCCGGGCGAGTCGCCATCGCCCGAAGACAGATCGCCTCGAGCGCGGCCGGCACGGTCGGATTCACTTCGCGCGGCGGCGTGAACCGGCCGCGCCGAACATCGCGAAGCACTTCGGCGAGTGACCCTCGCGCGAAGGGGGGTCGCCCGGTCAGGATGAAGTACAGAGTGGCGCCGAGGCTGTAGACGTCGCAGGCCGTCCCAACATCGTCCCATCGTCCCTCAGCCTGCTCAGGTGCCATGAACCCGGGGGTCCCCAAGACCGCGCCCGAATCCGTGAGCGGGTCGATCGCCGACTCGATTGGGGCGAGATGCGAGACCTCGCTCAACTCGTCGGGAACATCGCGTTGCGGACCCGCGTCGGCCTGGACGCCGCGTCGTGAGGGGACGCGGACTTGCTTGGCGAGCCCCCAGTCGACGACCAGTGTCTCCTGGAACGGCCCGAGCATGATGTTGGCCGGCTTGAGGTCGCGGTGGATCACGCCCCGGCTGTGGGCGAAGGAGATCGCATGAGAGGCGGTCGCGAGTCGCCCGATCAGGTTTCGGAAGGCCAGCGAGCGCTCGCCGGCACCCGGTCCGGGGTCGCCCGCCTCGGCCCGGTGGTAACGAACGACGGCCTCGTGAAGGCTCTCCCCCTCGATGAACCGCATCGCGTAGCAAGGGCGGCCGTCATCGGTTTCTCCCGCGCCGAAGAGAGGGACGATACCCGGATGGCCCAGCTTGGCGGTGATCGAGGCCTCGCGGAGGAAGCGCGCCTGGCGAGAGGCGTCGGCCTTCGCCGAATCCTGGAGGAACTTGAGGGCGACCTCGCGCTGGAGCTCTTCGTCCCAACCGAGATAGACCTCTCCGAGTCCGCCTCGAGCGAGGAACCCCGAAACGCGGTAGCGCGACCGAGTGGCGACGGACAAGGGACCCGCGGGAGGTAGACGGCCCGCGCGGTCGGCGTCGTTGGTGGTCTGGTCCGTCGTTTCCAAAAGATCATCGAGCCTTTGGAGTCGGCGAATCAGCGCGCGGAGGTCGTCGAGGCGGTGGGTTCGATCACGGCAAACGTCCTCCGGCGTGACCGCCTGGCCCGCCTCCCGTCGCGCCTCCCAGTCGGCGAGCAATGCGTCCAGCTCGAGATCGAGTCCCACGGCGCACCTCTTGGCGATTGTGTCGGGGTGATGGGCCGGCTGGTCAGTCGTCTAGCCGGGCGGCTCTCGATCGAGTGCCGTCGCCAAACGGACGCGGGCCTCGCGCCAGCGCCTTTTGATGGTGGGCCCCGAGACGCCGGTCACCTCGGCCGCTTCCGTTTGTGTCAACCCTTGATACCAGAGGAGTTCAAAGGTCTCGCGAAGGTCGTCGGGAAGCGCGCCGACGAGTTGATGGAACTCCGCCCAGGAAGCGATCCGCTCGGGTTCGTTGGTGCTATCGGGGAGGTCGTGCAGGTGCCCGGGAGCGCTCGAAGACGGGCCGTTTTCGGGGTCCGACGCATGATGCGCCCCGATCCCCTCCGGTCCGAAATAGCGACGCGCCAGGTCAATCAACTCGCGTCGGACCTGGAGGGCGGCGAGGCGAAAGAAGTCGGCGGCGTCTCTTGGCGAAACCGTTTCGAGCGCCTTCCACAGCCGGATCGAAGCGTTCTGACGAACGTCGTCGCTATCTTCCCAGCGGGCCACTCGGTTGTAGTCCTTCAGCATCCGGTGGGTCAGCCTTCCGAGGCGCTCGTCGGCGTAACGAATCAACTCGGCCCGCGCGCGGACGTCCCCTTCGTTCAAACGGCCAACCCAGTAATGGATCAAGACCACGGACGAGCGGTCCATTTCGATCCGCCACAACTTCGCCGATACTTTGGCGTTACACGCTCCGTCCCAGGAGACTATCGTGATCGCGGACGAGGAATCCAGCACAAAATGGATGATCCTCCAGTTTTTTTTGATCCTCGGTCGCCTCCGCGCCCGCTTGGTCTCTTGGGCTCGCACACCCAACTCGACCCGGAGCCAACACCCGTGCCACGTTCCCGCCCGTTTCGCCGCTCGCGTCGATCCGTCACCCGCCGGCCTCGTCTTGCGCTCGAGGTGCTGGAGGCCCGGATCACGCCTTCCATCCTCATCTCCGACAATTCACCGGGGTACTACGCCGACCTCGGCGACCTGATCAACGGTCCGGACCAGGTCTTCACGACCGCGCCCGACGTGGCGAGCGACCCGAGTCTGGGGACCTGGCTGGTCGCCGTCCCCCCGACGCGCGGGAATTGGTCGTCCGCACCGATCCCCACGATCCCCACGGGCTGGCCCGTCTCGGGGGGGGCCGGGCAGGGCCTGGAGGAATCGGCCGTCGTCTATCCCTTCGTTCTTGAGCAACGCACGGTCAACATCAACCTCAAGTTCGGGGCCGACAACGGGGCGTTTGTCTGGCTCGACGGGGTCTACCTGACCGGGGGGATCAACGAGGGGGGAGCGTCCGCGGACGAGTACCAGGTGCCGTCGTTCACACTCGAGAAGGGAACGCATTACCTCCAGGTGCTTCGCGAGAACCACGGCGGCCCCAGCGACTTCACGATCTCGATGACGACCCCGGACGCCACGAACGGCGTGTATCAACGCCTGAACGATCAGGCGGTCGCCTTCCGCGATGTCGACGGTGACACGGCCGTGGTCGCGGCCAACGCACCGCTGTTCACGTCCGCCGAGGCCATCGACGGCTACCTGCACTTCGCGCCCTCGGGTTCGGGCCGGCAGCTTCAGCAGGTCAGCCTGGGTGACGCCGGGGCCGGCGTTGACCTCCGCGTCTACGCCGCGACCGATGACAATCTCTCCCTCAATGCCGATCTCTTCGGCGACCCAAACCTGATCGCGTTCGTGAAGCAGGTGCGCGACACCAACCCGCCCGACGCCGGGGCCGATGGCCGCGTCAACGTCGGGGCGATCACCTCGAACAAGAACCTGCTCCAGGTGTCGGTGGCCGGGGACCTCGGCCGAATCGAGGCCGGAGACCCGAATGACGGCTCGACCGTCGCGCTTTCGTCGCTCAAGCTCGGTTCCTTGGGCTACCATGGCTCCGTCACGCAGGGCCCGGGGGGGTCGGTCGACTCGGTCCTGCATGGCAGCCTGATCAGTCTGTACGTCGCCGGCTCTTTCGATGGTCACCTGATCGTTGCTCGGCGCGACATTCCGGGGGCCGCCGATCCCGGCGGCAACCTCCTGGCCGGTCTGATCGGCAAGGACATTCTCGGCGGCAGGCTCAGCACGGACGGGGACCTCGGCTCGCTCGAGGTCCTCGGCGGGATCATCGGCCTGGACCCAGCGAACAGCGGGCAAGTGGATTGCCGCGGCAACCTCGTGGGCACACTCCATGTGACGGGGAACGTCGAGGGCGGGTTGGGCGATGGTTCCGGACAGGTCCGGGTCGCGCGGCAGGCCGACTCGATTGTCGTCGACGGCAGCGTCCTAGGCGGGCCGGGCACGTGGTCCGGCTACGTCACCAACTACTGGAGCGCCGGCGGGGCCAACGTGGCTCGGGAGGTCCGAATCAGCGGCAACGTGGTCGGTGGTCCGGGCGGGGGGAGTGGCGGCCTGCTTTTCGGGGCCGTGACGAGCCGCCTGACAATCGCGGGCGGCCTGGCCGGAGGCGGTGGACGGACCTCGGGCAAGGTGCTGGTCCAGCGCGACGTCAACAACGTCCGGATGGGCCCAATCTCGGGCGGAAACGGAAAGGAATCGGGGGTGTTCCTCGCGCTGGGTCGCGTTGCATCGGCCACTATCGGCGTCGTGCGAGGATCTCGTGGCGATGCCTCGGGGATGTTTCAGGTCCTTGGCACGGCCCAGAACATCTTCGTCACCGGCGGCATCACAGGCGGTCTCGGCCTATACAGCGGCTTTCTCTGTCTCGCGGCCGTAAAGAACGTCACCGTCAACGGCGACGTCCAGGGGGGTGCGGGTCCGGGATCCGGCCGGATCGATGCCGACACGATCGACAACCTGCGCGTCAACGGCGACGTCCTCGGCAGCGCGGCCAAGGCCGACTATTCGGGCGTGGTATGGGCGCGGTCCGGGAACATCGCGAATGCGACGATTACCGGGGCCATCGTGGGGGGCAGAGGAGTTCGGAGCGGCGTCGTTTCGTCTTCGAACATCGGCAGGCTCGTCATCGGCAAGGGGGTCTATCGGCCCACATATTCCGGCAGCGGCTCCGGCAATGTGGAGCTCAAATATGTTCCCACCCTCACGACCAAGAGCGCCGGCACGTACCAGCCGAAGGACAACCAGAACCACACCGTCACCGGGTCGGCCTCGGCGGTCACGGGGCGGTTGACCGGCGGCACCATTCTCGCCAAGGGCGGCAGCGGCATCGTTTCCAGGGGTGGGGCCACCCTGCTCTCGAAGGGCGGAGGCAACCTCACCCCCAAGGGCGGTACCGGCATGAACAATCGCACGGCCGCGGAGCAGTCGACGAAAAACGGTGGGGCACTCGTCAGCCGGGGCGGCGCGACGATCGTCAGCCGGGGCGGCGGGACCTGAGCGGCGCCCGGCCCGCTCAGCGGCCCAGATTCAAGAGGATTTCGATCGTTGAGGACCCGCGAGTCCTTGACCCAGGCTCGGTCACGATCTCACGGCGCATCTCCCAGCGGACGGTCGATCGCCAAGATCGTCAAGCCTCAACCTGACGAGCTCCAAGGGCGCGAATGGTCAGCCGTCGCGCCACCTTAGGTGGCACATTGAACACCTCGGATGGACATGGAGCGGGGCGGCAAGGCCCTTCACTCACTTCAGGGTTCGCGCGTTATGACATCAGAGGCGCAGCCGCCCCGAGACAGGCCCAGCGATTTCGTGGGCCTTCAGGGCGACCCCTCCGGTCCCACCAGTTCACAGACCTTCGCGTCGAACACGAACAGTTTCCCCGGTCCCAGGAGACCAGGCCCCCGCTCACGCCACCAGCGCGCGGCATCGGGGTCGTGTGACTCGAGCACATCGACCGCGTCGCTCGACCGGGTGGCGAACCCTTCGGTCTTCTTCACTTTGGTGCGCGAGACGACTCCTGATTGCGTCCCGCCGACACTCTCATCGTCGGTCGTGCCGAAGAGCGGCAACACGCAGCCGATCCAGCCAGCGCGCACCTTCGCGGGGGCCTCACCCGGCGGCGTCGCGATGATCCGAAATCGCAGACCAACCCCTTCCCGAAGCGAAAGCACCCGGTCGAATTCTCGGGCCACGTCCAACAAGGTCGGCTCGAAGGGGACGGGGGACGTCCCTTTCCGCGTCCGAAAGCGCTCGATGCCCCAGCGGTGCTTCAAATGGAGTTCGGTCGCCCCCATGCCCGGAAAGGTCTTGGCGAAGACTCTCAGCAAGGGCTTGCTATCGATCGACGCGTTGGTCGTGGTGGTCAAGGTCGAGCCGTCGGCGAAGCGGCTGAACAACTCAAGACCGAGGTACATCGTGCGCTTGCCCAGCAAACAGGCGTGGACCAGGCCGTCAGCGCTCGTATAGGCCCGCATCACGATGTCGCGCTGCTTCTTGGCGACCAGGTCGCCTAGGTGCCGAAAGCCGAGCGCCCCGAATTCCTCGTCGTTCTTCGAGCGCGTTTCCTGTTCGAGCTCGTCGAGGAGCGTGAAGTCGGATCGCCAAAAGGGGCCGGTCTTGCCTCGGAAGAGGACGGCCCCTTCATGGGGCGCCGCGCGGCGGCGCGCGTCCGCGACGCCGGCTTCGCGCATCTTCCTGCGCAACCCGAGCGCCTCCTTCAGAAGCCTCTCGGCCTCGCGATCGTGGGCCGCCACGTCCCAAAGACCTGCGAACCGATGACGGAAGATCACCTTGGGAAGATGACCCACGATGTCCGTCTCGCAACGGATGGTCCGCCCATCGCGCTCGACCTTCATCCCCTGGAGGAGTGGGTCCACCGCGGCCAGGCGGACCACCGCTTCCGCCTCCGCCTCGTCACGCAGTTGGTGCTTCTCGTGTTCCTTTTCGGCGTGGCGAGCCAACTTCATCGCTTCGGTCAGGGCCTCGCGCGTGAGGGCCGGGAAGGTCTCTTGCACGCCCCAAAGGGCACCCGAAACAGGGCCCCGATAGCGCTGCGTGAGCGCGGGCTTGTCGGCACGGGCGAAGGCCAGGTCGATCGTGGAGCCGTCGGGTAGCCGATCGAGGAAGCGAAGGAGTTTCTTGCCGAGAGCGTCCTTCAAATCATCGCGATCGAGGTCGAGGTGATTTCCCAGGCCGACGCGGAAGCCGCGGGCCGTCTTCTCGACGACCGTTGGGCCGTCTTCCTCGGGC
>CALLYK010000109.1 GCA_937858365.1 uncultured Isosphaeraceae bacterium | reverse complement strand
CGGGCTGAGCGGTTCGTAACCACGCGATGGCGCCGGGTTCACCGGATCGGGCACGACCGGTCCGGCCGGCGGTTCGGGCTTGTACGGGCCGTCGAGCGGCACGGGTAAGCGGCGGTGGGCGGCCCGCTGGTCAATCGCCTGGACATACGCCTTGGGCGGTTGCGGCCCTTCCGAGAGTGCGATGTTGTCGTAAGCCAGCAGCGTGCCCTTGATCTCTTCGAGCACGGCGATCGACGTGTTGTACTGGTTGCGGAACTGGGCCTCTTGAGCGTAGGCGTCGGCCCAACGGTTCACGGCGTCGAGATAGCGGTCGATCGTGATCTGACCGACTTCGTAGAAACTCCGCTGGGCCTCAAGCCGCTGCTCGGCCGCCTCGCGAAGCTGCACCGCCGTCCGATAGAGCTTGAAGTTGGAATCGACTTCCAGGAAGTACCGCGAAAGGAGGTGCGTCGTTTGGTGGACGATCTGCTGAAGGCCGGCTCGCTGCCGAAGCAGCGTGTATTGCGCGGCCCTCGTGGCGGCGAGGTCTTGACGGAAGCCGAGAGGCATCTGGAAGGTCAGTCCCACCTGCCAGGTGGTGAAGTTCTTGTAACGCGCCGGGTTCGTGTTCAAGCCGGCGTTCCGCTCGAAGAGCGAAATGTTCGGGTCGATGGCCAGGATCGACTTGCCGGTCATCACGCCCATCGCGGAAGAGAGGTCTTTGCCCAGGCCGTTGAACTGGTAGAGGGCGTCCAGGTTCAGGGCGGGCAAGAGCTGGTTACGCACGACGAGCAGGTTCAGCTCGGCGATCCGGACGCCCAGTTGGGCCCGCACGATGTCGGGGTTGTAGTTCATCATTTGCGTGAAGCTGGACTCCCAATCAGGCACCAGGCGCGCCTCAATGGGGGCCGTCACGGGGATGATCCGGCGGTTGTCGTTGGGCTTCAGACCGAGCAGGTTCCGCAACTGCCGTTCGGTCGTGATCAGGTCGGCGGTGGCCTGGAGCATCTGGAGCTGAAAGCGTTCGAGCTGCTCCTTAGACTCGGCGACGTCGGGCAGGGCGCCTTTGCCCGTATCGTATTCCGCTTGTTTCTTGCGATAGATCTCTTTGCCGAGTTCGACGGCCGTCTCTCGGCTCCAGTATTGAAGGTGGACCTGGGCGAGGGCCCAGTACTGCTGTTCGATCGAGCGGACCATTTCCATCACAGACGCCTTGAACTTCCAAACGGAGATGTCCGCGTCGATACGCGCGGCGACGATCGGGGCCCGATTGGCCTCCAGGCCGCTGGGACCGAACTGTTCCGACCCACCGAGCAAGGGCTGACTGACCCGCAACTGCGTGTTGGTCGTGTAGGCCGAGGGGGTCACGTTGGCCGGACTGTTCGAGTACAGGAAGTTGATGTTGTTCTGGACCGACACGTTGCCGCCGGTGGCGATGCGCTTTTGAAGGGTCGCGTTGTACTGGTATTGATACTGGTCGAAGATGACCGGGAACCGGTTCCCCGCCCCCAGGAAGGTGCCGGCCTGCAGGGCATTGTTAAACGGGGCATCGTTGCGGTTCCAGAGGATGCTGGTGGTGAAGTTGGCGTCGAAGACCGAGAGCTGGCGTGCGATCACGGTCTCAAGGATCGCCGGGTCGTACACGGATTGCAGCGAGCCGCCGCCGAGGATGCCCGTATTCCCCGTGCCGATGCCGCCGCCTTGTCCGGGTTCCGGCGGTCCCAGGGGCTGCGGCTCGAAACCCTGAATTGGCGTGCCCTGAGCACCCAGCACGATCACGCGAACGATCTCGGAATTGTCCAACCCGATCTTGATCGCGTCTTCGAGCGTGAGTTCCCAGATATCGTCCGTTTCGGGGTTGCTCGTCGTGCGCGGGGGCGGCACGTCGGGCAACTGAAGCGGGAGTTGAGGCCCGCCCCAATTGGCGCGTTGCACGGCCCCGTCCTTCGTGCCTTGGGACGCTTCACGCGTGGCCGACACGGGGACGACCTTCGACTGGTCGATGTAGGGGCCCTGGTGGCAGCCGGCGGCGACTGCCGCCAAGGTGGCGGCCGTCAAAGCCGTCCGCACACTCCGCTCCCGCAACTCGGTCAATCGCATGCCAGTCCGTCCTTGACTAGTGCGCCTGTTGACGATCGCCCAGGATCTTCCCCGGCGAGGCTCGCCCGAGAATAAAGGGATGAACGTCAGGACTTCGGGCCGCCATCCCTGGCCGCCCGATTGGGCCCCGAGTATCGATCCGCGAGCGACTGAGGTGGCCGATCGCCACGCCGGGTCCCTCACGAATCCGTCTTTTCTGTTTATCGACTGAGGCAGACGTGTGTCTTGAGGTGAGTTTGCGGATTATAAGCGTTTCCTCGGATCGCTCCAGCCCAAGTCGAGAGAACGCCTTCATCCGCGTCAACCGGACGACGAAGGCCCCGACCTTCCCGGCCCCTGACGCGATCGTCGCGACGCGAGCCGACGCAAGGCCGTGATCTCGCCCGGCTCGGTCCACTCGAAAAGATGGCCGAGAAACTGCAGGCCGTAACCCATCGTGAAGAGCCCAAATCCCAGGACGAAGATTCGCCACGACGCCAACGCAAGCATCGCGGGCAAGAGCAAGACACCCAGTACCGACACCGGGATGCCCACCAAATGACAGACCAGGCTCGGCGGATAGCGATGTCGTTCGACCCAGTTGGTCACAAGCGGCGCGGGTGGGAGTGGGGGACAGAGCATGACGCGGCCCTTACTTGACGCTGCCCGCGGACGAGAGTACGGTGTCGCCTCGTTCGCGGCGGCCCCTATGATAACCGGGCCTTCCCAACCCCGCCGAGGGCCTTCTTTCTCGTGCCCTGGATCGACCGCGAAGCCTATCTCGCCCTCGTCAAAGGGACGACCCGCGGCCCCTTCGCCGCTCTCGCGCGCCTTGGTCTCTCCGTCCTGTCCCAAGGTTATTCCGTGGGTGCGTGGGCGCGGAATCGCGCCTTCGACCAAGGCGGGCGACGCGTCCACAACGCGGCCGTCCCCGTCATCTCCGTGGGCAATCTAACGCTCGGCGGCACCGGCAAGACACCGATGGTCGAATGGCTCGCCCGCCGCGCCCGTCGTGATGGAGTGCGCGTGGCCGTGCTCAGTCGCGGTTACGGAACGTCGACCGGGCTGAACGACGAAGGCCGCGTTTTGGAAGAGAACCTGCCCGACGTGCCCCATCTTCAAGGTCCGGACCGCGTGGGACTGGCCAGGATCGCCGTGGATGAACTGGAGTCTCAACTCATCCTCCTCGACGACGGCTTCCAGCACCGACGTCTGGCGCGCGACCTCGACATTGTCCTTCTGGACGCCCTCGACCCGTTCGGTCTGGGCCGCCTCTTTCCGCGTGGTCTGCTGCGCGAGCCTGTTTCCAGCTTGCGCCGCGCTCAAATCGTCGTGCTTTCCAGGGCCGACCTGGTGGACGGAGGACGACGAGCCGCCATTCGGGCCCAAGCCGAACGCAAGGCCGACAAGCGAGTGTGGGTCGAAGCGCGCCACACCCCCTTGGACCTTCTCGACAGCGACGGGGCCGCGCGGCCGATCGCCGAGCTCGCCGGAAAGCGCGTCGTTGCGTTTTGCGGCATCGGCAATCCCGAGGGATTCCGCCGGACGATGGAAGGCATCGGCGTCGCGCCGGTTGCGTTCGTCGTCTTCCCCGACCATCACGCCTACGATCGCCGGAACATCGAAGACCTCACGGGCCTCGCGGCGCGTGAGCAGGCCGACCTGGTCTTGACCACGCAGAAGGACCTGGTCAAAGTACGCGCCCCACGACTCGGCCCGACACCGCTGCTGGCCTTGCGGATCGGCCTGGAAGTGCTCGAAGGGGGCGACTCGCTCGAGCGGGCGGTGGCCGAAGTCCTGGCCCATTGCCCCGCCTGAGCCCCACGGAAGGGAACGCGCTTGGCCCCGCCGCTCTCGCCGACGGTCCGTCGGATCGCCGTGTTTTGTCCGAACCTGATCGGCGACACAGTGATGGCGACACCCACTTTGCGGGCCCTCCGCCGGGGCTTCCCGAACGCACGCATCGTCGGCGTGATCAAGCCGAGCGTCGCGGCGACGCTCGACGGCAACCCATGGCTCGACGACCTCGTCCTCTTCGACCACAAGGCGAAAGACCCAACGCGACGGAGCTGGGCCGCCATCCAACGCCTGCGCGCGGAACGGCCCGACCTCGTGATCTTGATGCCCAACTCGTTTCGCTCGGCGCTCGTGGCCTTTCTGAGCGGTGCGAAACACCGTGTCGGATACGCGCGCGGAGGGCGCGGGCCTCTGCTCACACACTGCCTGAAGGCGCCGCTCGACAATCGTGGGCGCTTCTTGCCCGTGCCCCAGGTCGAATACTACGCCGAACTGGCCCATGCTCTGGGTTGTCCGGTTGATTCGCTCAAGCTGGAACTGGCACTCACCGAAGCCGACCAGCTCGCGGCCGATCGTGCCTTCTTCGCCCTGGGGCTGAACGATGGCCGACCGATCGTCTGCTTGAACACGGGAGGGGCCTTCGGCCCCGCCAAGAACTGGCCGACGCACCACTTCGCGACCCTCGCTCGCCGGCTCGTGACCGATCTCGACATCGTCGTCTTGGTCGTGTGCGGGCCCAGCGAACGCGAGACCGCGCGCGCGATCGTCCACGAGGCCGACACGCCCAGGGTAGTGAGTTTGGCCGACCAGCCGCTTTCCATCGGTCTCACGAAGGCGGCCGTGCATCGCTCGGCCTTGCTGATCACGACCGACTCGGGCCCGCGCCACTTCGCCACCGCCTTGGGCGTGCCGGTCGTCACCCTCTTCGGCCCCACCCACATCGCCTGGACGCGGACCCATCATCCCATGGCGGTCCACCTCCAAGTTCGCTTGCCTTGCGGGCCTTGCCAGCGAGCGGTTTGCCCTGAGAAACACCACCGTTGCATGACGGAACTCGACCCCGAGAGTGTCTTCCACGCGGCCACGCGCCTCCTCCCCACTCGGGCCCTCAAGGCCAAGGAGTCGGCCTGATGAAAACGATCGTGGTGACGGGCGGCCTGGGCTTCATGGGCCGGCATTTGCTAAAGTCCTTTAGTCCCAAGTCTGAGATTGTGTGCATGGATCGGTCACGACCCGAGGAGGCGCGCGACCGCGGTTTCCTGACGGCCGACCTCACCTGCGCCGAGAGCGTGCGCAAAGCGTTTGGTCGATTGCGTCCGGACGTGGTCTTTCATCTGGCCGGCAAGACGCCCCCGGGCGGGACGGCCGACTTCTACCGCGTGAACACCATGGGAACGATCAACCTCTTGAGGGCCCTTCAGCATCCGGGGAAGACGGTGCGCGTCGTCCTCGTTGGCTCGGCGGCCGAATACGGGCCCGTCCCGGTGACACATTTGCCTGTACGCGAGGACCATTCCTGCCACCCTGAAGGCCCATACGCGCTGAGCAAGTGGTTCGCGTCGTTGGCTGGTCTGCACGCGCGACCGCCCGTTGAGACCCTGATCGCTCGCGTCTTCAATCCGATCGGGCCAGGAATGTCGTCCTCGCAGGCATTTGGGCGGATCGCACGGGCGCTCGCGGTCTCGGAAGCGGACAGTATTGAGCTCAAGGTGGGCGACCTGGAGGCCCGACGCGACTTCATCGACGTGCGCGACGTGGCGCGTGCCTTGATCGCACTGGCCGAGCGCGGCCGCGCCAACACCGTGTACAATGTGGGCACGGGTCAATCGAGGAAGGTCGGCAAGGGACTGGACGTGCTCAAGCAGTTGAGCGGCCGGATCGTGACGATCGAGTCGTCGAAGGAAATCGGGGCGCGAGGCCCTAGCGATTCGCGCGCCGATATCGGCCGGATCTCCAGCGAGACCGGATGGCGTCCGGTAGTGCCGTTCGAAGAGAGCCTGCGCGACCTCTGGGAAGACGTCCAGTCTGCTGACACGGACAAGACGTCGCAGAAACACCGGGCCTGGCCCAAGGCGGGCTGAGCCCAAGGGCCCCTCGAAGTGGACTTCGCGGGACCGCGCGTGCGGACCGCTTCATCGTAGGTCCGAGAGCACTTCGTCGCGGGCCGACTTCATCATCGGAACATATTCATAAGAATTAGGATCAGGGCGATGATGGCGATGAGCCAGCCGCACCCCGGACCGCCTCCACCTCCACCTCCACCTCCACCGACGCCCCCGCCGTAGGACTCATAGCTCGGGGTCCGCAATTCGGAACGACTCCCACTCATTTCGGGGTCCCTTTCGCGAATAGGGCATTTCTTCGCACGAGCGCCGCGGATGTTAGAGCATCTTCCGAATGTACTGATGCAACTGATCCAAGGCAAGATGATACCGTTCGCGAAACGCACGCAGATGCAAGCGGAGATACCGGGTGGGGTCGATTCGGATGTCGACACCGAGGAGCCGCAAGGCGACCTGCATCTCCAAGCGTCCCCGCCCCGCGTGGGCGAGCAGTGTGAGGTAGTCGGACACGAGGTCGTCGAGGGAGCGGAGTCCGAACCTCTCCCTCTCTTCGGTTCGCGCGTACACCTGGATCGCCGCGCCCATTTCTTTGGCGGCCTCCTCGTAAGCACCGGCTTTCGCCAACGCGCCCGCTAGGAATGCGCGGGCGGAAGCGGTTCGCGTGTGGTCCTCGCCGAAGACAGCGGACAAGACTCGGATCGCCTCGCGATGGTGGTCCGCGGCGCCTGCCGGCCGGCCGGATCGAAGGTGGAGGAGCGCCAGGTTCTGAAGAGCGGTCGCCGAATAGGGGTGGGTCGTCCCCAGGTCTTCTTTGAAGATGGCGAGCGCTCTCTGAAAACCAGCCTCCGCGTCCTTATGTCGATGCCGGGCGAGATGAAGGTCGGCGAGGTTGTGTTGGACGATCCCTCGAAGGACCAAGATCTCGATGTCCGTAACCACGCGGGCTTCCAAGCGTTGAAGGGCGCTTTGATAGGATCGCTCGGCCCCGTCGAGTTCGCCGAGCGATTGGAGGGTCATTCCCAGGTTGTTTTCGCATCGGGCCGCCGCGAGTTGATCGACGGTCGCGTGCGCGCACTCAAGCTGAAGTGCCTCTTCGATCACGGCCCGCGCTTCCGCCAGGCGCTTTTGTTCGCGGAGGACATGACCCAACGCGTTGAGGACGATCGGGTATTGGGCCCCGCGTCCGGCCGGGTCGCGTTCACAGATCGCGCGAGCCTGACCGAGAAGGTCTTCGGCGAGGAAGATCATCCAGTGCGCGACCAGACCACGAGCGATCGTGACGACGAGGTCCACGCCTTGTCGCTCCTTGCGCCGGAGGAACGGAAGCGCGTACTCGGCGATCGCCCTGAGTTCTCGGGTCCCACCTCCCCGTTCCCAATGAGACGTCACCTCGTACTGTTTCGCCCGACTTGTCACGAACGCCAGCACCCGATCCGAACATGCTTCCAGGTCTTGGTTCCTTTCCCGGAGATGGGACCCGACAAGTCGATGAAGCCGCGCGATTTCGGGGTCATCGCCGGGTGTGAGGAGTCGCGCCCCCAAGAGCGTTCGCCGGGTGTCTTCCCAGGGACTCGGAAGGTCGGGGCCCGTGTCGGCCATCTCAGGGTGACGGGCGAGGCTGAGTTCCTGGAGCCAGCCCCAAGGCACAATGTCACCGGGGAGCAAGGCCGCATGATGGAGGGCCGTCAACGACAGGGCATCGAGATGTTGGAGAGTGGGCCCCAAAACCATGTCCAATTGCCCGCTCGGCGTGACGACCTCTCTTGTGTCCGCGCGGCCAGCTGTCTGGCCGCCGGTGGGCACGGGGCCCGGTTTTCGCCACCGCGCCAGAAGTGCGCTGGGGCGAACTTCGGGATGAAGGCCCAGAAAAACGGCAACCTGCTCAACCGCGAGCGCGAACCCGCCGAGTTCCTGGACGAGTCCCAAAGCGGCCCTTTCCTCGGTTTGTGACTCGAAACGAGGCGTCCCGAGCGCGCGGTCGTACACGACCCGGCCCGCGTCATCGCGAGAAGGCTGATGCTCGCGAACCAAGCTGAGGGCGTCGTCCTCGTTAAGCGAATCGACCGGCAGGAAGACGACGGCCGTTGGCGAGTTCCCAAAGGCCTCTCGTCCCAGCCGAGTCGTCGCAACGATGGACAGCCAATCGTCAGAAGGCAAGAGACTCAGTTGTGCGTCTCCGAGCAGTTCGGGTGCCGAGACGTTGTCCAGGATGATCAATGCGGACGCGCTCTTGTCCGGCTCGGACTCTCTGATCGTCCCCGCTCGCCGACGAAGCTCCACGAGCACAGCGCGACCGAGCCGATCCGGCGGGAGCGAGCGACCCGCGCTCGGGTCGAAGCCGAATTCGGGCAGGGAGGCGAGTTCCCCCAGCAGCGGTAGAAGTTCACTCCGGCCTTCAGCGGGAAGCATCCAGGTCCCGAGCGGAAAGGCGTGGGACCACCCGTGAGCGTAGGCGAGGACCAATTCCGTTTTCCCCTGCCCACCCAGTCCGTGGACGACGGTGATGGACCCGACCGTGCCCAGTCGCGTCTGCTCGTGCAGCCGCCGGAGCTCTTCGCCGCGTCCCACGAAGTAGGGACTCAATCGCCGAAGATTGCCCGGGACATCGCGGGCCTTGCGGACACGGTCCATACGCTCCCAAAGGCGCTGGCCCAATCGGGCCAGCCGGTCCCCAACCTCCTCCCTCCGCAGGGCGATCGCTCCCTCGGGAAACCAGGGGCGGATGTCCGTGAAATTGCCACGAAGCACCAGGTCGAGCCACTCTCTCGAGGCTGCGTCGGTCGGGGTCGGGACCTCGACGAAGTAGACGGAAGCGACCCCCTCCGAGCCCACGCGCCGCAACGCCTGCCGCTTGTCATACTCATCCCACTCCCAGCGACAGGGTTCGCTTGCGAAGTAGTTCGGCGAAAGGCAAACAAGGAGCACCTTGGATTGTCGGAGCGCCCCGAGGATGCGGTGCCGCCAATCGTCCATGTCGCGGACCTCGTCGGTATCGAGGAAGACCCGCAACGGCCCGGTCGAGAACCGGCGATGGTCGGCCAAGATGTGATCACGAAGGGCCGTCACCCAGCCGAACGGATAGGCCCGCTGGATGGGACGATTGTCCTTCCGTGCGTAAGAAATGAAAATGTCATAGTCGTTCGTGGCATCACTCATGGTGGTCTTGTCGGGCGGGAGTCGACGCGGTCCCGGTGGGTCATCGCCCCACATGGAATGGTAAGGCCACCGGTCGCGCGTTGCCATGAGCTGGGCAACCGAGCGTCGCGGGACTTCTGGGGCCCGCTCACTTCTTCACGCGAAATAGCGTTTCAAAGGACAAGGGCCTAAAGGCCCCACTGATGAATCAAACCTATCGTATCTATGTGTGATTGAAGTCACTGGATGGCGGGCCTTCGAGTTTGGTCGAAGGCCCAGGGGCCTTGCTCGGTATGGGCCGAGTGTCAATCATCCACGTCCGGGCACTCGCAGTCAGTCCAGGTGATGAGCGTTTCCGCCTCGGGCACGAAAACGACAAACGAACCTCTCAACGGCGCCGTGTGAGCGTCGTCATTGTCTCGATCGCGCGGCGTATGAACTTCGCCCGGGACGCGAAGGGTCACCGACCCTTGAAAGGAACCTTGGACTTGTACTTCCAGTCCACCCGTGCCGGGAAGAAGGACGTCCTCGCGCAACTTCTTGAAGAGGATGGGGCTGGGATAAGGACATGTGCAATTCGCGTTTCGGCAAGTGTTCCCTGCGGGCTGCCAGGGGCCGCCGGGCTCTCTCGTGAACGTGCATTTGCCGGGTGCCTCGGCGAGTGCCTTCAATTCGTTGGGCAGCTTCTCGAACAGCGACTTCAAACGGGCCTCAGTCATGGTGTTTCCCTCAGCTCGGATGGGTTGTTGGGGGTGGGAGTGGGAAGGTCGGTACGGGGCGTGGACAGGTCGTCCACGGTCCGGACCAAGCGAAGGCCGACTTCGTTGGTGAATCGTTCCTCGGCCGGGTCCCAGCCGCCGCGGTTGGGTTCGCCGTCGGTGGCGAAGTTCACATAGGCGGTCCCGATGCCGGCGCCGAGCGTCGTGCGCATCAGGTCGAACGCCGCCAAGTAATTGGTGGCGCCGCCTTGCTGGGACATCGCGTTGATCGCGTTGGCGACCGAGGTACGCGCGGCGGCGCTGTTGATCAGCACCTTGTTCACCACCACTTCGGCGGTGTCGTCGAACTTGACCACGGTGATGCGGTAGCTGTCGGCGCCGCCGATCGGGACGAGCGTGTTGATCGCGGTCGACAGGCCGCTGCGGATGATGCCGAACTCGCTCGAGCTGATGCTGCCGGATTCATCGAGGATGAAGCCGAGGTCGATGACGGCGGCCTGCGCGGGCAGCGCCGTGCCGATCGCGAGCGCGAGGCCGGCGGCGGCGAAGATCTTGGATGCTTGCGTCATGTTCGTGAAGCCTTTCTGGTCGGTTGGTCTGGAGCAATCGTGAGGGCGATCGCATCCTCGACATAGCGAGGGCTGTGCCACGCGCCGCGACTCACTGATCCGCAAGGCGATTGACGCGCGAGTAACGAACCGATCAAAGCGACTGTAGCGACGCGCGACGAAGCGCGCGAGCGCGTTGCGCGGAATTGTCGCGACACGTCGGCAGCGCGTGAATGGTTCACGGCGGCGCATGCCCGTCTGCGACCGCGCGGTCAACTGCACACCGGTCGCGCCCGGCGGCTGTAAGCGCCGCCGACTGTGGAGCGATATCCCC